>NZ_KQ758903.1:1745683-1851576 GCF_001466665.1 Dehalogenimonas alkenigignens | reverse complement strand
GCCGAGCGAGAGGTCGTGCAGCTTGTATTTCGCGCCGGGCGCTCCGACGACGATCAAGTTGCTTTCGGCGGCCTGCCAGTCGGCGACGGCGAAACCAACGTAAGGCACCTCGCCGGCAAGCTTGTCGGTCTGACTCCTGACCGCCTCAAGTTTCGCCTCCAGGCTGGCGACGGCCGCCTCGATGACCTTGAGAGAGAGCTTTGCCTTGTTTCCCTCGATGTAAAACTCGCCGGGCATCAGCTTCCCCTCCCCAGCGGCAACTGTTTCACCGGCTCTTTTCCCGGCTCAAGTTTCTTGGCTTGGTCCTTTTTGGACTTGGTCGCCGAAGCAACCATGCCCAGCATCAAGACCGGCAGCATGAAGCCCATGAGCGAGGTCCAATCGAAGCCACTGGTGCCAGTGTTCACCGGCGCTCCCGGCCAGGCAGGCGGTAGCACCGAGCTGCCCGGAGATACCAGCATGGTGGCCACCGAGTCGATGACCTCGCCGCTGTCTTTCTCGTGTAGAAGCAGCGTCAAGACCGCGTTGGTCTCGGAAAATCGCAAAGAACCCTTGAGCTTTTCGACGTCCCCAGGCTCGACCTCAAACCAGGTGTAACCAAAGACCGGCAAGGCTTCCTCGCTGATCTGGGTCGTATCCCGCGACAGCCGGGCCAAGAGGGCGTATTCCTGCTCGACGTCCGTGGGATTAGCCACATAGACAGAAAGTCCCAGGTCGTAGCCCGGAGTGTAGTAGAGCCACGGCGGCAGATCCCAGAAGACATCGCCGGCTGCGCCGCCCATCACCGAAAGTGCCCGGCTCACAGCGGGAACTCCACGTCCTCGCCCTTGAGGGCTTTCCTTACCATCGAGAGCGCCCAGGCGCCCATCGCGACCATCATGGCGATGCTGATAACGCCCGAAACGGCCGCCTGCCAGAACATCGACTGGTACTGGTTATATTCCACTGGGTAGCCGTTCATGCTTTTGCCTCGGGTAGTTTCTTGGGTTTTGAAGGTGCCGTGAGTGGCTTCATCACCTGCATCAGGATGAACATAACAAGCAGCATCATGCCCATGTTGATGAGGCTCGAGATGAGGTTCTTCACGTCCTCCGGGATCAGCCACCAGATGACGGTGCCGACAAGCGGCGGCAGGGCGATGAAGCCGATGATGCCGGCAATGATCGGCAACCAGGCCATGCCCTTCTGCCAGGCAAGGTATACCGAGGTCCGGCCGGAATCTGCATGGACGACGTACTGGTAACCCGGCCAATGCTCGACGCCGGCATCGGTAAAGGCTTGCTCCATCTGCGCCAGCATCTCCGCAGAAGGGGTTTCCTCGAGATCGAGCCGGGCTAAGAAAAGAGCGCCTTCATCCGAGCTCTCTTCGAGCGGGGCGAAGGCGCCCAGTCCTTCTATGCTGCCGGCGATTCCCAGAGGTATCGCCCGGTAGCCCGGCGGCACCATCGCATAGGGCATGGGAAGCCTCCCTACGCTTAGATTAGCCGCCTTGCCTTGCGGCCAAACGGATTCAGGGTCACCTTGCGAGCAGCGGTGGTGCCGCCGGCGGCGGTCACCGTGGCGACCACCGTCAGCTTGTCGCCGCCGACAAGTCGGAGATCGGCGCCGAGTTGCCCGGCCTCGGCCAGGTCGTAGTTGGCGCTAGCTCCGGCCGCCTGGTCGGTGCCCATGTATTTTTTATCGATGGTGTCCGACTTGGGGAACTTCGAGACGCGGATGTTGCCGGAGACCTCAGCCTCGGTGACGAGGTTGAGGCGATTCAGAAACCAGACTTCGCCGGCCGGCACTTCGAGCTCGACGGTCTTCACAGTGTCCTGAGCAGAAGCGTCAGGCACCGTAACTTCGGTTTTGTGGCGCTCGTCGATGCGGTCCTCGGTGTGGATGGCCTCGGCGGATAAGAGGGCCTCGCGGAAGACCTGGAGCGGCAGGCCCATCCAGTTGCCCGACTCGTTGTCGTAGACGCCGAGCAGGGCGAGGGACTGCCCCAGCGGAGGCACCCAACCCTTGGGAGGCCGCGCCCCGGGGTAGCCCGGGTACTGCTGCGGGATATTCTCTTTCGTCATGAATTTCATTCCTCCTGTCTAGCGGGGTCGCCTAGGACTTGCCGGTGATGCCCTTCATCATCGGCATCATGATGGCCATCATCATCACCATCATGATCATCGGCATCATCGCCGAGAACATGCCGGTCATGTCGGTGGTCTGAGAAGGATAGTAACCGCCGACGGTGCCGTACTGGTACTGCTGCGGGCGGAGCTGCTGGGTATTGAACTGTTGGGCGGGATACATGTCTTAGCTACCTCCTATAGTCAACTTCGTTTTGGTTCAATCCTTGGACGTGACGCCCTTCATCATGGGCATAATGATAGCCATCATCATCACCATCATGATCATCGGCATCATGGCGGAAAACATTCCCGAGAAGGGATCGGTGGTCTGGGACGGGTAATAGGCCGAAGGCCCGGCCACCTGCATCGGGCCCGCCTGGCCCGGCGCGAACGGCCCGCTGATCTGCTGTGCTCTGTACATCGCTTTCTCCTTACTGCTTTCGGTTGATCTTCATGCGGTAGCCTGGTGCCGCCCCCCCTGGGCTATCACCCATACCGCCGCCGCGACGGCGGTATGGGATCTCAAACAAGCCTCAAGGGGAGGGCGCCAGGCGAAGGTGGCGCTATTCGAACATGGCGCGCTTGTAGCCGCTAACCATGACCGGACCCTTGCCGTCGACGCCGTCGCGATAGTGGTTTACCCGGCCCTCCTTGACCTTCAGGCCGGACGGCGCGATGCCGTTCATGCCGGTGCGGAAGGCTTCGGGGGTGGCTTTCTCCTGATAGGCGACGGGGACATTCTTTTCCAGGTCGTTCCAGCTGGCGTACTTACCCATGCGGGCACCTCCTTGTTAGTCTCGGTCCGTTCGCGGCCGGGACAATCTTTGGGGTGCACTCTGGTCGGAAAGGCAAAGGGGTCAGCCTGAACCTAGCCGATCCAGAGTGCTGACCCCTTGTTGAAGCCTGTGAGCTGCCGCTGAAATTAAAAAGCCTCGTGAGCCAACTTCAGTCGGCAAGCTCACGAGGCTTACGATTTCAGATTATACAGGCTCCATTCAGCCTGTCAATAGGGCGAGGGTATTTTAGCTTTGTCTCAAATCCAGCATTCAGTGCTGACCCAAAGACAGCTAAAAGACAACGGGGGGAAAGACTCACGAGGAATTCAAATTTGAGATCCTTATTCTTTGGCCTTCTTCACATATTCGACTTTTAACTTTGGTTGCACACCATGGTGCCAGATCATCTATTGTCAATATTTCTATTTCTTGTTGTAATAAAGAGACAGGCGAAAAAAACGTGGTCACAAATAGTCCTTTGACTGTTGGTTGAATCGTACAATCTACTTTCAAATGCTTTAAGACCATATTTGTATTGTTTGTCACCCATTGCACCTTTTTAACTAATTGAGTTAAATACCCCTTTTCTTTTGTGTAGGTTTGGATTTCTTTTCTGAAATGACTTGTATGGATGTGTTTGCCTGATCGATGTTTGCATTCTACGACATACAATTGGTTATTGATTGGATTATAAGCCACAACGTCCAACTCACCGCATTGATCCTTTAAATCAATACCATCAATTTCTTTTATCAGCTGATCACAGATAAATCCGTTACTCACAAAAATAGGCGATACCCTTTTTCTTACAAAATAATCAGCGTATCCTTGACTAATCTGACCGTAAGCCTTTTTCAGGTCGTTACTTTTCATTTCAGGGCTATTGCCAATACAGTATTCGATCTGGAGATGTAGGGCTGCTCGACCGAGTAATGCAGGAGAGACGAAATAGGCGTTAGTATTACCTACAGGAATCGCGACCAAGGGTTTTCTTATTATGCGATTAATCCGCCGGAATTCAAAATAATAAGCATTCTCTTCTCTGAGATTATGACCTGTCAAGGAAAGACTATCTATAATGAAGGAACACTCTTCATGTTCGAGACTCAGATTAGTTTTAATGTAATTAATGAGTTCTTCCTTCGTTATCCAATCTCGATCTAACGCTTTTGGCAATTTGGCAATAAGAAGGGTGACGGCGAGTTTGTGGTTGAAAGCATATCCATACTCTTTTACATGGAAATTGTTGGTTTTTAAAATAACCTCTTGAAGGTCTTCCCAAGTATCATCTATCAGTTTATAATTATTATTGGATAATTGCATTATTTCGCTAATTCTGTCTTCAGAAGAGCTTGCTGCCGAGTCATTGTCCACTTTATTATCTAAGCTATGACTGACGTCATCTTTCGACCAGCCTGTCATTAACGAATTAAGTAATTGCTCTTGTTCCTCTGGAAAATTTAAATCCCATGAGCAGGCTGTTATTTGAAGTTCCCCTTTTTCTGGAAACAGATTGAATGTCTCCACATGATGATTGATGGTTACAATTTCTGAAGCTAGTTCAAGTATATTGTTCCAGGGGCTCTTATTATGAGAAGGGTACTTGGAAAAACTATCATTCTTGAGGGCTGATTCAAGAATAAGTTCGAGAGATTTCCCGTAAGACGCGAATAATTTATTGAAGAATAAATTGCGATCAACATGTTCGTTTAGTGGAATAGATGATCTCGAATATTCCATTAATTGAACCGACCTAAGTGTATATAAATAATCGAGCCGATTCAGAATCTCCGTGATCGCTTCATACTTTTCGAATGAACTGATTTCCTTGGTGAGAAGCAAATGTAGCGAAGCGCATAGACGATTTAAAACCGCTCGTATAGACTCGGGCGTATTATAAGTGCCCGATAAATTCAACCGTTTTATCACGTTCTTCAATAACTGAATATTAATACCAGGATGGCGGTCATTAACCGATTTACTTGTTAATATATTGCTTGGAGTAAACCAATTCTGATAAGGAACTCTCAAAGCCCGAAAAAAGGATGAACAGCTTCGGCATGTTGTCACACCATTGATCGCAGTAAGTCTAGTACGGCCGATTTCGGTTAAACAAGTAGGGCAAAGCATTCTTTGATCCTCAATAAAGGATGACATGACCCTTATTATACGCCGTACTCACTACTTTACCGATCCACGACAGAGCGAAGGTACTGCTAGGCTAAATGAGGAGATGCGCCTGTCACTCATGGTCAAACATTGAGTTTACCCAATTCGACCACTTCTTGTCTTGTGCCTCTGCATATTTTTGGACCGCCTTTTCAGTCCACTTCTTTTGGAGAGGGGGCAGACGTGTTGGAGTACTCTGTTCCGGTCCCTTTGGCGCGTCCAAAGGCACTCCCGGATCAATACCGTTTGCTGCCTCATATGACACCCGCCACAACGCCAGAAAAAGCAGTGAATATAACGGTGACATCCAGCTATTCATAGATCTTCACCTTGTAACCTACCGCCTGGAAGCCCCGGCTCAGGAGATCAACCCAGCTCTCTACCGACTGCTTGGTCATCTCTTCAACTTTGGCGTTGTCGCTCCGGCTCAGACGAAGCTCGAAACCACGTTCGCCCTTTTTAATGATCACTTCCACCCGGGCAACCGCGTCCCTGACCTCCGGCGGCGCCTGTCCCATCTGCCGACTCATCATCCGGAACATCATCTCCTGAGACTGGGGGGAGCTGGCCATCTGCATGAAATCAAACATCTTTTTCCTCCGTTTCGTTTATCTTGTATCGCTCGATAGGTTGCGGGTTTGGCGGCGGCTGGGTACCGGGTGAGACAGGCGGCGGGGCACCGGGCATCACGCCCGGCATCGGCATACCGAACATCTGCGACAGGCTCTGCATGGACTGCATCATGTTCGTGAGCCGGCTGAACGGATCGTCGTTCTTGCCATTAAGGATCTGCCTGATCTGTTCCAGCGAGCCACTTACTTGGGTGTTGTTTTGGGAGATGGCGCTGAAAAGGTGAGCCGCAGTTTCATGTGCTGCCCGGTCGGCGATTTCTTCGCTCGAGGCCTTCGCCCTGGCGGCCGCGGCGTCTTGTTCTTCCCTGGTCTCCTTCATCAGACTTAGGATTGGGATCATGCGCTTGGCATCAGCCTCGGCCGAACCCTTCTGGATATTCACCAGGTCCATGACCATGAGCATGGACGCCCGGAACTTCATGATCGCTCGAAGTTCAATTTCCTCCTCCGGCGTACCGCCCATGTACTGGCGTAACACCGCCTCAGGAGAGATGACCTCCATGCCGCCACCCATTTTCCGGACCATCGGGAACTGACCGTTGGCCTTTTCCTTGTCGTCGGTCTTCTCCGAATCGCGGGCGCTTTTCAGTTCTTCACGAATGATTTTCCGCAGCTGTTCTTCGGCCACCTGAGGAGTGTCGTCCGATGGTGCCTTCGGGGCGGCGAGCACCTTCTGTACCTGGCTTCGGGATACGTTGAGTTTCTCGGCAATCGTGCGTTGCGAATCGCCGCCCGCCGCAAGCTCCTTCACCTTCTCGACAAACTGGTCATTCATATACCCTCTCTTTCAACCGCCAAAGCTAGACTGGTTAACGGCTGGTTTTGGCATTAAACGCAAGCCGGTTTCGAATCGGTTACGGCCAACAAAGCTAATTGGTTGGTTTTCAACCACCTTTAGACCATTCATTTTGAAGCTATTTTGCCTGGTGGGGGGTCACCCCCTCCACCGCTTCGGCCTCATCGAGCACCCAGCCGAGGATGCCGGCCAGTGCGGTGATGAGCTGTAGGGCGCTTGCCGAAAGCGAACCAAACCACTGTCTGATGAACTCCTGCTCGGCCGGAGGAAAATCGGTGGTCACCTCATCGACGTTAGCCCCGGCAGTGAGCAAGTGCAGGGCGTCCTCGGGAAAGGGCCTCGTGCCTCTACCGAAGCCGCTCGACCTCGTCCTGGTCCTTTTAGCCTGGATGACTCCAAGGATTCCCCGGTAATACTCCAGCTTCTGCCTGATTTCCTTTTCAGTCTTCATTTGACGCTCCTCCTAAAAGTAATTTGATCGCCTTCTCGACGCCGAGTTGCGGCGCCAGGCGAGCCACTCGTATTGCGTCCCGAACGTTTTGGGTCAGGCCGTCGAGGCGGTCGGCGACCTCCGTGGCAAGCTCGGAGCTCAAGCCCTCTGAGCGGACGAGGACGCCTTTCACAACAGCGAGGTACTCCGCCCGGCCGTACGGATTCAACATCCGGATCGCAAACCGCGACCGGAGTTCCGGCGACAATTTCTCGCACCGGTTTGAGGCGGCCACCACCCACAGCGGATTGTTGATGTTAAGCTCGCGGCCCCTTTTGGCCCGGATCAACCGGCCGCCTTCCATCATGGTCAGAAGCGCCGCGGTGTCGGCTGCGTTCATCTTGTCGATTTCGTCAATAAGAAGGATGGAAGGCTCGCGTCCGGCAACAAGGTCCCAAAGACCGGCCTTCGATGTTGCCGAGCCCACCAACCAGATGGCCTTCTCGCCGCCGGCCTTTTCGATATCCCAGAGGAAAAGCGTCTTGGCCAGGGCGGGCGGTCCGGTGAGAAGGACATGCACCGGCTTTTCGGCAAGAAGTGAAGCCCTGAGAAGCTCTTTTACGCCGTCATGCCCGATGATATCCGCAAATAGAGAATCGGGTGCCGCCAGTTTTGGCCCCTGGCGCGCCTGGGGCGGCGCATTCTCGGCCGAAAGAAGGTGTTTACCGAGTTCGCTCAGCCGGTAGCCGGTGTGGGAGTTGGAGCGAAAGACATTTTCGAGATAACCCTCTTTGAAGAGTTTCGACAGCGTCGCCGGCCAGATGCGGACCTGCCGCCAGCCCCAGCCGATACGGTAGTTCTTGTCCATGTCGACCGACGCCTCGAATCTTGCGATCTCGGAAAGTTGTTCCAGAACACTTTCATCCTTCACCTTTACCACCTCCTCTCGACGGAGATCTTCTTGAAGGCCTCGGTCACCAGTTGAGTCAGGTATTCGGTGCCCTTGATGCCGGCGGTGTCCGGGTGAAGCTTTCGGAGTAGGTCCAAGTAGCGGCGTCTTACCTGCTCCTGCGGCGTCCCCCGGTCACAGCCGAGGACCCTGTAGGGATCCTGAGCAGGCGGTTGAGGCGGCAAATGCTTACCAGCCGAAACGTCCACGCCGAGCCTCTGGGCGAAGTTCATGACAGTGGTTGGGTCGGCGGCGCTGGTAAAGAGCTCGCACATGAACACTTGAAGCTCGTTTGCCAGGTCTTGCTGTATCCTCTTGATTCTGTTGAAGCGTTCTTCCATGGCATCACCACCAGAAATGGCCGCACAGGATTCCGAGGAAAAAGCCGATAAGAATCTGCCACCAATACTTTCCGCCGAGCCTTGCAAGCAGCATACCCAGGCCGAGAAAGATAAGCATGAAGAAGAGGGGCGATTTCTTCTGGTCGTCGCGGATGATCTCGGTCCAGGGTTTCCCGCCGACCCGGCCCCATAAGCTTTCGTAGAGTCTTCCCAGAAAATCGATCATCTTTTTGACACCTCTTTCTTTTTGAGCCAACCGCGTTCCCCATCCGGGACGGCCGGTCCCAGTCGGTTGAAATCGAGGCAGGCTTGGCAGATGTCGAGCGCCAACGGCTCGCCGCGGGCCAGCCGTATGATGTCGATGCCGCCGTTTCCCGCCTTGTCGGACAGAGGGAACCCCCTCCGGCAGAAGATCCTTTTCCCATACGCCCTGGCATGGGCGCATTCATAGAGAGTCCTTTTTTTCTTCATGTCGTTCCCTCCGGCTGATGATAAGACGCCGTATTCCCTACAGAACCTTTCGAACCTTTCAAACCTTTCGCCTCACGTTCAGGCTCACGTACGAAAGGTTTTTCGAAAGGTTTTTCCGCCCTTTCAGAACCTTTCGTCCCCTCCAAAGCTAAATCCGACGAATTTCCGGCTTTTTCAGCGAAAGGTTTTTCCTTCGCTTGAGAACCTTTCGGGGAATCTGAAGCTGTTTCGAAAGGTTCGAAAGGAGTGAAAGGTTTTTTCTCGGATACGGGGGGTTCGAGCTTAAGGCCATATTGCTTGATCAGGCTTTCGACCCTTGCCTGATCCCAGCAGACCACCCTTCGCCGCGTGCTGCTGCCCTTCTCTTTTTGAAAGCCGAGCCGCCGGGTCAGCCAGCCAGCCTTTTCCGGGTTGAATGGAGCCTCCTCTTCATCCATGGCGCTGGCGCTTATTGCGATGTTTTTGAGTGACAGTTCCTTGTTTTCCCGGTGCAGTTCAATCATTGCGGCAAGCACCCGTCCGGCGTCGCTTTCTCGGCGTCTGGTGTAAAGCGATTCCTGTAGCCGGTGGACGAAACTGCCCAGCGCCTCCGCCATGGCGTGGTCGCCGTTAAGCATGGCCTTCATCGGAATGAGTATCTCCTGAAGGCGCGGCTGCAGGTTGGGTTCGAGGAGTTCGTTGCCGAAGGTCTTGCCCCTGAGACGGCAAAGGTTGTGAAGGCGAAAGGTGAGCAGCTTTGACCGCAGGGTCCCGACCTCTTTGTCGAAAGACGCCGGCAGCACGCGGGGGATGTCCTCGCGGGTGAGCGGCATCATCTCGGACGTCAGACAGCGACTCTCGAGGGCTTCGTCGCTGAATGGGAACCTGGTCGACAGTAGTTTCGGCCCGAACACCTGGTAGCCGCGGGGAAACCATTTCCCGTTTTCCTTGTCGGCTCTAAGGACCGGCATCCCTGGCCGGTAGCCGTTATTGAGAAGCTTCACCATCTCCGTCCAGGCTGAGGAATCCTTGAAGTCGGCTTCATCAAGCACCAACGTTCCCCGGAATTGCTCCAGAATGCGAAAGATCGGCGACGGCGTGGTAGCGCCCGAGGCAAACATCGGGCGGAAGCACACGCTGCCGACAACCTGCAAAAAACGTGTCTTGCCGGTGCCCCAGTCGCCGATCACCCGGAGATATGGAATCGAAGGGGCGAACTCGTAAACCCAGCTTAAGAGGACGTAGAGCGAAGCGATCTCCTCGAAATCAGACGGCAGCTCCATATAGCGGTGGATAAAGCCCTTTATCTCTCCGAAGAGTTTTGCCTGAGAGTCATAAGGCGCGGCGCCGGGGGCGAAGTGCACCACATGGCCGACCAGCGAATCGGTGGTCGGCAGGTAGGTCACCTTCGAGGTGTCGTATTGCCAGACTTTCTTGATTGCCCCACCGTCTGAAACCATGAAATACCGGTCATCTTCATCGACCACCATCTCGCCCACCGTGCCGTCGCGGAGGATGAAACCGGAGACATACCGCTCCCGGTCTTCTTCTTCCAGCTTGAACTCACCGACCAGCTTTTCGGCATCGGCGAGGGAATACTTGAGCAGGTAGTCGTCGATGCCCGTTTTGCCCTGGCCTTCCAACTGGGGCAGTTGGACGATTTGCACTTTCGCCCCTTTACGCCGGATGTGCTCGGCGACATGAGACAGTGCTTTCCTCACCGGCTCCTTGGTCATGATGTCGGAGTCGAAGGCGAGGTAAACGGTGCGTTCTTTAAGGGCGATGTAGTCCCAATCGGCGAGGAAGGTCACGCCGCCGAACTCGTTCTTGCCTTTGAATCCCCAGACACCGGTGACGGATATGGCGCAAGCACCGCGGCCGGCCAGGGCATCGGCTTTCTTGGAGCCCTCGGTGATCCAGAGCGGCACCTTGGGGTTGCCGAGAGCTTTCTGGCAGCGGGGCGGGCAGTCGAGCCGGTTTGCCGACCCTGCCGGCAGCTCGTATTTCACCATCTTGCCCTGGTTGTTGGTGCGGGGGTTATCGGGCCGGAGTTGGTACCCGGCCGCCTGCCCGTCGACGCCCCACAAAGGGATTAGGAGGCCGGGCACATGCTGTTGCGACTGTGCAAAGCCGAGCCTTGATAGCTCAGCCTTGCACACGATGCTCCGGTACTTCCGCTCCCGGATGATGTCGAGGTCGAGGCCGGTGTCATCCAGGAGATGCCTTAAGTGACTCTCCAGGAGTTCCGGCACGGCCTCGCTGAACGCGTCGGCAGTAGCGGTCTTTTCGCCGCGTGAGTCTTTGGTGGTCATGTTCTGACTAACATGCGGTGTCGCGGTCTACTGCTTTAAGGAACCGGTTAAGCCCCTCGGCGGTGAATTTCGCCGGCGGTAGCGGCCAGTTGAAATCTCGTATCTCGACATCGATGTTGCAGTGCTTGCTAAACCACTGCCTGAGCTGGTGTTCCCTAATATCGAGTTGCCACACCTTGCTCTTGGCCTTGTCCCAGAGTCTGATGAGGTCGCGCTCGGTGGCACCGTCTTCGAGCCTGATATTCTCCTTATTGATATTGATTGCCTCTTCGGGGAAAAGGTCGTCCGGCACCGCGCTGTCGGGCGGCGGCAGGAGCAGCACTTCGCTCGGCGGCATCTGTGCGAGCTTCTGGATCTCGGCCAAGGTAGAATGGGAGGTCAGTAGCAGCACCCGGACCGTTTTCTTCCTGCCCTCGATGTCGACCTCCTTCTCGATAAGCCTTAAAGAAAGCGGAATCATCGACAGCCGGCCGCAGGCACTCTTGATCAGGTCAAGGCTGTTGTTGACGTTGAGGATGGAATGATACGAGCCGGTGTCGAGCTGGTAGACGCCTATGCCCGGGCAGTCGGGGATGAGGAACTGGAGGTTCATCACCCGCTTGCAGCGGCCGGTTTCGTAGTGGTGGCACGACTTTGGGCTGCAGGCGATTTCCCTTAGTTCGGTCTCAGCATCCTCGTGGGTGGCGACCTGGCCGGTTTTCGTGTTCACCCTGGCCACTGCCGTCTCGCCGTCGCCGCGGCAGATGAGGCCGCGGTAGGCCGAGTAGCATCGTAGGTACTGGCTGGCCCACTGGTTCGGGTTTTCGGTCGGCAGCATGACCGAAAGCTCGGTCGGACACTGCCCAAAGACCTTCTTCACCTCATCCGGGCAGACGAAGTAGTCGGTCGGGACTGGATAGGAGAACCCTTCGCTAGACTCCCTTTGCAGCCCCAGCCTGATTTTCCCCAGCCTCGGCAACCTGATGACCCCGGTAATTCCCTTGATCGGCATTTCCTTCTCCCTCCGTGTTGATTTCTTTCGTTCTGGCCAAATTCTTCAGGTGAGCCCTAGCGATCATGCGGGCCCAGATACGCAGACCGTTCTCAAAGTCTTCCCGATCGGCTTCAATCGTCATTACCAGCCCCGTTTTCCTGGATGGTGAACAGGTCGTCGAACGAACTGCCTTTGAAGTAGTCGAGAAGTTGCTGGCGTACTGCGGCAGTCGGGGCTTGCTTGCCGGCGAGGATGCGGCAGAGGTAACTCGGCGACAGACCGATCTTCTTGGCAAGGAGCTTGCGCGAGAGGTTGTGGCGAAGCATTGCTTTTTCAAGGTTATCCCTGTTCAAAACCACCTTGAACATGTGCCACTCCTGAAAGAATTAGTGAGCACAATAGTAAAACATCAGACGGGTCAGGTCAAGGCCGGAATGTCACTTTCATCTCAAAACAAACGTAAAATAATTGTCGGAAACATGTTGCATCTGTTACCAGAATGTGCTAACATTGTGAACATGGAGGACCTATGCCAGATTTCGCGGGATATATAAGACAACTGCGCCAGAAGCAGCGGCTTTCCTTGAGGGACGTCGCGCAGAAGACCGGCATCTCTTATTCGTACTTGGCCCAGATCGAGCAGGGCCGGAGAAATCCGCCCGGACCTGACTTCATGAAGCGCCTGGCGCCCGTCTACCAGGTGACGCTCAAAGACCTCCTCAGGGCGGCCGGTTATCTCGAAGAGAATGAACCTAGTCTTAGCGACGAACAGGAAGTGGAGATGGCTTTCAATTACGTCATGAACGACCCCCGCTACCATTCCGGTACCCGCATGACGGGTGAACTGACGACGGACGTGAAGCGGTTTATAGTTGAGATGTACGAGAAGGCCACCGGGAAAAAGCTGCTGCCGGGGCGCAGCGAGTGAAGAGCCTCAATGACCTCGAGGGTTTCTGCGACTACCTGGTTGGGAAGTATGGCAATCCCAGGGCTTCGACCGAGGATCAAAAGGCAGAGGAGTTCAGGCAGATCTATTTGAGGGATTTACCGGCGAACGTGAGGGCGCTAAGAGCGGTTGCTTCATGTTTCGGTGTCCACCTGAAAGAGTCGGAGAAAATGCCGCGAAATGTGAGGGGCTATCACGAAATGTGCGGCGGCCGGAAATACATCTATTATCGCCGGAACGATACGGCCAGCGGCATCGAGAACACCATCCTTCATGAGCTGAGAGAGATGATGGAGACTGTGTTTGTGCAGACTGAGCCGGGATACGAGCCGCTGAGGACGAGCGCCCGCCACATCGCCGCCAACCGGTTTGCATCGGCGGTCTTGCTGCCTGAGGACGAATTTCGTGAAAGAGCCTACCGGGCTGGATTCGATGTCATCGGCCTCTCCGGGATTTACTCCAAGAGCTGTTCCCAAATCCTGCTGCGTATAGGTGAAGTGATCCAGGACCGGCTATTTTTCTACGGCGCGCTGTATGAACCGGACGACGCCGAAGGCAAAGAATGGGCAGTCACGTACTGGTCGGGCTCCCGGAACGGAGAAACGAAACCAAGCATCTTCGGTATCGACGGGCCTTTCCCCAAAAAGGGCAGGCGAGCGTTGCCCGGTTCTCTCGTTGACAAGGCCGTGAAAACCAAAATGCCTCATCTATCTAGCAAAATCACCCTGAATCACGCCTGGAGTTTCAGTGACGAAAGACTCATTGCCCTGGCTCAACCCATGGTCAATACCGCCGCCGAGGTCGAAAAGGTGGCTCTCATTATAATGAACACCTGTGATAGCCACCTTCTCCAACCTCAAATAGACGCAATTAAACCAATCTCGCTGGAGGGCATTCCGGCATCTGTAGGAGGAAAAGATGGACATTGAATCTAAAGCAGTCGCCCTTTATGCCCGGGTTTCGTCAGACAAACAGGACACCGACCTCTCGATTTCAGCCCAGATTCGTTCGATTAGTGAGTACGCTGCCAAAACCAATTGTCGGATAGTACGCGAATTCATCGACGAAGCGGAAAGCGGGCGTACTGCTTCGCGACCGGCGTTTAAGGAAATGGTCGCCTTGGCCCGGGCCAAGAATCCGCCTTTCTCGGCCATCCTTGTTTGGAAGCTTAACCGTTTCGCCCGGAGCCGCGCCGACTCGATTACTTACAAGACACTGCTTCGTAATAAAGGCATCGAGGTAATTTCGATCAATGAGCCGGTTGACGACAGCCCGACCGGGCGGCTTCTGGAAGGCGTCATCGAATCCATCGATGAGTTCTACAGCGCCAACCTGGGCCAGGATATCCGGCGTGGTATGCGTGAAAATGCCTCCCGAGGCTTTTTCAATGGCAGCAAGCCTGCTTACGGCTTTCACGTCGTCCATGTCAAAGATGGCGACAGGACCAGGAACAAGCTTGAGCCCGATTCTGAAGGCTCATCAAGTGCCCAGACGGTCCTTCGTATCTTTGATATGGCCATGAAAGATATGGGATGTAAAGAGATAGCCAAGACCCTGAACAGTGAAGGACTTCGAACAGAACGCGGCCAGCGCTGGGGCCGGACTACTATTTATAAGATACTATCAAACGAGGCTTATACCGGAACGCTGGTCTGGGGAGACCGCCCGGGCTGTGCAGTCCGTCGTTGCGGCGAGAAACCGGTAAGAGTCGAAAACGCCTGGCCGGGTTTGATCGACCATAAAATATTTAAATCTGTCCGACATAAAATGTCCATGAAAAAGCCAGAGATTACCCATCCCAGGACTGTCCCGAGCTTCTATCTACTGAGTGGATTGTTTCATTGCCGCTGCGGCGGGGCGATGATGGGCCACAGCGCCAAATCGGGAAAGCACTTTTATTATCTATGCTCTAAAGGCGCCAAGCAGGGCAAGGCTGCCTGTGATATGCGGATGCTGCCCAAGGAAAAATTGGAAAGACAGATCGTTCATGAACTGCGGACACGGGTGCTGACCGATGAGAACATGGAGAAAATGGCACTTCTTACTAATGAGGAGCTTCGGTCAACTTCAGGCGCACTTAAAGAACAACTGGATGTTATTGACGCCGAACTCGCTGATACCAGGGCCAGGCTGTCAAGGCTGTACGATGCGCTTGAAACTGGAAGAATTGGAATCGATGACCTTGCGCCGCGGATCGGTGAGTTAAGAAGCCGGCTGGCGGAACTTGAGAACAGCCGACTCAAGGTCGAAAAGGAAATCGATAAAGAAGGGGTTGAGCTGATTGACATCGACTCGGTGAAGACGCGTGCCCGAGACCTTCGCCAACTACTGGTCGATTCGAGCCTGACCGAAAGAAAGTCTTTCCTCAGGTCGTTTGTCCGGGAGATAAATACCGATGGAAAATCCGTGAGGGTGAGATATAAGCTCCCCATCGTGGTTGGCCCCGATGGGAGCGGTTATGATGCGGTTCTACCTATTGATAATCATGGTGGAGCTGAGGGGATTCGAACCCCTGACCCTTGCGATGCGAACGCAATGCTCTCCCAGCTGAGCTACAGCCCCATGCAGGCGAGTATTATAACATACTGGCTGGCGTCGGGATAAACCCAATAAAAGGGCGACCCGCCAGCGGGTCGCCCTTTTACGGCTTAAAAGCAGGCTCTATTTGACCTTGGGTTCTTCGCCGGGATGGAGCCGGCGCCACTTGGCCAGCAGTTCGTCATGGTTTTCCGCGTTGGCTTCGTCCGGAACGCAGCAGTCGACAGGGCAGATCTCGGCGCACTGCTTGGTCGAAAATGAGCCGACGCATTCGGTGCACTTGGCGGGATCGATGATGTAGATCGTCTCCCCCTCAGTGATGGCTGAATTAGGGCACTCCGGTTCACAGGCTCCGCAGCTGATGCACTCATCGGTAATCTTGAAAGCCATGTTTCTGTTTTGTCCTCCCCGGGTTGAATAACCACTATTATACCCAAAACGGATTATCCGGTAAAACGGCCTTTTACCTGACCTTGGCGCGCACCGCCTCGGCCACGAACGGCGGCACCAGATCGCCGAAGTCCCCGCCCAGCCGGGCCACCTCTTTCATGATGCTGGAAGAAAGGAATTGGAATTCCGGGGAGGCCAGCAGGCACACCAGCTCTATCTCCGGCGCCAGTTTACGGTTGATCATCGCCATATCGAACTCAAGCTCGAAGTCGTTGTTGACCCTGAGGCCACGCACCACTGTATTCACCTTCTCGCGGCGGGCGAACTCCACCATCAGCCCGGAGAAAGGCTTCACCGTAACGTTGTCAAGATCCCGCACCGCCTGCCGCCCCATCGCCACCCGCTCCTCGGTGGTGAACATGAGTTTCTTGTCCGGCGTATCGTAAACGCCGACAATGACCCGGTCGAACAGCCGCGCCGATCGCCTGATAATATCGATATGACCCCAGGTGAACGGATCGAACGAACCGGGATAAAGAGCCGTTTTCATGCTGCCTCCTTGCGGTATATGGCGATGACGCTGTCGCCGTGGCGTCTTTCTTTATATAATACGAGTTGGCCGTAACGTTCGTCGAGGGTCACCCGCGGCGAATGGGTGATGACCAGCCAGGTGGAGTCGCCGATGAGACTGGTCCCGGCCAGCCTGCCCAGGAAAAGGCCGATATCTTCCCGGCGGTAGGGCGGGTCCATCAAAATAATGTCGTAAGTCTTGTCCAGGAAACTGATCGCCCGCTCCACCGGCAGGCAGTGGACTCTGGCGCGGTCTGCCAGGCCGCATTGCTCCAGGTTGTTCAGCAGAATATCGCAGCAAACCCTTTCCTGTTCCACGAAGTCGGCGTGCCCGGCGCCCCGGGACAGCGCCTCGATGCCCAGCGACCCTGAGCCGGAAAACAGGTCCAGCACCTCGTCCCAGTTTTCGGTGAGGTTGGCCAGCATTGAAAAAATGGCGCCCCTGACCAGCTCGGTAGCCGGGCGGGTCGCCCGCCGCTCCGGCACCTTGAGCGGCCGGCCTTTGCACTCCCCGGCGATGACCCTGAGATATCCCACGGCGTCATTCTGAAGCAAGCGGCCGGCGCCGTCAATCGGCAGCCTCGGGATCGGACCGCTGCCGTCGGTTTTAACCGCTCTTTTGACGCTGGCTGGACGCTGCCTCTAGAATATGAAGGTGAAGAACGAAGCGACCACTTTTCTCCTTTTGTGGGGGGGCGCGCTGTCCCCGGACTCCCTGAACAGGGTGATGTACTGGGCGGTTAACTGCCAGGGTGAAATTTGCGGCGTGATCCTGCCGGCGGCGGTATGGCGGAGGGTGGTCAGCGTTCTCGAGTCGCCGTCGGAACTGGGAGCTCCTTATTTAGCCGTGGCCGTTACCGGAATCGCCGAAGAGCGGCCGGAACTGCGGCTGGTAACCCTGAACGCTGATTCCCTGTATGATTTTTGCTACCTTAAAAACGCCGTTTACCGGATGCGTCAGTCGCCGCAGCAGCTCAAGATGGATGCCGGCAAACTGACGAACAGCGTCGGGATCGCCGAAATGCCGCCGCTGGCGGTTTTGCGGCGTTTCGGTTCGCGGCCGGACCGGGGCGAGTTCTTTACCCTGATGCCGGACAAAAAACGGGTTGAACTGTATTATTTGATTGAAGAAAACGAAATCCCGCCGGAAAAACTGGGCGTTCAGGTACTCTGGGGTCTCAAAGGTTACGGGCTGCCGGCGGTCGCCCAGGGGACGGGCTATAGACCGGATGGCGCTGAAAAAGCCATGCTGGGGCGTTCCGCGGTCAAGCCGCCTCCGTTGTGGTTCCGGGATTTACTCAAGCTGTTCAAGCGCGGGCGGCGGCCGCCCAGGTCGGCGGGAGTTTAGTGCCGCCGGCCCGCTCCGCGCAACAGGTACTAATACTTTGGTCGGCATGCGTTTCCGAAAGTCATTGGATTCCGGCAGAATTTGTCGGCGTTTCGGACTGAGTAACAAATAACAATGTCCAAAGTTGTCAAACTATCATTATTTACCGGTTTGTCCTAACGTATTATTGCCTGTTTGGCTGTTCACGGGCCAGTTTACACAAGTATCGCCTTGGTGCTATGATATTCGAACGGTGGGACTAGTACTTCTGATATACTGTCTCACCATGTCCAATAAGTTGCATTCCGGAAGCCGATTCCTGACTGCAGCCTGAATTACAAAGGTCTCAAAGGCGAACAAAATAAAGGAGGGAGCATGAAGTCTCAAGTCAGTAGGAGGGACTTCCTTAAGGCCAGCGGCGGAGTCGCCGGACTCTTCGCCACAGCCGGGCTCTTCCGGGGGCCGCTGGGTGCCGACTCAGCGCTGCCGGTGGATGACCGCCCCCGCTGGACTAAGGAAACCTACACCATCTGTCCCTACGACGCTTCGGGCTGCGGTTTTATCTGCCGCACCGACGCTCAGGGCAGGCTCGTCAACGTCGAGGGCGACCCCAATCACCCGGTGAACCAGGGCGGCGCCTGCAGCAAGGGTGCGGCCATTGCCCAGATTCACAACAACACCCGCCGCCTTCAGAAAGTGAGATACCGGGCGCCCGGCGCTTCCGACTGGGAAGAGAAAGACTGGGACTGGGCTATCACCGAGATGGCCAAGCGCATCAAGGCCACCCGCGATGCCAACTGGATAGAAAAGAACGCCAAGGGCAACACCGTCCGCCGCGTCGAAGCCATGGCCATGGTCGGCGGCTCCTGCCTGGACAATGAAGAGTGCCAGCTTCTGGTGAAGATGCTGCGCAGCTTCGGCATGGTGTATCTGGAGACACAGGCGCGCCTCTGACATTCCTCCACTGTCGCCAGTTTGGCGGAATCGTTCGGACGCGGTGCCATGACCAACCACTGGACCGATGTGGCTAACGCGAACCTGGTCCTCATTATCGGCGCCAATCCCGCCGAGAATCACCCCGCTTCCTACACCCATATCCTCAGGGCTCAGAGCAACGGGGGCAAAATCGTGGTCTTGGACCCCCGCTTCACAAGGTCAGCGGCCAAGGCTGATATGTACGCCCCCATCCGTTCCGGAACTGATATCGCCGTCGTGGGCGCTATTATCAACTACGTCGTCAACGATATTGAAGCCAACCCGGCCAAATACAACATGACGTACCTTACCGAATACACCAACGCCCCGACGCTGATCAACCCGGATTTCAAGGGGCCGGCTGACCTGGACGGCCTCTTCAGCGGCTACAACGCCGAAACCCGCAGCTACACCAAGACCACCTGGAGCTATCAGCTCGACAGCGCGGGCGTTCCCATCAAAGACAAAACCCTCAAGAACCCGAACGGCGTCTTCCAGCTGCTCAAAAAACACTACTCGCGCTACACTTTCGCCAAGGCGAATGAAGTGTCCGGGATTCCGGTGGACAAGCTCCAGGAGATTGCCAAACTGGTGGCTGCAACCGGCGCCCCCAATAAAGCCATGACCATCATGTACGCTATGGGCGCCACCCAGCATACCTACGGTACCCAGCTCATCCGCACCTACTGCATCCTGCAGCTGCTCCTGGGCAACGTCGGCCTGGCCGGCGGCGGCATCAACGCCCTCCGCGGCGAATCGAACGTCCAGGGCGCTACTGACTGGGGCATTCTATTCCACCTGCTGCCGGGATACCTTCCGGCGCCGACTGAAGCTGACACCACCCTGGCTGCCTACAACACGCGGACGGCAGTCGTCAAACGCGAACCCCGCAGCCTCAACTGGTGGAGTAACCGCCCCAAGTACATCGCCAGCCTGCTGAAGACCTGGTACGGCGACAACGGCACCGTTGCCAACGACTTCGGTTTCAACTGGCTGCCCAAGATGGATACCGGCGCCAACCATTCCTTCATTCCCCTTTTCAAAAACATGTATGAAGGCAAGATCAAGGGTTTGATGATCTGGGGTCAAAATCCCGTCGTCAGCGGCCCCAACCAGCAGCAAATCGTCGGCGGTATGGAAAAGCTGGACTGGGTCATCGCCGCCGATCTCTGGGAAAATGAGAGCGCCAACTTCTGGAAGAGGCCCGGCGCCAATCCGGCCAACATCAAGACTGAGGTCTTCCTGCTGCCGGCTGCCGCTTCCTTCGAGAAAGAGGGTTCGGTTGCCAATTCCAGCCGCTGGATGCAATGGCGCTATAAGGCCGTCGAACCCCCGGGTGAGGCCATGCCTGACCTGGACATCATCAACAAGCTCATGCTTAAGCTGCGGGAACTCTACAACGCTGAGGGCGGCCCCAACGCCGATGCCATCACCAAGCTGGCCTGGAATTACGGCACCCATGTTGACCCGCATCAGGTCGCCAAAGAAGACAACGGCTATGACCTGAAGACCGGCAAGCTTATCGGCAACTTCACCCTGCTTCTCACCGATGGAACCACCTCCTGCGGCAACTGGATCTATTCCGGCTCCTACAACGAAACCGGCAACCTGTCCGCCCGCCGCGATCTCGACGACGGGCCGTTCAATATCGGCCTGAATGCCAAATACGCCTGGTCCTGGCCGCTCAACCGGCGCATCATCTACAACCGCGCCTCGGTTGACCTGGACGGCAAGCCTTTCAACCCGGACAAGCCGGTCGTCAAATGGAACGACACCACCAAAGCCTGGGAAGGCGATATCATCGACGGCGGCTCCGGCCCGTTGAATCAGGGCGGCTGGCTGCCGTTCATCATGCAGGCCGAGGGTGTCGGCAGTCTTTTCGGTCCTGGTTTGACCGACGGCCCGTTCCCGGAGCACTACGAGCCCTGGGAAAGCCCGGTGTCGAACGTGCTCTCCAAACAGCAGGACAACCCCGTGTTCAAGATCTGGGAGGGCGGCCTGGATGTCAAGGGTTCAGCCGCGGAATTCCCCATCGCCTGCACCACCTTCCGCGTCGTCGAGCACTGGCAGGCCGGCGCCATGTCGCGCAACCTGCCCTGGCTGGTGGAAATGGTCCCGTCGCCGTACGTCGAGATCAGTGAAACCCTGGCGGCTGAAAAAGGCATCGCCGCCGGCGATATCATCAAGGTAAGCTCGGCCCGCGGCAGCGTCGAATTGCCGGCAATGGTGACCAAGCGTGTCCAGGCCTTCAACCTCGGCGGCAAGACCATTCATCAGGTCGCCATCCCGTGGCACTGGGGCTGGGCCGGGCTGGGCACAGGCGCCAGCGCCAACGTGCTGTCGCCTAACGCCGGAGACGCCAACACCACCATCCCTGAATCCAAGGCCTTCCTGGTGAAGATCGAAAAGACCGACAAGACCGCAGAGATGTTGAAACTGGGGCACCGCTCCGTGCCGATTGAACCTCTGCCGTTGAAGAGGGGGATGTAACGATGGCTAAAGGACTGCTCATTGATACCGTTCGGTGCACCGGCTGCCGCGGCTGCCAGAGCGCCTGCAAGCAGTGGAACCTGAACCCGGCGGTCAAAACCGAGTTCAGCCCCACCATGACCAATCCCATTGAAACCAACGCCTACAACTTCGTTCACGTCGAGTTCTTCGAGGTGATGAAGAACGGCAACCTGACCTGGAACTTCGTTTCCAAGCGGTGCATGCACTGCGAACACCCCGCCTGCGCCTCGGTCTGCCCGGTCGGCGCCCTCCAGAAGCTGGATTTCGGTCCGGTCGTCTGGGAGGAAGGGAAGTGCATCGGCTGCCGCTATTGCCAGAACGCCTGCCCCTTCGACATCCCCAAATACACCTGGTTTACCGATGAAGGCAAAACCGATCCCTGGCCCAAAATCGCCAAGTGCACCATGTGCTGGGACCGGCAGACCTCCAAGCAGCCGACCGAAGAGCCGGCCTGCTCCACCACCTGCCCGCCGAGCGCCATCATGTTCGGCGAGCGGGACGCGCTGCTGGAAATCGCCAAAGGCCGCATCGCCCGCTCCCCCGACAAATACTTCAACCACATCTACGGCGAAAATGAGGCCGGCGGCACTCAGGTGCTGTTCCTGGGCGCTGTCAGCCCTCAGGAACTGGGCTTCCCCGAGGTCGAGACCGAGTCTTACCCCGAGTACACCTGGGAGTTCCTGTCCAAGATCCCGTATGAGATCGCCGCGCTGGGCGCCTTCCTGGTCGGCACCTACGCCTTCCGCACCATGAGGATGAAGGGCAAGGGCGAAACCGCAGCTAAAGGAGGATCACACTAATGACCAACCGAAACGTACCCCTCTTTAGCTTCTGGGGCGTCGTCCAGTTCCTGTTCCTGCTGGGCGCCATCGGCGTGGCCGTCGCCAAGCTGATCTGGGGCCTGGGGGCGGTCACCAATCTGTCGGACAACTGGCCGTGGGGCCTGTGGGTCGCCTTCGACGTCGGCGTTTACATCGCCTCGGCGGCCGGCGGCTTCGTCCTGGCGGCCATCGTCTACATCTTCAAGGTGGAAGCCTTCCGGCCGCTGGTCAAGCCGGCCATCCTGATCGCCACCCTGGGCTACACTATCGGCGCTTTAGGCATCGCCATCGACCTGGGCCGCAGCCCCTTGATCATCCACCCGCTGTGGATGTGGCAGCCCGGCTCGATCATGTTCGAAGTGGCCTGGTGCGTCATGATGTACCTGACGGTGCTTTACCTGGAGTTCTCGCCCAACCTTTTCGCCCGCTTCGGCTGGGTGAAGGCCGCGGCGGTGCAGCACGCGCTGGTCGTTCCCCTGGTCATCTTCGGCATCCTTCTGTCCTTCCTGCACCAGTCGAGCCTGGGCGCCCTGTTCCTGATCACGCCTGACCAGCACGGGCTGTGGCACCTGCCGCTGATGGGCTATCTCTTCGTCATCTCGGCCATGTCGCTGGGGTTGTCGGTGCTGACCTTCTTCTCGGTCATCATGGCCAAGAGCTGGAAGCTGACGCTGCGGATGGACCTCCTGCCCAAGGTCATGGCCATCGCCGCCTGGATCCTGGTCTTCTACCTGGGCCTGCGCTTCTACGACACGGCGGCATCCGGCGGCTTCTCGGAGTTCGCCTTCGACGAGTTCGGAGCGCTGTTCCTGGTGGAGGTCGGCCTGGGCATGGTGCTGCCGATCATCCTGATCGCCATGAAGAAGGTGCGGGAGTCCCGGAGCGGCCTGTTGTGGGCGTCATCGCTCATCATCATGGGCCTGGTGCTGAACCGGGTGAACACCCTGGTCATCTCCCATGCGCCGGCGCGCTTCGGCAGCTACTTCCCGACGGTGTGGGAGTTCATCTTCACCCTGGGGCTCATCTTCGGCGCCATGTTCGCCTTCCGCCTGGCGGCGCGCTACCTGCCGCTGTTCTCCGAGCAGAAGGCCGGGCTGCCTGAATCGGTCGCCCGCGCCAACCCTGAAGTGGTGACTGCTTAGTGAGTGCGTCGTTTTACCAGCGCTGCCGCGCAGAGCTGCAGCGCTACGAGGCCGAAAAAGCCTTCCCGGAAGGGTACACCGGCCTCAACAAAGAAATAATGGAAATCCAGGAGTCGGCCCGAGAACAACTCGGGCCGACTCTGCGGCTTTCCGAAGCCGCTTTGAACAATCTCAAAGAAGGCCAGATTGCCTTGACCGGTCAGAGCGTGCCGATCCCGGTCTCCGTGTTTCGCCCGGCGGCTCTAAAACTGGCGGCCGCTTTCAGCCGCGTCGCCGGTCAGCCCTTTCCGGTCGAGAAGATTTTTGCCCTGCCCGGCTCTTCGAGCGATGACTGGCATACCCTTGCCGAAGACCTGCTGGCGGGACGGCTGGACCTTGCCGAACTGGCGGAAGGCAGCGGCTACAATGCCGAAACCATCGCCTATTTCCTGCACAGCCTTTTGGTGCCCTTCTACGAACACCAGTCGGAACCCTACCGGCAGATGCTGATGGATAAGGAGATCGCCTGGAACCGCGGCTTCTGCCCGGTCTGCGGCTCGCCGGCCAGATACGGGGTTTATTACGGGGAAAAAGGCTTCCGCAAGCTGTACTGCGGCCTCTGCCGCACCGAATGGCCCTTTCCCCGGCACATGTGCCCCCACTGCGAAAATCCCGAGATGGCTTCCATCCGGTCGTTCACCATCGGCGGCGATCAGGCTCATGCGGCCGAGGTCTGCGACCACTGCCAGAGCTATCTCAAAGCCACCGACGAACGCCAGTTGCGCCGCGAATGCATCGCGGCGGTGGAGGATCTGGCCACCCCCGGCATAGACCTCACGGCCGCGGGTCAGGGCTTGTCCCGGCCGGCATAAACAACCTATTAATAAGGAATCAGCTGCCTTGATAAATCGGATTGAACGATAGTTCAATCCGATTTGCATCATCAGCGCTTAAAATGATAGAGTACCCGAGTTGTAAAAAAATAGGAGGGAAGTAGGAGGACTATGCCTGGTATTTTCTGGCTTGTGCCCGTCATCTCGCTGGTGACAGTCCTGTTTATCGTCTACCTGGCCCGCTTCGTCCTGGCCAAGGACACCGGAACCCCCAAGATGAGAGAAGTGGGGGACATGATTTTCGAAGGCGCCTGGGCGTTCTTGAACCGCCAGTACCGCACCATCGGTATTCTCTCCATATTTGTAGCTGTGGCTGTCGGCGCTATCGTCGGCCTGCTGTCCGGGGAAAACACCCCGGGTGATGTCGGCCAGGCCGGCATCATGTGGCGCACCGGCGTCGCCTTCCTGGTCGGCGCCATTTGCTCCGGCATCTCCGGTTTCGCCGGCATGTACATCGCCGTCAAATCCAACGTCCGCTGCGCCGCGGCCGCCCAGCGGTCCTGGCGCGAGGCCATCGACGTCGCCATGCGCGGCGGCGCCGTCTCCGGCTTTCTAATCACCACCCTGTCTTTAATCGGCGTAACCGCCATCTTCTTTGCCTTCGGCGGCAACTCTGAGCCTGAAATCGCGCCCCATTTGATCGTCGGCTTCGGCTTCGGCGCCAGCTTTGTCGCCCTGTTCGCCCAGCTCGGCGGCGGTATCTACACCAAAGCCGCTGACATGGGCGCCGACCTCGTCGGCAAGGTTGAAGCCGGCATTCCTGAAGACGACTCCCGAAACGCCGCGGTCATCGCCGACCTCGTCGGCGACAACGTCGGCGACTGCGCCGGCCGCGGCGCTGACCTTTTCGAGTCCACCGCCGCCGAAAACATCGGCGCCATGATCCTGGGCGCTTCCGTATACGCCATCACCGGCGATGTCGCCTGGATCATCTTCCCGCTGGTCGTCCGCGCCTTCGGCCTGGTGGCCTCCATGATCGGTCTGCTCATCGTCAAGGCTAAAGAAGAAGAAGATCCCATGGCCGCCCTCAACCGCGGCTACTGGATGTCCATCGTCCTGTCCGCTATCGGCATGGTTATCACCGTGACTATCATGCTGGACAACTTCTGGCTGGCCGCCGCCGGCCTCGTCGGCATCCTCGCCTCGGTTGCCATTCTCTATATCACCCAGTACTACACCGACACCAAGTATAAACCGGTCAAGGACTTGGCCCAGGCCTCCCGCACCGGTTCCGCTACCAACATCGTCGGCGGCATCGCTATCGGCTTCGAGACCGCCCTGCCTACCGCCCTGGTCATCGGCATCTCACTGCTCGTCGCCTACTTCTTCGGCCAGCAGTCCGGCGTTGAAGGCGCCGGCGCCTTCGGCACCGCTGTGGCTACCATGGGCATGCTGATGACCTGCCCCTACGTCCTGGCCATGGATACCTTCGGTCCCATCACCGATAACGCCAACGGCATCAACGAGATGGCTGGCGCCGGGCCCCAGGTCCGCAAGATCACCGACCGCCTCGACGCCGTCGGCAACACCACCAAAGCTCTCACCAAGGGCTACGCCCTGGTGTCCGCCGGCCTGGCCGCCTTCCTGCTGTTCCAGGCTTACATGGACCAGGTCGAATTCCTGCGCGGCACTCCGTTCGATGTCATCGACCTGGCCAAGCCCGAGGTCTTCGTCGGCGGTCTCTTCGCCGTCATGCTTGTCTTCCTCTTCAGTTCCTGGGCCATCAAGGCCGTCGGCAATACCGCCCAGTTGATCATCGAGGAAGTCCGCCGCCAATTCCGCGAGAATCCCAAGATCATGACCTGGGAAGCCAAGCCGGATTACGCCCGCGCCGTGGACATCACCGCCCGGGCCGGCCTGCGCGAAATGATCAAACCCGGCCTGCTGCCGGTGCTGGCTCCCCTGGTGCTGGGCGTCGGCTTCAACCTCATCGAGGGTTATGACGCCGCCATGGCTGTCGGCGCTATGCTGATGGTCGGCACTATCGGCGGCATTATGCTAGCCGCCTTCATGAACAACTCCGGCGGCGCCTGGGACAATGCCAAAAAGTACATTGAAGATGGTCAGCTCAAAGACGACAAGGGTGTCGTCCAGGGCAAGCGCACCTTCGCCCACGCCGCGGCTGTCGTCGGCGACACCGTCGGCGATCCTCTGAAGGACACCGCCGGCCCGTCGCTGCACGTCCTGATCAAACTGCTGTCGACCATCACCCTGGTGCTGGTGCCCCTGTTCATCTAGTTCCATCGTCGTGATTATTAGTAGGGAGCGGCTCGGAAGAGCCGCTCCCTTTTTCATGATCCCTCATTACTGACCGCCCCTTACTATTGAAGGCGCATAACCTGTATTGTATCCTGATATTCATCGCCAAGACTCGTGCCATGATAAATGCGGTTAAGAGGAGCGCGCTCTGATGGACATTACGCCGGAACAACGGAAAGCAATCTACGAAGCAGAAAAATCTAGAATCGAACAGGAGGCCGGGTCGAACGGCGGCCAGGCGAGTTCCTCCCAAAATACCAGCACCGGGCTTGCCCCAAATGTCGCGGCTCTCCTGTGCTACCTTGGCGTGTGGGTGACCGGTATAATCTTCCTTATCCTTGAACAAAAAAGTGTTAAGGTCCGGTTCCACGCCACCCAGTCAATTCTGATCTTTGCCCCGCTTGCCATAATGGGGTGGATCTTAGGTTGGATCCCGAATTCGGGGGGAGTTTTATCCGCCGCGGTTTCTATCGTGGCTTTGGTGCTGTGGATAACGCTCATGGTCAAAGCATACAGAGATGAAGAATTCGAGGTTCCCTTCGTAAGCAGCCTGTCAAGGCAACTTATCAAAGCGCCGGTTGCCTACCCTTCAGCGGATAAGACTCAAGCGGCGGACAACATCAGCGCCCCGTCGGGTGAGGTTCCCGCCAGGAGGTATGTTCCTGGCAGCAGGACCGGCCGCCTGGTAGGCTCAAGCTTGTCTATCGGTTGGAGCGCCGTGCTTCTGGTGCTTTTTAATTACTACAGCGAATACATCGCAACCTACCAGGGTCAAACTGCAGATGGGGTTACCAACTGGGTCAGGGATCCCATTTTAAGCCAGGATCTTCACCTGTGGCTGCCCGTACTCAATACCGCGTTGTTCGCCGCCATACTCGGAAATATCATCACCATCGTATGGGATAAATACCTGCTCCGGGAGCCGATCAAGATTCTCATAGATGTTTTCGCCCTCGTTGCTATTGTCAGCTTGATCAATATATTCCCGTTTGATTTCAGTGCCTTCTCCGATACCGTTGCCCTCGAGGCGACGGAAATCGCAGTAAAGGTATTTTTGATCCTGGTGGCAGTCGGCATTGGAGTGGGAATTCTGGTCAGGTTCATTAGGTTAATCGCAAACATCGCCAGAGGAATCACCAGCTACCGATAGGATTATTTGAGTCGTTGTGGTTATTTATACTTAAGAGCTGCCGACAGATCAGAGTGTTGAATAGTTCCACGACCCCCGCGTTTCAGGCATAGTGCGACCATATGACTAAAAAATACGCATAAAGTCCAATGGTGACTAGTTCTTAAGTACGATGACAATTTGTTATATCGGAGTAAGATGTATTTAACTTAGGTTAATCGTTGAAGGCCTGCCACCTCCGACGGAAGGAGTAGTAATGGGCAATGTGTTTAGGGCATCAAGCCGAAACCAGACTTGATGCCCTAAGTGTTTCAGGACTAACCGCAGTTCTTTTAAAGGAGGTTGAAATGTCCAGGTTCCATTCTCCAATTTCACGGCGTGATTTCATGAAGGCTCTGGGATTCACCGGTGCCGGCTTGGGAGGCGTTGCTGCCCTAACCTCTCCAGCATTTCATGATCTTGACGAACTCATGTCGTCCAATGGCAACTATTACGGGTATGAGGTGGGTGATGGCTATATTCCTAATCTACCATGGTACGTGAAGCATAAAGAATATTATGAGCCCACTGTACCAATAGATTGGGATCATAAATGGCGAGTCGACGGTCGGCACGCCAGGGATTATAACGTTAAAGAGAGTAAATGGTTTTTCGATGCTTATAGTCTTGAGCAAGCCAAGAAATATGTCGAATGGCAGCAAGGCTACGACCCCAAGTACAACTGGAAAGACCCCCGGCGCCAAGCGCTTGATTCGGCTTCACAGGCAATAAACTCTTTCGTACCAAAACTGACTTTTCTAGGGCAGACTCCTACAAAAACGCCTGAAAAAACAGGGTACCCTAAATGGACAGGGACTCCTAAAGAGAATATGAATCTGTTGCGAGGCATCGCGAGATTCTTTGGGTGTGATGACATCGGCGTGATCGAAGACGGTCCTCAATTGGAACGTTTGACCACGACATACGATATGGAAAGCGCCAAGATTGATCGGGAAAACGTAGAGGCACCTTACGTCGAAACGAACACCAAAGGCACAGTCACTCGTAAGGTAATCCCCACGAGTTTCAAATGGTCGTTCGTCTGGACCTTCAGACAAAACATCGATATGACCCGGGTTCAACAGGGCGGCATTATGAAAGCCTGGCCGGATTATAATCCACTTGGTGCTGGTGAGAATGCTGCTGTTTGGTATTGTTACTCCCGGATGAGCATCATCGAGATCCGACTCATGCAATTCATCAGGGCCCTGGGGTATGATTGCGTTGCAGGGGGTATGAGCGCCATTACATCCGGAACGGCTTTGGCTACTGTAAATGGTCTCTTGGAACATGCCCGCATGGGCCAGGTCGCCCTTCATCCGAAGTATGGGGCTACAGTACGAAGTACCTACAAAATGTGGACAAACATGCCACTTGTGCCCACGCGGCCTATTGATGCCGGTATCTATGAATTCTGCAAGACTTGTGAAATTTGCGCCGAGGCCTGCCCGGGGCAGGTTATTCAGCGCAATGATCCAACCTGGACTACTGGGCGCAACCCGGAGGATGGCAACGATAACGGCACCTTCGGGGAACCACTGCCATATCAGGCGCAAGGATTTCTTGGCTGGCGCACCGACATCGGGAAATGCCCGCATTGTCCGATGTGCCAGGGTACATGCCCGTTCAACGAGATGCCGGAGGCTTCCTGGCTGCATACCCTGGTTAAAGCCACAGCGGCAAACACGACTGTGTTCAACAAATTCTTCGCGGACATGGATCGAACCTTCAAATATGGCCATAAGCTCGAAGCGGATTACTTTGACGAGCGTTTCGGCAAGATGCCCACCTACGGCATTGACACTATGCGGTAAAAAACTGGAGGTACAGAAAAAATGTGGCTTGGATTGTTACTCGGCATAGTATTCGGCGTTGGCGCTATGTGGGTTATCAGGAAAGGCATCATTGTTAAATGGTTTGAGTGGGTTCTCGCCGCTCTGGCCTTTCTTTCTCTGTATGGGGGAATCACTCACTACGTCGGTTCCCTCCATGAATTCGAACCGACCGCAGGTTTGTATGGTTTGTATATTTTCGGCGGTATAGCGCTGCTCCTTTTTGGTTTCACTGCCCAACTGGTATGGCGGAGGAACCGGAAAGTCAGTTCGGCCTCTTAATCGGTACGAAAAAAAGGATCGAACAGCAGCGATGTGTTGAACATCGCTGCTGTTCTCTAAGTCTCGACTATGCTAAGAAAATGGATGGTGGTTATCTGTATTAGTCTTCCTATGACGATTGGCGGCTGCGGAGAAGATGCTCAGTTGTTGCCGCCTCCATATGAAACTTTCTGTCCGGATGCCGGTATCGATGTCGATCTCCTGGTAATCAACAAAGCTCCCTATGAGACCGGACATATTCCGCTCTCCGATCAAGCTTTTCCATCTGGTCAAATACCAATATATTGTACTTTTTGGCTGACGGGCGATCTGTGTTGCACCAAAGTAACGGTGGAATGTGTCAATCAAGGAACGACTGTCTATCGCTGGGTCGAGGATGGCAACAACATCCGGACTCCCCAGACGGTGGTTATGATGCCTGCGAATGGCTGGCTCCCTGGCACATTTGAACTTGTTTTGTTCATCGATTTACGAAGAGTCGTAGAATCAACCTTCACTGTCATAGAGTGACCCTCTTGTTGGGTGATTCCTCTACCAGTATAAACGCAAATAGCTCCACTCGATGGCCGTTAATTTTCTTCCCCAAGCGTCCGCGTCTGTCGTAAATATATTCTTAAGATGACCCCAAAAACGACACCAGACGCTTGACATCATAAAGAACACAGGTGCTATAATACCGCCATGACCTGCAACAGCACATATGTACTGTTACCCGTCCCCTCTTGTCGTCGGCCTCCGCTGGCAGGCCGAGTCGGCTCGCGCAACCTTTCCGCCCGCCTTTCTCTATCTTTAATTAAGGCTGATGCTTTCCCGCCTGCTTCGGCCACGGCTTCGCGCGGCTTTGGCGCCGAGATGAAAACCGCCTTTGTTCCCAATTCCGACGACTATCGTTTCCCGCGTTCCGCCCATCGTGGAATTTCCAGTTCGTTTCCGGAAAACCTGGCTATTGCGCGCCTAAACAAAAACAAATCGGTTATAGACCGCTCGGCGCTCATTCCCAGGTTCGGCCCCCACGACGTATCCGCGCCTTTTATGATATATTATCGGCTGAACATCCATTCAAGGAGACTTCCATGATCAGCAAAGTCCTCGTGGCCAATAGAGGCGAAATTGCCGTCCGCGTCATGCGCGCCTGCCGCGAATTGGGAATAAACACCGTAGCCGTCTACTCCGAGGCGGACAAAGACGCCTTTCATGCCAGGTACGCTGACGAAGCCTATCTCCTGGGACCGGCCCCGGCCACGCTGTCCTATCTCAACATGGATAAAATCATCGAAATCGCCAAAGCCTGCAAGGCCGAGGCCATCCATCCCGGCTACGGCTTCCTGTCGGAGAACGCCGCCTTCGCCCGCGCCTGCGAACAGGCCAAGATAATCTTCATCGGCCCGCCGGCCAGGGTGCTGGAAGTCACCGGCAACAAGATCGCCGCCCGAGAAGAAGCGGTCAAAGCCGGGGTGCCGGTGGTGCCCGGCACCGGCGAATGCCCGGCGGACTTCTGCCAGCTTCAGGATGACCTGGGTGAGATCGGCTACCCGATGATCGTCAAACCGGCCGGCGGCGGCGGCGGCATCGGCATGGTCATCGCCAGGTCAGACTCCGATTTGCAGCGCGCCCTGACCCTTTCGCCCCAGATGGCTAAGAAGAGTTTCGGCATCGCCAGCGTCTACATCGAAAAATACATCGAACACCCGCGCCATATTGAGTTCCAGATCCTGGCCGATTCCCAGGGCAACGTCATTCACCTCGGCGAGCGGGAGTGCTCCATCCAGCGTTTCCATTCCAAGGTTATCGAGGAATCGCCCTCGCCGGCGCTTAACCCTGAACTCAGGGCGGAGATGGGCGGCGCGGCGGTGCGCCTTGCCCGGGCCATAAAGTATGTCGGCGCCGGCACGGTGGAGTTCATCTTTTCAGAGGGCCGCTACTATTTTCTGGAGGTAAATGCCCGTATCCAGGTGGAGCACCCGGTGACGGAGATGGTCACCGGCGTTGACCTGGTCAAGGAGCAGATCAATGTTGCCGCCGGCCTGTCGCTTTCCCTCAGGCAGGAAGACGTTAAAACCCGCGGCTGGGCCATCGAGTGCCGCATCAACGCCGAGGACCCCATCCGCAACTTTATGCCGTCGCCCGGTACCATCACCGGCTACCGCTCGCCCGGCGGCATCGGCATCAGGGTCGATTCGGGGATTTATACCGGGTACACTATTCCGGACTGCTACCACCCGATGATTTCCAAGCTGGTAGCCTGGGGTAAGGACCGCAACGACGCCATCATGCGCATGCGCCGGGCGCTTTATGAGTATGTAATCCTGGGCGTGAGCACCAATTTGGTGCTCCACAAAGCCATCATGGAAAACCCGCGCTTCGTCTCCGGTGATCTGGACACAGATTTCATCACCCGCGAAGTTGGACTGCTGGCCGACATGCAGCGCATCAAAGAGCGGGACAAGGCTATCACCGAGCGGCTGTCGACGATCTTCGTCCGCCCCAAGTAGGCTGTGGCGTGTGCCTGTCCCGCCGATTAAGTTTAGGCTGAATCAGGATAAGATAGGTTTAGAGGTGCTGTCGATGCCTGGTGATGGAGTTCTGCTCTTTATCGGCGCCCACCCGGACGACGAAAGCTTCGGGCCGGGAGCGACGCTGGCCCATTACGCGCTGATGGGCGTCAAAGTCTATTACGCCTGCGCAACTCGAGGCGAGGCCGGCACTATAGATCCGCAGTTCTTCATGTCGGGACTGGCCGACTCCGGGGACGTACGCTGGGCGGAGCTTCAATGTGCCGGTAGGGTTCTTGGCCTTTCGGCAATCTTCCACCTGGGCTACCGGGACTCCGGGATGGCGGGCAGCGCCGACAACCGGCACCCGCAGGCGCTGGTCAACGCTCCGGTCGAACAGGTTGCCGGTCGCATCGTCAGAATCATCCGGGAGATTAAACCCCAGGTAATCCTTACCCACGATCCCTGCGGCGACTATGGTCATCCGGACCATGTGGCGGTGAATCGCGCCGCCGTTGAAGCTTTCCGGGCAGCCGGTGACGGCGGCCGTTATCCCGAGGCGGGGGCGCCGTTTCAACCGTCGAAGCTCTACTACAGCGTCTTCCCGCGGCGATTGTTGAAGCTGGCGGTCAGGCTCCTGCCGCTTCTTGGCCAAAACCCTAAAAAATTCGGCCGGAATAAAGATATCGACCTGACCAGACTCACCGGTGAGTGCCTGCCAGTACATGCTAGGGTCAAATTGAGCCGGGCAGAACTGAAGGCTCGCGGAGATGCATCAGCCTGTCACTGCAGCCAGCTCTACGGCGGCGGTGGTCCGCCCCGCGCCGGCCTCCTGGGTCTGATCGAGAAGCTCATCGGGCGGCGGGATTCTTTCAGCCGCGCTTTCCCGCCGGCGGTGACAGGAACTGTGGAGCGGGATCTGTTTGAAGGGCTGGATCAGGACAGCAAAGCACGATAAATCTGAAGGTATTGCTGCATCGACCGGGACCACGAATGGTCGGCAAGCATGCCTCGGCGCATCAGCGATTGCCAGGACGGTCGCTCCTCGAACCAGGTACGCGCCTGGTTGACCGCTTCCCAAAGGGCGGTCCCGGAATATTCGTCGAATAAAAAGCCGTCGCCCCGGTCGCCTTCAGCCGGTTTCACGGTGTCGGCCAGGCCACCGGTGCGCCGCACAATCGGAACGGTGCCGTACTTAAGGGCATACAGCTGCGTTAAGCCGCACGGCTCGCGCTGTGACGGCATCAACAGCATGTCGGCGCCGGCAATCGTCCGATGGGCCAGACCGTCATCGAAACCGATAATCGTTCCGGCTTTGCCGGGATACACCGAAGGCAGGGCGCGGAAAAAATCCTCCAGGTCTCGAACGCCGTTGCCCAGGAGGATGAATTGGGCGCCGGAACCGATGAGCTTCTTTAGTATTTCTCTAATTAGTTCCATGCCCTTGCCGTCGGCCAACCGGGAGACTACTGCCGCCACCGGCGCCGCCGGGTCTTCTTCGAGGCCGTAAAACTGCTGAATGGCTTTTTTACAGGCTGCCTTGCCGCTTAGATCGGCCGCGGAATAATGTTGGACTAAATACAGGTCGTTTTCCGGGTTCCAGAGGTTATAATCTACTCCGTTCACGATGCCTGAGAAGCTGGCGGCGCGCGTCCGCAGTACGCCCTCAAGCCCGAAACCGCAGCCTTCGGAAGTCACCTCCCGGGCGTAGGTCGGGCTGACGGTTACCAGGCGGTCAGCGCACACTAGCCCCGATTTTAAAAAATTTACCCCGCCGTAAAACTCGAATGCCGGGTAAAAGGCGGCCGGATCGAGACCGAGGGATGGCCAGCGGTCGCGGGCGAAATGCCCCTGATAGGCAAGGTTATGGATGGTTAGCAGAGTCCTCGCGGCGTTGAGGCCGGGGTAGCGTTCAGGTTGAAGTTTCAGGATAGCGGCCGCCGGCGCCGCGTGCCAGTCATTCAGGTGGATAATCCGGCTTCCGGTTAATCCGGCAACTTCCAGCACAGCCCTGGAGAAAAGCGCAAAACGCCGGTCGTTGTCCGTGTAATCGATACCGGACTCCCCATAAAGTCCGGCGCGGTCAAAAAATTCGTCGCAGCGGATGAAATAGATATTTTGTGAAGGCCCGATCGGATAACGGTAGATACCGGCAGGTACTGCCTGCCCGGCGGTTCTGAATCCGATGTCGGCGACGTATTGCGCATCATTTATGGCCGTTTTGATAATGCTCCGATAAGCCGGCATCACCAGGTTCACCCGGCAGCCGTTTGCTGCCAGCGATGCCGACAGGGCAGCGACAGCGTCGGCCAGTCCCCCGGTTTTAGCAAACGGCGCGATTTCAGCTGCGGCTATGGTGATCTTAGGCTGGTTGATGCCTGTATCGGCAATCATCGTTCACTCTCGCCGTTCAGTGGAAACTCTACTAAATAGCCGCCGCCGCGTTTCAGAAAGACATCTGGCGAGCCGCAGCCCCGGGCTCAATCACTGTGCCGGGCGGCAGCGTCGTGCCCTTGGGTATAACGACGATGCCGTCGCGGACCACCCAACTCCCATGGTCCTGGGACTCATGGCGGGGGAACGGTTTGATTATCGTGCCCGGTCCGATGCATACATTTTTATCGACTATGGCGCCCTGGATATAGCAATTTTCGCCGACTCCCGGAGGCAGGCGGCAGCTGGGCGGGTCGTATGAATCAGCTCCCATGATAATGGAGTCGGTGATGATGCTGCCCTGACGGATCTGGCTACGAAGCCCGACGACCGAATGGCTGATGCTGGAACTTCTAATGAGGCAGCCTTCCGCCAGGAGAACATCCTGCAGCGAACTATCCTCCACGATGGAACCGGGTAGAAACCTGGCATGGGTGTAGATAGGACCTTCCGGATCATAAAAATTGAACGGGGCATTTTGATGTGTCAGCTCAAGATTGGTTTCATAAAAGGAACGTATGGTACCGATATCCCGCCAGTAGCCGGAAAACTCGTAACTATAAACCGGCAAATTATTCACGGCGTAGGGAATGACGTCCTTGCCGAAATCGTCAAAGTCCGGCTTGCCGGTCAGGATGTCGACCAGAGTCTCAGTTTTAAACACATATATACCCATTGAGCCCAGGTAGCACAACCCCCGTTCCGGGTAACTGACCATTGCCGCCTGGGAGGCGGCATCTTTTGGCTTTTCGGCGAAGGACACAATTTTCCCGTCGTCGCGGCACTTGAGCACCCCGAAACGGTCGACCTCTTCACCGCCGACCGGTATGACGCCGACGGTGATATCGGCGTTTTTTGCCCAGTGATGCTCGATCATCTTGGAATAATCCATGCGATACAAGTGGTCTCCAGCCAATATCAGAACGTCAGAAGGGCAGGCGGACTGGATTTGTACCAATTGCTTACGCAGGGCGTCAGCCGTACCCTGGTACCAGTCATTATTCTGGGCGGTCTGCTCCGCGGCCAAAATCTCGACATAGCCGGTGCCGAACGAATCGAAGCGGTAAGTCCTGCTGATATGGCGATTGAGCGATGCCGAATTAAACTGGGTGAGGACGCTGATACGGAAAATCCCGGAGTTGATGCAGTTGCTTATCGGGATATCAATCAGCCGGTATTTTCCGGCGATTGGGATAGCCGGTTTGGCGCGGACTCCGGTTAACGGGTACAGCCGGGTGCCCCGGCCGCCGCCCATGATGATAGCCACAAGGTCTTTGAGTGCCGGCATCGTTCATCCCTCAACTGCGGTGAATACCGGAACCGGGGAAGGTCTGGCTGACATCATTGTATATTCTTTAGGATGGATTCACAATACAGCCGCTCCTGTCCAGTCGGACTGTCCCGTCAGGTATCTGCGGGCTAGTTCTGCAGGGCAGGTTCTTCAGGCAAGGGTACGCTGACGATTATGGTGGTGCCTTTACCGGGGGAGGACTCGATTCGGCCTTCGCCGCCCAGCAGTGCCGCCCGTTCCCGAATCGCAGACAAGCCTGTCGAGCTTGAAGCCTTTATTGCCCCGGTATCAAAACCGCGGCCGCGGTCGCTTATAGCTAAATGTAGCGTTCGGCCGTCCACACCGAGAACCACTGCCGCCTCCGTTACACCTGAATGTCGCATGACGTTGGTCAAGGCTTCCTGAGTGATGCGGTAGACCGCGGTGTTGATATCGGAGTTAAGCGTTGGCAGCGGGGAATGTTCAAACCGGACATGAAGTCCAGCCTGGGTGCTCAATTGTTTGAACAGCCAGTCCATGGCAGACACCAGTCCCAGATCGTCAAGGACTCCAGGCCGGAGGGAAACCGACAGGCTGCGGACCTGTTTTATGATGTCTGCGGTCATGGTGGCTATGTCTCGCAGCAGCGGTTTCAAATCTTCGGTAGCCAACCGGTCCGCCCTGCCGATCATCAGTTTGAGAACGGTCAGGCTTTGACCGGTCTGGTCGTGGAGTTCCCGGGCGATGGCCCGTCTTTCCTCTTCCTGGATGCGCAGCAATCTGGCTGATAGCGACCTCAGGGAGTTCTCGGCTTCAGCTCGCATCCTCAGCTGTTCGAGGAGTTTGGCGTGAGCCTCGGTTAATTCCTGAGTACGAATCCGCACCCTGTCCTCAAGTTCTGCATTTAGCTGCTGCAAGGCTCGTTCGGCCTGTTTGCGCTCGGTAATGTCACGACCGTAAAGATTGACATATCGGTATTCGGCGACTGGGGTCACTGAAAAGGTGAAAACACGGTCCCCGCATTGAGCCTCAAGGTTTTGGTCCAAACCGGAATTCAAAGATTCGCTGACTGGAGTACATAAATCCTCAGGTAAACGGCGCTGGACGCCGGTTTCCCAGCAGTTCAGGACGTAGCGGCTGGCTGGGTTGGCATACAGGATTATACCTTCCGGATCAATCCTCATGACGGGGTTCGGGTTTTCGGCCGGGAAGCGGGACAGGATTTCCAGTCTGCGTTCGATCTGCCTTCGTTCAGTGATGTCTCGAAATACTCCGACGTGAGCTATCGTCTTGCCGTTCACATCTCGCACCGGCCCGGTGGACGTCAGAACCGTCAAATGCTCTCCGTCAGGCTTGATGATTTCTACTTCTTCATTGAGAATCACTTCTTCTGAAGCTTACTGTGCGGTTCATCGGCCAATCTGTCGCGTTGAACTGAGTGCCGTCCTTGCGGTAGCAGCAGCTGGTATCGAATTCAGCGATATTTTGCGGCAATTGCCCGAATATCCGGCGGACTTCCTCGTTGCCCATGACTAACTCGCCGGCGGTATTTCGGATGACCACCCCGGAAGGGAACTGTTCCAGGGTGGTCTCGAGCAGCAAGCGCTGGTTTTCCACCTGGCGCAGCAGGTTTTCCCGCTCTGTTTCCACCGTCTTGCGGTCGTGGATGTTTTTAATGATATGTACCGACCCGCTGCATTCACCTTCCGAATTAAAAGTCGGCAACGTCGTGGCTTCGACATAAACACCCAGTTTGGGTTCAAAGAACTCTTCTCGGGCAGAACCGGCGCAGCTCATCGTCCGGGAGTGCGGGCAGAAGCCGGGAGCCATCCCCAGGCCGTGAACAACGTCATGGCAGTGTTTGCCGACGGCCTCCCTTGCCGGGATGTGGAACGTGCTTTCAAAGGCGCGGTTGGTCCTGATGATCCGGTGGCGGTTGTCCAGCAGCATGATGACATCGGTGATCGAATCGAAGGTGGCTTGCCACTCCATGGCGGCGCGGGTAAGGTTCGCTTCCAGTTCTTTTCGGTCGGTGATGTCGTGGGTGATGCCGAATCCGCCGATCACCGAACCATCCGCATCGAATTCAAGATATGCTTTTTCGCGCACCCATTTTTCACGGCCGCCGACAAGCAATCGGTGTTCAATGTCATACGGCTCGCCGCGCAGACCAGCCTGCCATTTGGCATCCACATACTGCCGGTCTTCAGGGTGTATTGTGGAAAGGAAGGTCTCGTAAGTGAGCGGCGTGCCGGCCGGAATGCCGAAGATCCGGTAGTTCTCCCCGGACCACTCCAGGATGTTGCGTCGGACATCCATTCGCCAGCTCCCCACGTGAGCCACGTCCTGGGCTCTGTCAAGGTCAGTTTTAGTTTCCGCCAGCCTTTGGATCGCCTGCTGCTGGTCGGCAATCGCCTTGGCCAGTTTCAGGTTGTTGTAGCCCATTTCGGAAATCATGTTGGCGAACCTGGTGAAGAAGTCCATCAGGTCGGCGACTTTGCGGCGGCTGTGACGGGGGGCTTTTGCCAACGCGGCAAGGTATTCCTTTTTATCGAAACCAAACTCATCAGCCTGGCGGGAGAAGAGCGCGACATCAGGTTTTTCATCGTCGAAAAAGAATTGCCCGGTGAAGACATTGGCGATATGCCGATCGGCGATGTACAGCGGGGTGACGATGTCCCACATATTGTTTTTACATTTGTAGGTTTTAAATTCACCCCGACTGACCCCGGCGGTCAGTGCCAGGTCGCTTTCGATGCAGTTAGCGCAGGCTTGCGGACTGCGGCGGTGAAAGTCGGTGCAGATCTGCTGCCAGCCGGTCCCCACCAGCACTTTCCCTTTTAAGTCGATGATTGAAAATCCAATTCCGGTGACGGCGTAAAGATCGTCCATCATTTGCTGGATATGCGGCAAGTCAAAGACGGCGGTGAGTTCATTTTCGCCGAGTTCGACCTCCGGGGAGAGAATGTAGTCTAGTTTGAGCTTTAATTTGGCTTCGCTCTCCATTAAAGCTTTTTCGGCGACTTTCCGTTCAGAGATATCCCTGGCCACGGAAAGGAACATCGACTTGCCGTCAACCTGGATTTGCCTCGCGTTCAGTTCCACAGGTATGCGCCGCCCGTCTTTAGCGACATGGAGCCGCTCGAACACGGCAAACCCCTTGTCCTTGATCTGTTGAATGACGGCCTCTCTATCGGTGGGTACCGCCGGATCGTCAATATCGCCGAGACCCATGGTGAGGAGTTCAGCCCTGGAATAACCCAGTACCTCGCAGGCGCGGTCGTTGACTTCGACGAAGTTATCGCGTTCATCGATGAAAAAGACGGCGTCGCTGCCGGAATTGAACAAGAGCCGGTATTTTTCTTCGTTTTTCCGCAACTGGCGGAACAACAAGTCGAACGGTTTTCGTAACCCTGTCTCGATAAGCGCTTTATAGATAAAATAGATTGATGTAATAAGCAGTAAATGCCCCGCCGTGTTCAGGAGGCCGTAAGCGTCGGTATAAAGGGTGAATGCCATCTCGGAAGCGATGTTAGCCAAAAGCGCCCCGGTCAAATAGCCGAACACTGTCCGGTCCAGTCCCCCGCGGTTCCGGCGCAAGTTGGCGATAGCCAGCAGCAGGATAAAAGTGATGAAGAACTCGCCGGCGATTTTGAAGTTTGTCAACCCGGCGTCCGGGTCGAACATCTGCGGGAAGTTGCGCCAGACCAGGATTGAAGTGATTGCCAGGATGGTCAGGACGCCAAAACCCAGGAATGCAGCGTTGGCGTTCAGCCGCCGAAGAATGAATGCCGGGGCCGCCAGCAAGACTATAGCTTGGATGAACCTTGTGGCGATCCAGAATTGCGCCGCCAGATTGACGGGCTCGTAGCCGACAAACACTCCCATCCCGCGGTAAGAGAGGGTATGCATAAGTCCGAGGACGCCGACGAACAGAAACCCGATGCCGATGAAAAGCAGGAAACCGTTGTCCAGGAGCCGCCTGGCGTTCCAGGCGATGATGAATATACTGAACGCCACCACCACGCCGATTAGTTCAACGATGCTGTGAAAGAGCAAAAAGTCGGAACGTGAAAGGAGGAACAGGCTAGAGAATGCCAGCGCCCAGGCCAGAGCTAATCTGGCCGGGAAACCGCTCGACTGCCGGTTGTCAATAACGGTACTCATTGACTGTGGGGGCCTTTTGTCGGAGACGACACCGGTTCGCTTATCTTTTCGATGAAATCAAAACGGAAGCCGATACCGCGTTCCAAAGCCCGATTGAAGACGATCTTGGCTGTCGCCACGTCCTGTACGGCCAGTCCGGTGGAATCGAATACCGTGATTTCGGTGTTGTTGGAGCGGCCGGATTTTTGCCCGGAGGTCAGTTCGCCCAGGGTGGCATAGATGCGGTCACGGTTGAAGAGGCCAGATTTGACCGGCATATTGAGTTCGCCGGCGTGGATGGACTGCTCGATATCGTCAACCACCACGCAAGCCTCGTCCAGTATCGCCGGGTCGAGTTCCTGTTTTCCTGGCGCGTCGGCGCCGACGGCGTTGATGTGAGCGCCCGGTTTTATCCAGTCTCGCATAATTATCGGGGAGCGTACCGGGGTCAGGGTGCAAACAATGTCGGCGCCCGCCGTTTTTTCCAGGCTGGCTGCGGTAATCGGGAATCCCGGGAAAAGCGCTTTAAAGTGCGCCGCGGCTTCGGCGGATGAATCGTAGACCATGATTTCTTCGAACTGGAAATACTCGGCATGGGCCAGCAGTTGCGTTTGAGCCTGTTTGCCAGCGCCGACCAGTCCCAGCGTCCGGGCATCCTTTCGGGCCAGGTATTTGCTGGCGATGGCGGCAGCGGCGCCGGTGCGGTAGGCGGTGATTTCAGTGGCATCCATGATCGACAGGGGATAACCGGTTTCCGGGTCTGAGTAGATGATAACCGCCATCACCGTCGGCAGGTTCCGCCGGTAATTACCGGGGTGGACGTTGACCCATTTCAAGCCGGCGGCTCCGGGGATCTGGGCCGGCATTGCCCGGAAATCACCCTCGGGCAGAGTGAGATAGGCTTTGGAGGGCATGGAAGCCATGTTGCGCGCGTAATCGCTGAAAGCTTGTTCGACTGCATTGAGCACGTCTGGCATACTCATCAATCCCAGGGTATCCGCCCGGGTCAGCAAAAGTGTTGACATCGTTCACACTGTAAGATTATCAAAATAGATTGTCAATCAGAGCCTCCGTTACCGCACGGCGCGGCCGCCGGTCAGATGGCAAGCTTTTCCGCCGCGGCCAGGATCTTCAGGTCAAGTGTTTTTTTATGGTTTTTCACCTCGGCAAGCGGAATGGTCTTGATCTCGCCGCAGGCCAGCCCGAGGAGGATGCCTGATTTGCCTTCAGTCAACTGATCAACGGCCGCCATTCCCAGCCGCGTCGCCAGCAACCGATCGAACGCGGTCGGGGCGCCTCCCCGCTGCACGTGGCCGAGGATAGTCGCCCGAAGCGAAAAGCCAAGTTCCGGCTTTCCCCTGAAGTGAGCCAAAATTCTTTCGGCGTTCCAATCTGCCCCTTCGGCGGCTACAATCAGGCAGTGAGATTTGCCTGAATCGTAGGTCTTTTTGATCACGGCGCCGATTTTGTCAGGTGTCGTCTCAACCTCCGGGATGATGATGTGTTCCGCCCCTCCGGCGATGCCCGACATGAGCGCCAGGTACCCGTGATCCCTGCCCATTGTTTCAACGATATGAGCCCGCTGGTGTGAAGAAGCCGTGACCTTCAGCCGGTCGATAGCCTCCAGGGCGATGTTCAGCGCGGTGTCCACTCCGATGCTCTGGTCGGTGCCGTAGAGATCGTTGTCGATAGTCGAAGCGATACCGACGGTGGGGAAGCCCATCTCGTTGAGCAGATAGGCCCCGGTCTGCGAACCGTTGCCGCCAATAACCACCAGTGCGTCTATTTTCCGACCCGTCAGGTTCTTGACAGCTCGCTCCCGGCCCGGCTCGGTCTCGAACTCTTCGGAGCGGCTGGATCCCAGTACCGTACCGCCGGCCTGGATAATGCCGGAGACATCCCGCGGTCCCATCTGGCGAAAAAGACCGGCAATGAGGCCGTTATAACCATGATTAACGCCGTAGACCTCGAACCCGGCGGCGATCCCGCAGCGCACAACGGCTCGGATAGCCGCGTTCATGCCGGGGGCGTCGCCCCCGCTGGTTAAGACAGCAATTCTTTTCATCTTCCACCTCGTCAGATAGCGGCGGCGCCATTATAACGTAAACTTGAAGGAGCGGTCTCAGGCATGGTCAACGCTCGCCGTTTTAGCCGCGGCCTCACCCGCTACCCAACCGGTAGAAAAGGCCGCTTGAAGGTTAAAGCCGCCGGTGTCCGCATCCAAATCCAGCACTTCTCCAGCCAGGTAGAGGCCGGGAACGAGCTTGGAGGCCATTGTTTTGGGGTCAATCTCAGCGAGTTCGACGCCTCCGGCGGTGACCATGGCCGCGCCGAGCGGCAGCGTGCTCCGCACCTCAAAAGCCAGGCCTTTGAGTAGTTTGACCAGATCGCGGCGATCCCCGGCGGTGAAATTAGCCGCCGTCCGACCCAGGGGGATTCCCGAAATACCCGCCACGACCTCCACCATTTTCTCCGGCAGCAGTTCCCGGAGAATGGCCGGCAGCTGCCGCCTTGGGTAGGCGGCGAATTCACGCTGCAGCCGGGCGTCGAGTTCCTTTTTGGATAGCGCTGGTTTGAGATCGATATGCACCGAGACCGGGCCGGCATCCAGCGCTCTGGCCACCGCCTGGCTCATGAGCAGGGTGATCGGGCCGCCGATGCCGAAATGGGTGAACAGCATCTCGCCGAAGCGGCTTTCGATCACTTTCGGCGGCGGCTTCTCCCAGCCGGTGCCCCGGCCGTAATCGTGCTCGATGGTAATGTCCGGGATTGAAGCCTTCTCACAGGCAAACGCGGTCAGCCGGATATTTTTAAGAGCGACGCCCTGGCAAGCGACGGCGAAGCCGATTTCTTTAATAACCAGGGGCACCAGTGCCGGGTAGAGCGGATTTATCCGGTGGCCGGCCTTTTCGGCCAGGCTGAAGCCGTCGCCGGCTGAACCGGTGGCCGGGTAAGAGGCGCCGCCCGCGGCCAGGATGACAGCCTCGGCCGGAATGAACTCGCCGCTCTCCAGCTTCACGCCCCTGATGCCGCGGCTGTCGCGGTCGATGGACCTCACCCGGCTGTTTGGCCTGATTTCGGCGCCGTGTTCACGGGCGTGGGAGACCAGGGCGTTAACCACGTCGGCGGCATTGTGCGAGACGGGGAAGACCCGGCCGCCGCGTTCGCTTTCAGTTTCTACACCGCGGCGGCGGAAGAAATCGAGCAGCTGGTCGCGGAAGAAGCGGTGGAAAGCGCCGTAAAGAAACCGGCCGTTGGGGCCGAAAGCCGCTAAAAACTCTTTCAGCGGCGCCGTGTTGGTGATATTGCAGCGGCCTTTGCCGGTGATGAGCAGTTTCTTGCCCGGCGCCTCCATCCGCTCCAGGAGGATGACCTGGGCGCCGAGTTCAGCGGCGCGGCCGGCAGCCAGGAGTCCAGCGGCGCCTCCGCCAATAACGAGAACTCTTTTTGCTCCAGTTAATTTAGGAAGAGTATTCACCGCCCCATTGTAAATGGGCAGTCGCTGAAAGTCACCTTACAGGTCGGCTAACTCTTGCCACAAGATGTCCTGCGCCTCAAACACCGGTCCGTCCTGGCATACCTGTTTGAGCCCTTGTCTGGTATTGACGGTACAACCGTAGCACAGCCCGATGCCGCAGGCCATCCGGACTTCCAATGACAACTGCATCGGTTTGTTTTTGAAACGGGGGTCTTTCGCAAGCGCCCGGTACATGGGCAGCGGGCCGCAGGCGAAGATCTGCTGCACCATCTCGACGTGAGCGTCGGGGCAATCGGTGACCCTGCCTTTTATACCGACCGAGGCGTCTTCGGTGCACAGGACGCATTCATTGACATCGGGCAGATGGCTTGAAGGACACAATAGTTCACCGGTGCGGGCGCCGAGGATCAGGGTCACATTTTTACCAAGTGCCGCTGCCTTGTTAGCCAGGAAGTTGAGCGGGGCGATGCCCATGCCGCCGGCGACCAGCAGCAGCCTTTCGGCGCGATCATCTATTTCGAAACTGTTGCCCAGCGGACCGAGGACATCCAGTTCCTCGCCGGGCTGCCGTCTCGATAACCAGTCGGTGCCCTTGCCGATGAGCGCGATCATAAGGCCGATCTGCCCCGATGGGGCATTGGCATCGGAGATGCTTATCGGGCGGCGGAGCAGCAGGCTTTCGCCGCACTTAAGCATGACGAACTGTCCCGGCCTGGCCGCGGCGGCGATCTCCGGACAGTACAGCCGCAGGCTGAAGACGCCTGGCATCACAACCTCGTTAGAGAGCACGGTCGCGGAAACGAGAGAAGGTTTAGTATTTAGCATTTGCGGTATTCCGGCATCGGCTTGATGCTGTAATTGTAACCCCTTTCAGCCAGGGCGTCGATTGCCACCCGCGCCGTATCCAGAGAGGTAAAGCAGGGGACGCGTTTCTCGGCGGCGGCGCGCCTGATGTGAAAGCCGTCACGCAGCGGCACGCGGCCGCCGGTTGAAGTATTGATCACTCCGGCGACCATACCATGGCGTACCATGTCCACGATATTAGGGTGTCCCTCGGACAACTTCTTCGATATCTTCTTCACCGGCATGCCAGCGACTTCGATCATCGCCGCTGTGCCTTCGGTGGCATAGAGGTGATAGCCCATGGCGTGGAGCTTCCGGATGAGCGGCAGCGCCTCCGCCTTGTCTCGGTCGGCGATGGACAGCAAGATGGCGCCCTCCGGCGGCAATGCCAGCCCGGCGGCCATGAGGGCTTTGATGAGAGCGCCTTTGAAATCATGGTCAATGCCCATGACCTCTCCGGTGGATTTCATCTCCGGACCTAAGTAGGTGTCGACGCCAATGAGCTTAGCCATGGAGAAAACCGGCGCTTTGATGGCTACCAGAGGCTGGGCTGGCCAGAGGCCGCCGTCATAGCCCTGTGCTTTAAGGCTCCTGCCCAGCATTACGTTGACCGCCACGTCCACCATTGGGACGCCGGTGACTTTGGACAGGAAGGGCACGGTGCGTGAGCCTCGGGGGTTGACCTCCAGGATGTAGACCTTGCTCTGGCCGTTGTCGCGGGTGATGACAAACTGGACGTTCATCAGGCCGCGGATATTCATCGCCAGTCCTATGCGGGTGGTGTAATCGACGATGGTTGAGGTTTCTTCCGGAGACAGGTTCAGGCCAGGGTAGGCCGCCATTGAGTCCCCGGAGTGGACGCCGGCGCGCTCGATGTGCTCCATGATGCCGGGGATGAGCACCCGCTCGCCGTCGGCGATGGCATCGACCTCCACCTCCTTGCCCATGAGATATTTGTCGATAAGCACCGGGTGCCCGGTCTGGAGTTCCATCGCCAGCTTCATGAAGCGTACCAGCTCGGTAGCGTCGTAGACGATCTCCATAGCCCGGCCGCCCAGGACGTAGCTGGGCCGTACCAGCACCGGATAGCCGATGAGGCTGGCTATGTTAAGGCCTTCGTCGAGGGTCGTTATCCCGGCGCCCGGTGCCTGCGGAATATCCAGTTCGGATAAGAAGGCCTCGAAACGGCGCCGGTCTTCAGCCAGGTCGATAGTCTCCGAAGATGAGCCGATAATGGGATTTCCGGTCCGGGTCAGGGGCTCGGCCAGGTTGATGGCCGTCTGGCCGCCGAACTGGCAGATGGACGGCGTTGTGTACTGGCAGCCGATATTTTCATTGTCGAGTATATCGCGTACGCTTTCATTGTCGAGCGGCTCGAAATACAGCCGGTTTGAGGTGTCGAAATCGGTGGACACCGTCTCCGGGTTGGAGTTAGCCATGATTGACTGGTACCCGGCCTTGGACAAGGCCATGGCGGCGTGCACCGAGCAGTAGTCGAACTCGATGCCCTGGCCGATGCGGATGGGGCCGGAACCGATAACCAGCGCTTTATCGCAGGCGTCAGCGATGGCCTCGTTCTCGGACTCATAAGTGGAGTAGAAGTAAGGTGTTTCGGCATCGAACTCGGCGGCACAGGTGTCGACCATCTTGTAGGTCGGCAGGATGTTCCACTGTTTGCGGAGGTCGCGTACCTGCTCCGGCAGCCGGTCACCCAGAGTGGCGATCTGCTCATCGCCAAAGCCGAGGCGCTTGGCCTCCCGCAGCAGGTCGGGCGAGAGCGTCTCAGACAGGAGCCTTTTTTCCATGGCAACGATGTTCAGCATCTTATTTAGGAACCAGAGGTCAATCCTGGTCGTCTCGAAAATGGCCTGGGGCGTGATCCCCCGCCGCAGCGCCGCCATGATAGCCCAGAGCCTGAGGTCGGTCGGTTTCAAGGGGTAGCCGGAGACGTCGTCGCCCAGCACCCAGGACGGATCTTCCCAGAGAATTGACTTCTTGCCGAACTCCAGGCTGCGGATGGCTTTTTGGAAAGCGGCTTCGAAGGTGCGGTCGATGGCCATGACCTCGCCGGTGGCTTTCATCTGGGTATTGATCGCCCGGTCGCCGGTGGCGAATTTATCGAACGGCCAGCGCGGAATCTTGACGACAACATAATCCAGCGCCGGTTCGAAGGAAGCCGCAGTTTTGCCGGTGACGGCGTTGGGGATCTCGTCGAGTGTTTTGCCGACGGCGATCTTGGCCGCCACCCGGGCGATGGGGTAGCCCGTCGCCTTGGAAGCCAGGGCGGAGCTTCGGCTAACCCGGGGGTTGACCTCAATGACGTAATAGGTGTCGCTGTATGGGTCCAGCCCGTATTGGATGTTGCAGCCGCCTTCGATGCCCAAGGCCCGGATGATCTTGATGCTGGCGGTGCGCAGCATCTGGTATTCCTTGTTGGTCAGTGTCTGGGATGGGGCGATGACGATGGAGTCACCGGTGTGGACGCCGACCGGGTCGAAGTTCTCCATGTTGCACACTGTGATGCAGTTATTGGCCGCGTCCCGCATCACCTCGTACTCGATCTCTTTCCAGCCGGCGATGGATTTTTCCACCAGTATCTGGTGGATCGGCGAGGCGGCGATGCCGCCGGCGGCGATCTCCTCGAATTCGTCCATATCCCTGGCGATGCCCCCGCCGGTGCCGCCCAGGGTATAGGCCGGGCGAATGATCAGCGGCAGGCCCAGCTTCCCGGCCACCCGCCTGGCGTCCTCCAGAGTGGTCACCGTCTCGGAAGGCGGCACGTGCTCGCCGATAGATAAAAGCAACTGTTTGAAAAGCTCACGGTCCTCGGCTTTCTTGATAGTGTCGATGGGCGTGCCCAGGACACGGACGTTGTATTTTTCAAGTACACCGGCCTCGGCCAGGTCTACGGCCAGGTTGAGGCCGGTTTGGCCGCCCAGCGTCGGCAGGAGGCCGTCGGGGCGCTCACGCTCAATGATTCGGGCCACGGATTCCACGGTCAGGGGTTCGATGTAAACAATGTCGGCGATCTCTTCATCAGTCATGATGGTAGCCGGGTTTGAGTTCACCAGCACCGAGATTACGCCTTCCTCGCGCATCGCCTTGCAAGCCTGGGTGCCGGCGTAGTCGAACTCAGCCGCCTGGCCGATGACGATCGGCCCGCTGCCGATGATCAGGACTTTTGAGGGTTTAACGGGCATCAGTCCTCCCCATCAAGGTCATAAAATCCTCGAACAGGTACATATTGTCCAGCGGCCCGGGGGACGCCTCGCTGTGGTACTGGATGGTGAAGATGGGCAGTGTCCGGTGGCGCATGCCTTCGACCGTGCCGTCGTTCAGATTGATATGGGTCACTTCCAGCCCGCTGCCCTCGATGGACTCCGGATCGACGGCGTAGCCGTGGTTCTGGGCGGTGATGTGGACGCGCCCGGTGAGCAGGTCTTTGACCGGCTGGTTGCCGCCGCGGTGGCCGAACTTGAGCTTGAAGTTACGACCGCCGAAAGCTCGGGCGACGAGCTGATTCCCCAGGCAGATGCCCATGATCGGCTTGCCGCAGTCGATGAGTCCCTTGACCGTCGCAGTAGCATAATCCAGTAGTTCCGGGTCGCCGGGGCCGGGGGAAAGCAAGATGCCGTCCGGATTGATGGAGAGCATTTCTTCAGCTGTGGCGGTGCAGGGGAAGGCTGTTACCCGGCAGCCGTGCCGCCGCAGGATGCGCATGATATTGAATTTGCAGCCGCAGTCCAGCAGGGCGACGCGGGGGGATTCATCCGGCAGGTCTGCCGAGTCCCATTCATAAGGTTCTTTGGCTGATACTTCCTTCACGAAATCGGTAGAGCCGTAGTCCGGGAAAGAAAGAAGCATTTCCAGCGCCTGGCCGGGCGTTTTGTCGGTGGTAATCATGCCCATCATGGCGCCTCGGCTGCGGATTTTACGCGTGATGGCGCGGGTATCCAGGCCCCAGATACCCGGGGTATTGCCCTGCTTCAGGTAATCTTCGATGGTGGCCTCGCACTGGTAGTTGGACGGATCGGCACACTCCTCGCGCACCACGAAACCGCGCACCTGGACCCTGTCTGATTCCCAGTCGGCGGGATTGACACCGTAGTTGCCGATAAGCGGGTAAGTCGGGATGAGTATCTGGCCGGCAAAGGACGGGTCGGTCAGCATCTCCTGGTAACCGGTCATGGCGGTGGCAAAAACCACCTCGCCGAAGGCGTCTTTCTCCGCCCCGAAGCTATTGCCCTCGAAGACCGAACCGTCGGCCAGAACCAGAATGGCGCGTTTGGTCATTTAGTTTCCTTCCCGATAAACGGTGTTGCCTCGGCAGATGGTTGCCGTCACCTTGCCCTTGAGTCTCTCTCCGGCCAGCGGTGTGTTTCTGCCCCTGGAGGCGAATTTGCCTGGATCGACCGTCCACTCGGCATCCGGGTCGAAGATGACTATATCTGCCGGGTCGCCGACGCCCAGTGAACCGGTGACCCCATGTTTTTTACCGATAATCCGTGCCGGTGCCGCCGTCAGTTTTTCGATAATCAGCGGCAGAGGCAGTTTGCCGCAATGAACCAGTCTCAGCAGGCTGCCCAAAGCCGTCTCCAGCCCGGAGATGCCGAAGGGCGCCAGGGCGAACTCGCAGCATTTGTCGTTGGCGGTGTGCGGCGCGTGGTCTGTGGCGATGGCGTCGATGGCGCCGTCAAGCAGCCCTTCGATGAGGGCATCTATGTCTGTCTGCGTCCGCAACGGCGGATTGACCTTGGCATTGGTGTCGTATCCCAAACACAACTCTTCGGTCAGGGTGAGGTGATGGGGGGTGACCTCGGCGGTGACTTTTACTCCGTCGGATTTGGCCTGTCGGATAAGATCGACGGCGCCCCTGGTGCTGATGTGGCACAGGTGCAGCCGGGCGCCGGTGAGTTTAGCCAGGGCGATATCACGGGCGACGATGGCGTCTTCGGCGGCGTTGGGGATGCCGGCCAGCCCTAAGCGAGTGGCGACAATCCCTTCGTTGACCTGCCCGCCGTCTGCCAGGCTGGCATCCTCGCAGTGTTCAATAATGGGTAAGCCGAGGCCGGCGGCATACTCCATGGCTTGTTTGAGGAGCCGCGAGGTCGGGACGCTCGATCCGTCGTCGGAAAAACCGATGACCCCGGCCGCGGCCATCTCGCCGAATTCGGCCAGGCTCTCGCCTTTGCGCCCTTTGCTGACGCAGCCGATTTGCAGTACCCGCACCGCGGCCTCTCCGAAGGCGACACAATTGACATAATCAACGACGGTTCGGTTGTCCACCGCCGGGCTGGTGTTGGGCATCGCGCAGACCGTGGTGAAGCCGCCGCGGGCCGCCGCCCTGGTCCCGGTGGCGATGGTCTCCTTGTTCTCAAAGCCCGGCTGACGCAGGTGGGTGTGCAGGTCGATGAACCCGGGGGCGACAACCTGGCCGGCGGCGTCAATGACCTCGTAGTCGCCGGCGGGCGGCTGGTTATCGCCGATCCAGGCGATTTTGCCGCCGGCGACGGCAATATCGAACTGGCCGTCGATGCCGCTTGCCGGGTCGATGAGCCTGCCGTTGTGAATTAAAAGGTTTTTCATAGCTCGCCTTGCTTCCCGGCCAGAAGATACAGAACTGCCATGCGGACAGCGACGCCGTTCTGCACCTGTTCGTTAATGACCGATTTATCGCCGTAGGCTGATTCCGCAGCCAGTTCAATGTCCTCGTTGACCGGGCCGGGGTGCATCACCAGGACTTCGCTTTTAGCTCTCTTCAGCCTTTCCTGGCTGACCTGGAACCGCCGCACGTACTCCGCTACCGAGGGCAGGAGGCCGCTTTGCTGGCGCTCTCGTTGCAGCCTTAAAGCCATGACCACATCGGCATCCTCGACGGCTTTTTCGACATCTGTCTCGACGCGGACCTCGGGGAAAAGCCCGCCCGGATTGTCCAGACCGTAAGGTAGGAGGGTCGGCGGGCCGCAAACGGTGACTTTCATGCCCAATCGGGTCATGCCCCAGATGTTGGAGTGGGCTACCCGGCTGTGGCGGACGTCGCCGATAATGGCAGCTTTCAGTCCGTTGAGATTGCCTTTGTGTTTTCTGATGGTATAAAGGTCGAGCAGGGCTTGAGTTGGGTGAGCATGCCAACCGTCTCCGGCGTTGATGATGCTGGCTTTGCTGTATTTAGCGGCGACATGAGGCGCGCCGGAGAGGTTGTGGCGCATGACGATGATGTTGGCTCCCAGTGCTTCCAGCGTTTTCAGGGTGTCGATGAGACTTTCGCCTTTGGCGATGGAGGAGGCTGTGGAGGTAACGTTCAAAACCTCGGCAGACAGATTCTTGGCGGCGATTTCGAACGAAGCCCGGGTACGGGTGGAGTTTTCATAGAAGAGGTTGACCACCGTTTGGCCGCGCAACGCCGGTACCTTCTTGATCGGCCGGGCAAGTATTTCTCTCATCGCATCAGCGGTCTCGAACACAAGCTGAAATTCTTCCGGTGAAAAATCATCGACATCGAGGAGGTGGCGGTGGTTCCAGGCGTTCGGCTTAGCCGCGATTTCATCTAGCATGTCGTTCACCTCAGGCGATGAGTACTTCATCGCCGCCGTCGGTTTCGGCGAGTTTTACTCTGACATCTTCGGACGCCGCCGAAGGGATGTTTTTACCGACGTAATCAGCACGGATCGGCAGTTCGCGGTGACCGCGGTCGATTAGCACCGCCAATTGGATAACCCGCGGCCGTCCGTAATCGATGAGCGCGTCCATTGCGGCGCGGGTGGAACGGCCGGTGTAGAGAACGTCGTCGACCAGGATGATGACCTTGCCCTCAACATCGACAGGGATATCGGTGGACTTGACCTGCGGCTGGAAGTTGCGGCGGTTCAAGTCGTCGCGGTAGAGAGAGAAATCCAGGGCGCCCACCGGTACCTGGACTTTTTCAAAGTCGGCGATAAGCCCGGCCAGGCGGTTGGCCAGCGGTACGCCGCGGGTCTGCATCCCAACCAGAACGAGCGACTTTATGTCCCTGTTGCGCTCGACGATCTCGTGGGCCATGCGGGACAGCGTCCGCCGCATGTCCTCGGCCGTCATCACCGTTTTTACTGGCATCAAAAAACCTCTTGCCACAATCTGCCGGCAAGAGGTGTCTACGCGCGCTTCAACCCGCTGACCCTTGCCGGCCTCACAGGACCGGTTGTTAAAGGAGTTAGGGTGCAATATTCAATTATCGGCATTATAACAGGGGATAGCGGGGAGAGCAAGAGTTATTTACGCCCTCCCCGCCGATATGTTTTACATCACCGGCTAAGGCAAGTAGAACGAAGGATATATGCTGCCGTCCTCGTAACATACGTACACGACGTTACCTGCCACGGCGTAGAGCTCCGGATAATAGAATTGATCGTCTTCCCATATGGCGACTGACAGGAAGTACCCGTCCGTCTCGGCAAGGCGCTGCAGCATATAGTACTGGTCCGGGTAGTCGTCGAGTGGATTGAGTTTGGTGATGGCATTGAGCAGCCAGCTTTGCAGAGCAAACTCGGTTGCGAAGTTCTTAAGAGGGTATTTAGCCTTATAATCGTTGACCTGCTGGGTCAAAGCCGCCTTGTCTGCTTCCAGCTTCGATTTATCGCTGGTTAGCGTTTGAACCTGGCTTGACAGGTTGGTTACCTGGGACGATAGATCGGCTTTTTCAGAGGTCAGGCTTTCATTGGCGGCAGTGAGGTCTTTAACCTGGCTGGAGTTATCCATCCACTGCCAGGCGGCAAAGCCGCCGAATCCCAGTGCCAATACCAGGATGATCGAAAGGATGATTCCCGCCGTCCCTAAACCGCCGCGCTTAGGCGGCGCGGCTGTCAAGGGGGCAGCCGCAAGGGCTTGATTCGCGGCTGAGAGTTCCGGAACTTCGGGAGCCGGTGGAAGTGCCGTAGGCTGGCCGCAATTGGCGCAGAATTTGTCGTTGGGGCTGGTTGTATTACCGCAGGATGTGCAGAATGCCATGCCGCCCTCCTCCGGGGCGGTCATCCGCCCCAAACGATTCTGGGATTCATTAAACTCCGTTGCCTGGCAGGTGTCAATCGGGTGTTATGAATAATATTTCTGGTCTTGAAAATGTTATAATAAACAGCTTTGACTATCGACCTCTTGAAAGATCTCAACCCCGCTCAGCGCAAAGCCGCCGAAGCTATTTCAGGACCCATTCTCATCCTGGCAGGTCCCGGCTCCGGCAAGACACGGGTTATTACCTACCGCATCGCCTACCTGGTGCGGACGGTCGGCGTCAACCCGCACCGTATCCTGGCGGTGACCTTTACCAACAAGGCGGCGCGGGAGATGCGAGAAAGGCTTGAGCGCCTCCTGGCAGGTTCGGTCAAAGATATGACCCTGGGCACTTTCCATGCCATCTGTGCCGGCATCCTGCGGCGCGATGGCGAGGCTATCGGCATCCAGCGTGAGTTCGTTATCTTCGACGCCGACGACCAGGAAAAACTGCTCAAACAGGCCGCCGCAGACGCCAACGTCGATCCCAAGCAGTATCCGGTAGGCAAGATAACCGCGGCCATCAGCTCCGCCAAGAGCCAGATGACCACGCCGGAGAAATTCCGCGAGAACGCCAGGAACTACTTCGACGAAATAGTCGCCCGGGTCTATGAGCGGTACGAGAAGATGCTGCGCCAAAACAATGCGGTGGACTTCGACGACCTGCTCCTCAAGACCGTTTTTCTATTCAAACGCCACCCGGAGATACTGAAACGCTATCAGGAGCGCTACGTCCACCTGCTGGTGGACGAGTTCCAGGACACCAATCTGGTACAGTACGAACTGGTCAAACTTCTGGCCGGCCGCCACCGCAACGTGGCTGTGGTCGGCGATCCTGACCAGTCCATCTACTCGTGGCGGGCCGCAGACCTCCGGAACGTCTTCAATTTCGAGCGGGACTTTCCGGACGCCCAGATTTACTACCTGGAGCAGAACTATCGTTCGACCGCAAAGATTCTCCAAGTTGCATCCAGCGTAATCGCCGACAACCGCGCCCGGAAAGACATCAAACTGTGGACGGAAAACGAACCGGGCGACCCAGTCTGCCTGCTTGAAGCTTACAACGAGCAGGAAGAAGCCCAAATGGTGGTGCGCGAGGCAGAGAGGCTGACCGGGTCGAAAAAATACCGGCTCTCGGACATCGCCGTGATGTACCGCACCAACGCCCAATCCCGCGCCCTGGAAGAGGCTTTCATCCGCTACGGGGTGCCTTACAAGCTGGTGGCCGGTACCCGCTTCTACGAGCGGCGCGAGGTCAAAGATTTAATCGCCTATTTCAGGCTCATCCACAACCCGGCCGATTCCGTCTCCCTCATGCGTATTATCAATGTGCCCACACGCGGCCTGGGCGAGAAATCCATCGTCGAGATGCAGGCCTGGGCCCGCGGGAGGGGGCTGTCGCTATTCGAAGCCCTTGAGGCTTCATCGACCGCCGTGGATAAGCCGCCGCTCACCGCCCGGGCGCTGGCCTCGTTCGATATCTTCTATAAGCTGATCCAGGGATTTATCGAAGACAGCCGCCAGATGCCTTTTCTGGAGTTCTTCGACCGGGTGCTGGAACGCAGCGGCTACCAGGCTTACTTGAAGGTGCAGCCCGACGGCGAGGAGCGGCTGGAAAACATCGCCGAGCTTCGGACGGTAGCCGAACCATTCAACGGTTTACCCCCGGGTGAGGCGCTGTCGCCTTTCCTGGAGAGCGTTAGCCTGGTTTCCGACCTCGACAATCTGGACGAGACTGAGGGCGGCGTAACCCTGATCACCCTGCACCAGGCCAAGGGGCTGGAGTTCCCGGTGGTTTTTATCGTCGGTCTGGAGGAGGGAGTGCTGCCGCATTTCCGCTCCTTCGACGACCCTGCCCAAATGGAGGAGGAGCGGCGGTTGTGCTATGTCGGCGTGACCCGCGCCAAACGGCGGCTGTACCTCTTGCGCGCTTTCCGCCGCAGCCTGATGGGCGGCAGCACGGTCAACGAGCCTTCCCGCTTCCTGGAAGCCATTCCATCGAACTTGACCACCGAGGCGGTCTCCCCCAACGAACCGGTGCAGCCGCTCATCCCGCTCCAGAAGAAACTCTACCAGTATGCCGAGCGGCCGCCGCAGGCCCAGGCGGCTCAGGTATCGAAATCTGCGGCCCCGGGGCTGTCTCGAACGCACGTCAGGCCTTCGGCGCCGGCCTACAAGACCGGCGACCAGGTGCGCCACCCGGTCTTCGGCGACGGCGTGGTCATCAGCACCCTGCCGGTCAAGGACGACCATGAGATCGTCGTTTCTTTCAAAGACAGGGGTCTTAAAAAACTGCTGCTGTCTTTCGCTAAGCTGGAGAAGACCTGAATGCCCATCCGCGTTCTCGACCCCCGGACCGTGGCCAGGATTGCCGCCGGAGAGGTGGTTGAGCGGCCGGCTTCGGCGGTCAAAGAACTGCTGGAGAACTCTCTCGACGCCGGCGCCCGGCGCATCGATATCGAAATCAAAGGCGGCGGCGCCGCCCTGATCAGGGTGGCCGACGACGGCTGCGGTATCCCGTCGGACGAGCTATCATTGGCTTTCACTCGCCACGCCACATCCAAAATCGTATCTTTCGATGATCTCTCGACGCTTGAGACCCTGGGGTTTCGCGGCGAGGCACTGGCTTCGATCGCCGCCGTCGCTGACATCGAGGTTACCAGCGCCGTCTCCGGGGCGTTTGCAGGCAGTCGTTTGACATTGGGCGCCGGTCATCATGAAAAAATCGTACCTGCCGCCCGGGCTTGCGGCACCACCATCTCCGTCACCCATCTGTTCAAAGAGGTGCCCGCCCGTCTCAAATTCCTCAAATCCGATGCTACCGAGACCGGTCATATCGTGAACACGGTCGCCAACTACGCCATGGCTTACCCCGGCATAAAGTTTCGCCTTTCGGTCGACGGTCGGGAAATCCTGTCTACGCCGGGCAGCGGCCGGCTGCGCGATGTCGCCGCCGAGGTCCTCGGCGGCGACATCGCCGCCCGGATGATTGAAGCCGCCGCCGCCGAGGGATTATTTACTGTCGGCGGTCTGGTCTCTCCCCCGGACGCCTCCCGCGCCAATCGCAGCGGGATGTACTTTTTCGTCAACCGACGCTGGATCAGGAACAGCATGCTGTCCAGGGCGGTCGAGGAGGCTTACCGCGGCTTGCTTACTGTCGGTCGTTATCCGGTGGCGGTCGTCAACCTCGTGCTGCCGCCGTCGGACATCGATATCAACATCCATCCCGCCAAGACCGAGATAAAATTCCGAGAGGACGGCAAGGTCTTCGACTTCGTGCGGCGGGCGGCGCGGGACGCGCTGCTGTGCGGATCTCCTGTACCGGCTATCGAGGCCCAAACTCCCGCTGCCGGTGAAACCGCAGCGCCCTACCGGCCGGGAGTTTTCAAGCCGTCACCCTCGGCGGATGATTTTTTCACCCGGGCGAAGGCATTATCATCGGAGTCGGGACCAATCTTTTCACAGGCTCTGCCGGCGCTGCGCCCGCTGGGACAGTTGGCCGGCTGCTATATCCTGGCCGAAGGCCCGGACGGGCTGTACATCATTGACCAGCACGCCGCCCACGAGCGAATTATGTATGAAAAGGTACTGGTGGAACGGGCAAACCGCTCGCCGTCGTCGCAAGCCCTGTTGGAGCCGCAGAATGTCGAGCTCTCCCCGGCCGAGGCTGGCCGCTATCCGGTATTAACACCGGTGCTTTCCGAATGTGGCTTCGTGACCGAGGCATTCGGCGGCCGCAGTATCCTCGTCCGCGCCATACCCCAGGCCCTGTCCGGAGGCGACTGGCGAACAGCCCTGCGTGAATTCCTGAACTCGCCGGAGTCCGTCTCCCGCGGCGAGGAACGGTTGGCCGAACTCATCGCCTGTCATTCAGCAGTGCGGGCGGGCAAGACACTCTCCATTGATGAGATCCGGGTGTTGCTGCTCGATCTGGAGAAGGCTAAAGTTCCCAACACCTGCCCCCACGGCCGCCCAACCCTGCTCAAACTGGATTCCGCGGCGCTGGAACGGCATTTCAAGCGCGCTTGAGGGTTCCTAAAAGCCGCCCTCGAAAAATCGGTCAAGATGCTCGGCCCGGGGGTATCTTCGGAAGAACTCGGCTTCGGTGAATCCGTAAGCATAATCCTCGACATAGCTCATCAGGGTTTCATAAGCCTTGTTTAGTCTGGCCATCGCGGGAGCCTCTCCCTGTTTATCGGGGTGGAGCCGATGCGACAGGCGCCGGTAGGCGGATTTGATTTCCTTTAAGGTGGCTGCCTCTCCCAGGTTCAGAAGAAGGCGGGCTTTCGTTATTTCTTCGAAACTCGGGGCTGCAGTCGGCTTCATGATCGATCCGCTGTCATTCCTGCTGGAACATAGCGCCGACCGAAAGGCCGGTGTGAATGCGGTGGATGGCTTCTCCCAGCAGGGGCGCAACGGGAAGAACGATAATTTTGCCGGTTCGTTTCTCGGGCGGCACTGGCACGGTGTCGGTGACGATTACTTCCCTGACCGCCGAGGCTTCAATCCGCTTGATGGCCGGCCCTGAGAGGATGGGGTGGGTGCAGCAGGCATAGACCTCGGTGGCGCCGGCCTCGAGCAGGGTCTTAACAGAATTGACCAGAGAGCCGGCGGTGTCGATCTCGTCGTCAACGGTCAGGGCGATCCGGCCTTTGACTTCACCGATGATGTTCAGCGTCTCTGTCTTGTCCTCGTTGCCGACGCGGCGCTTCTCGATGATGGCCAGCGGCGCGTTCAGCTTGGCGGCGAAGTCGCGGGCCCGTTTGGAAATACCGATATCGGTGGCTACCACCACCAGATTGGCCAACTCTTTCTTCTTAATGTAGCCGGTCAGCAGGTTGATGGCCGACAGTTCATCGACCGGGATGTTGAAAAAGCCCTGTATCTGGGCGGCGTGCAGGTCCACGGTGAGCACGCGGTTGGCGCCGGCTACGGTCAACAGGTCCGCCAGCAGGCGGGCCGTGATTGGCACGCGGGGCTGATCTTTTTTATCGGTGCGGCCGTAAGCATAGTAAGGGATGACGGCGGTGATCCGGCCGGCCGAGGCCCGTTTTAAGGCGTCGATCATGATCAGGAGTTCCAGTATGCTCTGGTTAACTGGAGTCGAAAACGGCTGAACGATGAAAGTATCGCGGTTGCGCACGTTGTCCAGGATTTTTACGAAGATATTCTCGTTGGAGAACTGGAACACCTGGCTGCCGCCCAGCGGAATGCCCAGGTACTCGACGACGGCTTTGGCCAGCGCCGGGTGGGCGTTGCCGGTGAATACCTTCAATTCATCCATTGGCATTCCTCTTTCTGGCTAATCGGTGATACCGGGAACCGGGAATCCGGCCGTCAGGGTTTTTACTTCGGCGGCGATGCGTTCCTCTATTTCTAAGCTGCCGAATTTGCTGATGACTTCATTGATCCAGGAGGCGATTCTGACCATTTCCGCCTCGCCGAAGCCGCGAGTGGTGACCGCCGCCGTCCCCAGCCGCATGCCGGCGGGCGCGGTGGCCTTCTGGTTGACGATGAACGGGACCGTGTTGCGGTTGACTACGATGTTGCAGCGACCCAGCGCCTCTTCGGCGTCTTTACCGTTGACTCCGGCCGCGGTGAGGTCAAGCAGCACCAGGTGGTTGTCGGTGCCGCCGGATACCAGCCGGAAGCCGAATTTCTCCAGTTCCCGACCCAGCACGGCGGTGTTGACCACCACCTGCCTGGCGTACTGGGCGAACTCCGGCGTCGCGGCTTCGCGGAAGGCGACGGCCTTGCCGGCCAGGACGTGCATCAGCGGCCCGCCCTGGACGCCGGGGAAGACCGCCGAATCAATGGCGTGGGCGTATTCCTGCTTGCACAGGATGAATCCGCCGCGCGGGCCGCGGAGGGTTTTATGGGTCGTTGAGGTGACGATGTCGGCGTAAGGCACCGGCGACGGATGGACGCCGGCCGCTACCAGGCCGGCGATGTGGGCGATGTCCACCACCATTTTAGCGCCGACGCGGTCGCAGGTGTGCCTGATGCGCTCGAAGTCGATGATCCGGGGATAAGCCGAGGCGCCGGCCATGATGATCTTGGGCTGCGCCTCATCCGCCAGTTTCTCCATACCGGCGTAGTCTATGCGCTCCGTCGCCTGATCCAGGCCGTAGGCCACCACGTTGTACATTTTGCCGGTGAAGTTGGCCTTGGCGCCGTGGGTCAGGTGGCCTCCGTGGGACAGGCTCATGCCCATGATGGTATCGCCGGGCTTGATCAGGGCGAAGTAAGCCGCCATGTTGGCCTGGGCGCCGGAGTGGGGCTGGACGTTGGCATGCTCCGCCTTGAACAGTTCTTTGGCCCGTTCGATGGCGATGGTCTCGATGGTGTCCATGTTGTGGCAGCCGCCGTAGTAACGCCGGCCGGGGTAGCCTTCGGCGTATTTGTTGGTCAGGGATGAGCCCTGAGCCTGGAGAATAGCCCTGGAAGCATAGTTTTCCGAGGCGATGAGGTTTATCGTTTCCTGCTGGCGGGTATCTTCGGCGGCGATGGCGTGGTAAATATCGGGGTCGTCAAAACGCAGTCTGGTCACATTTTTCCTTTCAAAAAGCCCTGCCCCTCGGCGGGCGTGGAGCAAGGGTCATTATAGCAAGTCGGGCGGCGGGCGTCATACTTTTCCGTGTGCCGGCTGAAGGTGGATTTGTATTTGTTCATCGCGGAAAAAGATGTGTTTTCGGGAAACGAAGCCGAAAATCCGCGATGGGCTGAACGCGGGAAACGAAAGTCGTCCGGTTGGTAAACAAAACCCGCAGCGGGCGCACCGGTCTCTTCGGCGGAGCATGTCAAGATATCGGTCGTAATCATCGCCCGGTAATATAGCACAAGTGTTCCTATAATTGTCAAGCGAGTTTTGTCGTTTTTGGGTTGAAAAATCAACGTTTGTATTCTTCAGCGTTTTTATATTGAAAACGTGACAACATAACGTTTACAAATTAATATCAAAAGTATATTGACAGCTTGAAGGCGTCAATATATCATCGTCGAAATGTAAATTTCACCTGAAACCGCAGCGATAGAAGAGGTTGCCGCTAATGAAGAATAAATGGCTGTTCCGCCTCGGCGTGTTACTGACTTTTCTCCTGATAGTCTTCTTTGCCGCGGGTTATTTTCTGGGCAACGTGCCTATCGCCTCGAAGCTGCTCGGGACTAACACCCCAAGAGACCTGGGGGTGGAAATCAGTACCGAGAGCGCCGCGGACGGCCTGGCGGCGTTGCGAAAGCCGCTGACCACTTCCGAACTTCAAGCCATCATTCAGAACCCTCTGATATACACCAGAGTTACCGGCAGCCTGACCAACGAGCAGGCTTCCTCAATGCTGTCGCTGGGAGACATCCCGGATTTCCCGGTCAAATTTGTCCAGGTGAAGTTCGGCGAGGGCGGACAGGTAGAGGTATCCGGGGTGCTCGATGTCGCCGGGCTGCAGGAGATACTGGAAGATTACGGCGTGTCCGGGGGCATCGTTGACACGGTCATGGGGATCGTCAAGACCGCCAAATGGGTGAATGTCTACGCCGCGGGAACCCTCAGCATTTCCAACAACGTGGTCACCTCTGACCTGGAGAAGCTGGAAATCGGTCGCATCAGCGTCCCGCTCGGCTGGGTTGAGAGCAATACCGACTCAATACTTAACGGCATCGGCAACAGCCTGACTTCGGAAGGCTACAACATCCGGAGCATGACCATCAGCCAGGGGAAGGTCAATTTCGATATGGACCGGCCGCTGGCCAGCATCAGCCCGTGGCTGAAGTTCGTGACCCCGGAATAGTTCATAACATCGGCGTGATTAACGGGAAGGAAAAGCACTATGACTGAGATGGACCGCAGGAGATTTCTGGTTTTATCGATGGTGTCAACTCTGGGTATCACCTTGAGCGGGTGCGCCGGGTTCAGCGATGACATGACGCTTGATGAGATACTTGAGAAAATCCGCGAAGCCCTGAGCAGTGACGATGATGGGGATGAGGACACCAATGGCCCGGTTAAACTGGCGATAAGATACCCTGCCGGCCGGAGCGAGAACGTGTTCGTCAGCGGTTGGAGTTTCGGCGCCACCTGTTCGGTCAACGGCACGGATATGTCCCATAATGTGAGATGGAGCGGCACCGCGTCTTTCAGCCCTGAAATAGGTGCCACCACCCGCCCGACTTTCAATTCCGCCGGCTCCAACCGGCTCACAGTATCTATTGAAGTGGGCGGGAAAAAATACGAGAAATCCATCAACGTCAACGCCGTGTCATCCGCAGGATATGCGGCGATAGGAGATAAAGCGCAATGCCCTGACGACGCGCATGGCTGCCCCGCCTGCCCTCATCCGACGATTGGGCCGATCATCAGCGGCAGTCCCAACGTCCTGATCAACGGCCGACCGGCAGCCCGGGTAGGCGACCGGGGCGTCCACGCCGCCTGCTGCGGGCCCAACACATACGAAATTACCAGCGCCGGTCCCGATTCCAACGTGACGATCAATGGACGGCGGGCGGTTCGGATCGGGGCTGAGACCCGGCACTGCGGCGGGACAGGGCAAGTAATCACCGCCGGTTCCGGGTGAAGAAGAGAAGCCGGTCATTTCATGGCATCAGAGAGTTAGAATGCTGGCGGAGGCGCTGGAGAGGATCGGGCTTTACTGTACGTCATGCCGCCAGACGGACGATCGGATAGTCCAGTACCGTCTCAGCTGCCGGCCCGACGAAACTGAAGGGCATCACATTATCTCCGGTAGCCTGGAATGTCCCAATTGCGGCGCCCGCTATCCAATCAGGAACGGCGTACCGCGGTTCATCGAAGGCATAAATTCCACTGAAATTCAACTCAACCAGTATTTAGATTCCCACTATGGAAGCACCAACGCCGTTTACTGGAACAAGATCACCGGCACGCCGCGCCCCGGCGGGCCGCACCTCGACGCCGGCTGCGGTGTGGGGCGCTATACCTTCGAATCCGCCCGCCACGCGTCTCTAGCCGTCGGAGTAGACGCCAACTCCAGCTACCTGGAGGCGGCCGCCGCCATCCAGCGCAAAGGCCGGGCGAACTTCCGCAAAAAGCACCGGGCGATGGCCGACAGAGAGGTTGAATCCGAATTTGTTCCGCCGGAAAATGTAATTTTTGTCCTGGCCGATATTCATAATCCGCCGTTCCTGATGGAGACCTTCGATTCGGTCAGCGCCCTGAATGTCATCGATTCCGTGGCGCAGCCGCTTCTGGCTTTAGGCCAAATGGACGCGGCTCTGAAGCCGGGCGGCCGGCTGCTGCTCAGTTCTCCTTACACCTGGACTGAAAGCATCAGCAAAGGATGGCTGGAAACCCCGGAGCAGGCGCCCCACGCTTTCGTCCTCGACTTATTGACCGGCAACGCACTGCCCTGGTGCGGTTTCCGCTACCGGATTCTGAGTGAAACAAGCGGCATCGAGTGGCGTCTTCAGGCGCAGGACACCATGGCTTACGTATATTCCGTCGACCTTATAGAAGCGGAAAAAATCTAGCCCGGCGACCAGGCGTAGCTGTTGGCTTCCCGAGCGACGGCGGCGGCGCGTTCCACAATTCCCCGCCATGCTTTGTCGGAGACGGACGCATCGAGCAGCAGATGGTGGTCGAAAGATTTGATATCCAGCTTGCTCCAGTCCATGGGGATGCCGACCTTGCCGTGGCTTAAGGCGGTTTGCCACCATGCCGTACCCGGAAGCGGCGTGGCGCAGAACGACCAGAACCCGCCGCGGTAACGCCCGGCCTTTTTTTCCGCCGACAGGTACTCCATGAACGACAGGGTACTCTCCATATCGGACGCCGTCTCGCCGGGGGCGCCGAACATGAACGAACCGTTCAAAGCGACATTGTAACGGTCAGCCTGGCATACCAGTTCATAATGCTTTGCGACGCTCGCGGAGCGGCCTTTGATCCGCTTGAGAACCCGGTCAGAGCCGGATTCGAACCCGCAGTTCCAGCTGACGACATTCAGATCCTTCAATGCCTGGCAAAGACCGTCGTTTACGGTCGAACTGCGGATATTGACCGCCGCCTGGAATGAGCCCAAGCGGCGGCGGTCCAATTCGGCGCGGATGGCACTCAACCTTTCGGCGCTCAGGCTCACCGTGTCATCCAGCATCATCAGGTAGCCCGCGCCCAGGACCTTCATGGCATATTCAAACTGGTCGGCGACCCACGCTACCGGGTAGTTCCGCAGCCGGTTCTGCATTGCCGGGTTGTAGCAGAAAGCGCAGTGAAACGGGCAGCCGCGGGAAGTTATAAAGCCGACACAGCCGCTTTGATAGACATGCGGCGCGTAGACGTGAAGCTTGGGAACAGGCAGCGTGCCCGGATCTACCGGGGGCCTCGGGTTTAGAATGACGCGTTCGTCTTTTCGGCAGCACAAGCCGCGGATAGAGCCCAGCGTGTCCCGGCTTCCCCGCTCGATGATCTCTTTGAGGGTTTCTTCCCCGTCGCCGACAACTCCGGCATCGAATACCGGGTCAAGGCTTTCAGGCAGGCAGCTGATGTGGGAACCGCCGATAAGCCTGATAGCCTGCGGCAGGACATCTTTCACAATCCTCATTTGCTCGATGCTTTCGCCGTAGGTAACGGTATACGAAGTGATGCCAACAATGTGCGGCTGAAAATCAATGAGGCAGGTTTCCAGCGCGGCATCCGTTGAATCGTGGACGCGGACTTCGCAGAAACCCTCGACATAAGTCGCCAGGGCGGCAAGATTATAGAGGCCCCGGTGAACCCTGGTCAGGGACGGCGGCTGCAGCAATAGAAGCTTGCGCATGGTGGTACGGCCGGCGACTCCTCAAGCTAAACGTCCCAGCGGATTATAAGACGATGCGTTCCGCGGTTCAATCAACCTGGCGTAGAGAGCGGCGCTTCCCTGGAGTATAATGCGCCCGTGCCTCACACACAGATTCTTTACAGCGACGAAATATTCGACAGCCTGGTCATGTCGCAGCAGACGCTGCAGGGCAGGCAGTACGAAGGCTGCGAATTCCGGAAGTGCAGCTTCATCGAGGTCAGGCTGGACGGCTGTAAATTCATCGACTGCCGCTTCATTGAATGCCGGTTGATTGCCGTCAAACCGCCGAATTCCCGGTTCACCGGGGTCAAGTTCATCAATTCCCAGGTGGTGGGCATGGACTGGACGCTGGCCGAAGCCATCGAGGAGCTGGAATTCTGCGGCTGCAAGATCAATTACTCCAATTTCAAGCTGCTGACCATTCCCGGTATCCGGATAGAGAAGTGCGAAGCCAAAGAAGCCGCGTTTATCGAAGCGGACTTAAGCGGCGGCGTGTTCACCGGCACCGACTTTGAAAACAGCCGTTTTTTCAAGACCAATCTAGCCGGTGCGGACTTCCGGGGTGCCAAAAACTATGCCATCAGCGCCTATCACAACAATCTTAAAGGCGCCAGGTTTTCTTTGCCGGAGGCGATGAACCTGTTGTACGGGATGGAGGTTGTGATTGATTAGTCAATAGTATTGATGATTGATACAATACGCGATAACACACTCAGTATAGGGAGGATTAAGGTAGCAAGATGGGCGAGCATTTAAAGGAGATTTCAATTTCTGGTATAGCCAAAGAACTGAGTGTGAACTCGCAAAGTGTCTTTCAAGATTTTGCCGAAGTGGGATATATCTTCAGGAATACTGAAAATAACACTTGGGAGCTTACGAAATTAGGCGTTAGCAAAGGTGGTGTCTACAAAGAAAGTCAGTATGGTAGGTATATCGCATGGCCTTACAACATAAAGGATGAATATCAAACGTGGTTGAAAAAACAAACGACGCAGGAGATGATAACTGCAAGCACAATTGGAAAAAGTTTCAATATGTCAGGGGAAAGAATCAACTCCATACTCTCCGAACTTGGATATATTAGAAAAGACCCGCGTGAACAAAACAAAGGCTGGCACGTTACCGAATTGGGGCGGAAACTGGGTGGAGTGGAAGAGCGCTACGCGAATACAGGCATCTCTTTTGTTCGTTGGCCTGCGAACCTCCTTAGCAACCAAATAATAAACGCAAGTATCAGAGAATCTCAGGGTGACGTTTCACCGCAATTAATGCAAACGCCCAAAGAGGGCGATCAGCAGGTGGGGTTTCGGGAAAAATTCAAAGCTGAACACCGGGCGAAAGATGGGCACATGGTGCGTTCGAAGTCTGAGATAATAATTGATAACTGGTTATATGATGCAAAGATAGTCCATGCTTACGAGAGAAAACTTCCAGTCGAGGAAGATATTTATTGCGATTTTTATATCCCGACCCAAAAAGTATATTTGGAGTACTGGGGGTTGGAAGACGTTCAATATCAAACTCGTAAAAAAGAAAAACTAAGCATCTATTCAAAAAATAATCTCAATCTCATTGAGCTTTCTGAAAAAGATGTAATGAATCTTGATGATATTCTCCCAGCCAAGTTGCTTATTCACGGGATAGTTACTGAGAATTGATCATTTTTGTGTCTTGTAGCGGCTTGTTCCATTAGATTAGAGGTCGCTTCGAAATGGTGAACGAGTATCGATTGACTCCGCCCCACTCCGGTGTTAATATGCCTTTGAATGACGCTTCAACGATTAACTCATGGCTGATGCCACTGCCCTGGAGGCCCTGGCCCGCGAAATCGCCGGCTGCCGGCGCTGCGCCCTGGCCGCCGGCCGCACCTATGCCGTACCCGGCGAGGGCAACCCGAGCGCCGAGATCATGTTCATCGGCGAAGGTCCGGGCTTCAACGAAGACCAGACCGGCCGGCCGTTCTGCGGCGCGGCGGGCCAGTTCCTGACCCAGCTAATCGAATCCATCGGCTTAAAACGCCAGGATGTTTACATCACCAATATCGTCAAATCACGGCCGCCGGGCAACCGCGACCCGCTGCCGGAAGAGATTCTGGCCTGCAAGCCATGGCTGGACCGGCAGCTTGAAATTATCAAGCCTAAAGTGATCGTCACCCTCGGCCGATTTTCGATGGCCCGCTTTTTCCCCGGGGCGACCATCTCCCGGATCCACGGCCAGGCTGAAAAATGTGGCGCTTACACCTGTTTCGCCATGTATCACCCGGCGGCGGCGCTGCACCAGGGATCGCTGCGCTCCGTCATCGAAGCGGACATGCTCAAACTGCCCAAAATACTCGAGGATATAAGAAAAAGTGAACGACCAGCAGCCCCAGCCGCCCAGACCGAGCCGGCGCCGGCGGAAGCCCACAGCCAGCTCAAACTCTTCGGTTTCTAGCGCCCAGTGCCGCGCCCCGCAAGCCGCCCCGCCGCCCCGCCGCGGGCCGGGCTCCAAGATCAGGATCATTCCGCTTGGCGGCCTGGGGGAGATCGGCAAGAACATGATGGTCGTCGAATACGCCGACGACATCATCGTCATCGACTGCGGCCTGATGTTCCCAGAAGAAGATATGCCGGGCATCGACCTGGTCATCCCGGATGTCACCTACCTGGTGGAGCACAAGGATAAAGTCCGCGGCATCATCATCACCCACGGCCATGAAGACCATATCGGCGCCCTGGCCTATGTCCTGCCCCAGCTCGACGTGCCCATTTACTGTGCCCCGCTGCCTCACGGCCTGATTTCGGTCAAACTCAAAGAATCCAGGGTGCACAACGCCAGGATTCATGAGGTCCGCCCCGGCGGCAGCTTCCAGTTGGGGCAGTTCAACATCGAGTTCGTGGCCATGTGCCATTCCATCCCCGACGCCGCCGGGCTGATCATCCGCACCCCGGTGGGCACCATCGTCCATTCCGGCGATTTCAAGCTGGACTATACCCCGGTAGACTGCCGCCCGTCTGACCTGTCGCGGCTGGCGCAGGTTGGGGCTGAGGGCGTGCTGCTCCTGATGGCAGATTCCACCCACGTTGAACTGGCCGGCTACACCCCGTCGGAGAAGGTGGTCGGCGAGACCATCTCCAATATCATGTCCGCCGCGCCGGGCCGGGTGATCGTCACCACCTTCGCCTCGCTGGTGGCGCGCATCCAGCAGGTCATGGACGCCGCCGCCCGGTTCAACCGCAAGGTCTTCATCGCCGGCCGCGGCATGAACGAGATCGTCAAAATGGCGCTCAAGATGGGTTATCTCAGGGCGGCGGACGGCCTCCTCGGCGAGCTGTCCGAGATGCACCGCTTCCCGGCCAACCGGGTGGCGCTCATTACCACCGGCTCCCAGGGCGAACCGACCTCGGCGCTGGTCCGCATCGCCAACCGGGAGCACCGCGAGGTGCAGATCAAGCAGGGCGATACGGTCATCATCTCCGCCTCGCCCATACCCGGCAACGAGTCGGTGGTTTCGAAGACAATCGACAGCCTGTTCCGGCAGGGGGCCCAGGTTTTTTATGACCGGATAGCCAAGGTCCATGTCCACGGCCACGCTTCCCAGGAGGAACTGCGGTTGCTGCAAAGCCTCATCCGGCCGCAATACTTCGTGCCGGTCCACGGCGAGTACCGCCATTTAAAGCTCCACGCCCAGCTGGCGCGGGATATGGGGGTGCCGGAAGAAAACGTTTTCATCCTGGAAGACGGTGATATTCTTGAACTGGCGCCGGGCGGCGGCAAGGTGACCGGCCACGTCCCGGCCTCCAACGTCTATGTCGACGGCGTGTCGGTGGGCGATATCAACGGCGTCGTCCTGCGCAACCGCAAGATGCTGTCCCAGGACGGCATCGTGGTGGCCATCGTCACCCTGGACGCTTCGACCGGACACCTGGCGGTGCGGCCGGATATCGTCTCACGCGGCTTCGTTGATCCCGAAGCCGGCCGGGCGCTGATGGAAGAGAGCCGGGACATCGTCACCCGGCTGTTCGAGGAAGAAAAACAGCGGATCTCGGACTCGACGGTCATCAGCAACCGGGTGCGCGACCTGCTGTCCAAGTTCTATTACGACCGGACGCGGCGGCGGCCGATGGTGCTGCCGGTGCTGGTGACGGTTTAGGAGAGGACGCATGTTGAAAACGCTCGCGGGCCTGGTTGTCGGCGTCGCCGGGGCGGTGCTGCTGGCCAGCATCGTCATTGACGCCGAGTACCTGGCTTTCGCCAGCGACGATTTCGCCCTGAGAATGGGGCTGTCGCTGGTCGGGCTGTTTATGGTGCACCAGGGCTACCGGCTGGTTACTTCATCCCGGGAGAGCGGCGGCCGGAAGTAGCCGGGGCGCGCCGCCGGGGAATTTGGTACTCTTTACAGCGCCAGCGGCGCCTGATAAACTCTGGTCTTGTAGAACACTTATGTCAAAATCAAGGAATGGCAAGTCCAATAAGCCCGTGAGGGCCGGGGAACGCGGCTCCGCTAAAACGGCGCGGGCCAACAAACGGCACGCCGGCCGGCAAGCCCCGCCGAAAAAGCTGAACCTGGGCTGGTTGCTCAGGGCGGCAGCAGTTGTCGGTGTCATAGGGCTGATCATCTGGCAGCGGGAACGCATCGATACCCTGATCAACCAGGTCTTCTCCGGCACGGCGGCGGTTTTCGGCTGGGGGCTGCTGCTGGTGCTTTTAGGCATCGGCCTGGCTCTGGCGGTGTTCAAACGCGAATCCGTCATCGCCTTCGCTAAGCAGACGACTTTCATTTACTGGTACCGCTGGCTGGGGGCCGCCGTCCTTATCATCGCCGTCTGGGGGCTGCTCGGCCTGGCCGGGGCGGGCGGGGCGATCGGGCTGTCTATCATCGGCTCCGATACCGGCGCCCGCGGCGTCTTCCGGGTGCTGGTCCTGTTTCTGCTCGCTTTGATTTTACTTGTCCCGGCGCCGGCCTGGAAAGCGGCGAAGCGGCTGGGCGCCGCGCTCAGCCGCCCGTTCCGCGTTGATAGGGACCGGCCGATGCCGGAAGGCTTCCAGCTTAACCCGCCGCCGGCCGGCGGCCGCCCGCTCCGCACCGCTTCGGTAGTTGATCGGACTGTCCCCGATCCCGCCCCGGCGAAAGCGGAAACGGCCATCCCGGCCTCGACGCTGGTCGGCGCCGAGGACAAAGCCGCGGCTTCCGGCGCGGTCAAAGATGAAGTCAAGAGTGAAAAAGCGGGGGAACCGCGCGACCTGAAGCAGGTCGCCCAGGATGTCTGGCGCAAGTACGGCGAAACGGCAGCCCTTTTAATGACGGACGGCTGGCGGCTGCCGCCGATGGATATTCTGGATTACACCCCTGAAATCGAGTACGGCGAGGCCGACAACCAGCAGCGGGCCCGGATGATCGAGGATGCCCTGGCGTCCTACGGCGTCGAGGGCAGCGTGGTCCAGATCAACGCCGGGCCGACGGTCACCCAGTTCGGCGTCGAACCCGGCTGGGACCGCCGGGTCAAGGAACTCAAGGAAAAAGATAAAGACGGCAACGTCGTCAGCAAGCAGGTGGAAACGGGGCGGACGCGGGTCAAGGTTGACCGCATCTCCAGCCTGGCCAACGACCTGGCTCTGGCGCTGGCCGCGCCGTCGATCCGCATCGAGGCGCCCATCCCCGGCAAGTCGCTGGTCGGCATCGAAGTCCCCAACACCATGCTGGGCTCGGTGAGCATGCGCACCGTCATGGAAACCACCGCCTTCCAGAAGCTCAAGGCGAAAGCGCCGCTGGCGGTGGCTCTGGGCAAGGGGGCCGGCGGCGAAGCGGTGGTCGGCGACCTGGCCAAAATGCCGCACTTGCTCATTGCCGGCGCCACCGGCTCCGGCAAGACGGTATGCCTCAATGCCCTCATCTGCTGCATCCTGATGAACAACACCCCCAACGAGGTACGCTTCATCATGATCGATCCCAAGCGGGTCGAACTCACGCCGTATAACTCGATGCCCCACCTGGCGGCGCCGGTCATCGTCGATGTCGATAAAGCCATCGGCGCCCTCAAGTGGCTGGCCGGCGAAATGGACCGGCGCTATAAGCGGATGGCCGAGGTCACCGCCCGCAACATCGATGCCTACAACAAGAAAACGGGCATCGAGAAAATGCCTTATCTCATCCTGGTCATCGACGAACTGGCGGATCTGATGATGGCCGGTTTCGACGACGTGGAACACCTGCTTTGCCGGCTGGCGCAGATGGCCCGCGCCGTGGGCATCCACCTCGTCGTCGCCACCCAGCGGCCGTCGGTGGACGTCATCACCGGCCTCATAAAAGCCAACTTCCCCACCCGCATTTCCTTTGCCGTGACCTCCCAGGTGGATTCCCGCACCATTCTTGATTCCGTCGGCGCCGAAAAGCTGCTCGGCCGCGGCGACATGCTCTATATGCCCACCGACGCCGCCAAGCCCAAGAGACTGCAGGGCTGCTATGTCTCCGACCTGGAGACGGAGCGGCTGGTCTATTTCTGGAACGGGCAGCACCCGGAGGCCCAGGCGCCGATGCTCAAGGTGGAGGAACTCTCCGCTGCCCAGGCTCCGATGCCCGGCATCACCGGCAAGCAACAGCGCGACAGCCTGTTCGATACCGCGATGCAGCTGGCGGAGGAGACGGGGACCATCTCGGCGTCGTTCTTACAGCGCAAGCTCCATATAGGCTACCCCCGGGCGGCCAGGCTGGCCGATGAGGTCAAAGAAGCCCTGGGCGAGGACACCGATGACGGCGGCGCGGAGGTGCCGGCGGACGAGGAATATCCCGGCAGATGACAGTCGGCCATGGCCATGCTTCCTGAAACGCGCTCAAGTTGCCCGCGGGTAGCTATTGCGCTATCGTATAATCATGCCTAAACTCACCTTCCTCGGCGCGGCGGGCAATGTCACCGGTTCGCGTTATCTTTTCGAGGATACCCATACCCAGCTTCTGGTAGACTGCGGGCTGTACCAGGAGCGGGAGTTCCTGTCGCGCAACTGGGACCCCTCGCCGCTGGAACCGGCCAAGATCGAAGCCGTGCTCCTGACCCACGCCCACCTTGATCATATCGGCCTACTGCCCAAACTGGTGCGCGACGGCTTCAAAGGCAGGGTCTACGCCACTGATGCCACGCTGGAGATGGCCGAGGTCATGCTGCTGGACTCGGCCCGCATCCAGGAAGAAGACGCCGACGCCAAAAAGCGGCGCCACCGCCGCGAGGGACGCAGCGGCCCGTACCCGGAAGAACCGCTGTATACTGTGGAAGACGCCCAGGCCTGCGTTCCAATGTTCCGGCCGATTGAGTATGGCAAACCGGTCGCCTTCGATGGAACAACAGCCGTCTTCGCCGACGCCGGGCATGTCCTGGGATCAGCCATGATTTATCTCGAGTTCAAGTCGGGCAGGGCGGAGCGCACCATCTGTTTCTCAGGGGATATCGGCCGGCCGGAAAGGCCGCTGCAGGACGCGCCTTCGCTTCCCCGGTCGACGCTGGACTATCTGGTCATTGAATCCACCTACGGCGACCGCGAACACCCTCCGGCTGAGGAAGTCGAAGGCAAACTGGGCGATATCATCAATGAAACGGTGAACCGCGGCGGCAACGTCATCATCCCGGCCTTCGCGCTGGAGCGGACTCAGGAACTGCTGTTTTATCTGAAGAGGCTGCTGGCTTCCGGCAGGGTGGCGCGGCTGCCGGTGTACGTCGACAGCCCGATGGCGATCAAGCTGACCGAGATCTTCACCCGGCACCCGGAACTCTGGGGCGGAGAGATCGACAATTACCGCAAAGGTTCCCCTTTTGAGTTCGGCGGCCTCAAGCTGACGGCTTCGGCATCCGCCTCCCGGGCGATCGCCGATGACAGGAGTCCCGCCATCATTATCGCCGGTTCGGGCATGGCCACCGGCGGCCGCATCAAACATCATCTCATCAATAACATCTCAAGAGCTGAAAGCACCATCCTGTTCGTCGGCTACCAGGCCCGCGGCACATTGGGACGGGTGATCCTGAGCGGCACCACGCCGGTCAGGATTCTCGGCCGGGAATACGAGGTCAAAGCCAGGATCGAACAGGTCCCCGGGCTGTCCGCCCACGCCGGGCGGAGCGAACTCCTCGACTGGGCTTCGTCTTTCAAGCGTCCGCTGAAGCAGGTTTTCGTGACCCACGGCGAGGAAGATATCGAAAAAGAGTTTGCCGGGGAACTGGCGCGGCGCACCGGCTGGCCGGTGACGGCGCCGGAGTATGGCCAGAGTTTCGACCTATAAATTGACATAAAGATATCATTCAGCTAAAGTAATTACCGCCAAGCCGAGCGGGCAGCCGCCGGGGCCTTCGGGCCCGGGAGGAAAGTCCGAGCTCCGACGGACAGGGTGCCGGGTAACGCCCGGGAGGGGCGACCCTACGGAAAGTGCCACAGAAACATACCGCCAGCGGTCCTTCGGGATGCGGGCAAGGGTGAAATGGCGAGTTAAGAGCTCACCGGCGGGCGGGAGACCGTCCGGCCGTGAAAACCCCACCCGGAGCAAGGCCAAATAGGGGGACTTAAGGCGTGTCCGCGCTGTCCCCGGGTTGGCCGCATGATCCCGCCGGTAACGGCGGGGCTAGATAGATGGCTGCCGTCCTTCTTTGAAGGATACAGAACTCGGCTTACAGCTCGGCTTGGCCTTTAATATTAAGATCCTTCCCCTTAGCCAGGCGTCCAGACTGCCTCGACACTTTTGATTATCAGCACTTCCGGGCGGGCTTGTCCAGGGTAGCACAGCGTGATGATAGCGAAAGATAGAGATAGCGGCGGTCTGGATACTGAACAAAGGCTATGACATCAGGCGCTGGATGCCTCTATTTCCATTTATTCGTTCTTGATATGCCGCGGATATCTTCGGTTATAATGCCGTCGTTATGACTCACCCCCACCTCCACGAATTCGTCCTCCTCTGCGCCCGCCGCGCCGGAACCCAGTGGATAGATCTTTATGACGAGATGTGCCGCTCGGCCGCCCGGAAGAAATTCCGCGGCCTGGGATACGCCGAACTGAGAGAACTTGGCCTTTCGCTTGATCTGGACAGCCTCGACGCCACCGCGGCCATGGTTGACTCGGTGCTGAAGACCGCCGGCCAGAACTGATCAGGACCGGATCGGCGCTTGGATTAAGAGGGAGCCCCCGCAGGGCTCCCTTCTCTTATATTTTGGGCCTTTTAGCCGGCCGCGAGGTAATCCAACGCCCAGTCCAGCAGGCCGCCGCCGGTCAGCTCCAGCGGATAGTCCGGGGTGATGCCCACGCCCTCTATCAGGTGGCCGTCCGGGGTCAGCCACCGGGCGATAGTCAGATAGATGCCGGTGTCCCCGGGCAGCGGGAACAACTGATTGACGCTGCCTTTGCCGAAAGTCTGGGCGCCGGCCACCACCGCCCGGCCGTGGTCCTGCAAAGCCCCGGCCAGCACTTCTGAACCGGAGGCGGAAAAGCCGTCCACCAGCACCACCATCGGCAGGTTGGTAAACGCCCCCTGGGTAACCGTCCGGTGGGTGGTTGTGGCGCCGTCGCTGTCCCGGATGGTCAGCACCACGCTGTCGCGAAGGAAATATGAAGCGGTGTTGACCACCGTGGTCACCAATCCGCCGGGATTGCCCCGGAGGTCCAGGATGATCGAGGTGGCGCCGTTTGAGGACAACCCCTGGATGATCGGCAGCAGATCTTCATCGGCGTGCTGATTGAAGCTGAAGATCTCGATATGAGCCACCGTTCCCAGCATCTCGAACCTGATGGAAGGCGGGGTGATCGTCTCCCGGGTCATGGTGAAAGACAACGCGGCGCCGCCGCGGTCGATGGTGATAGTGACCTGGGTACCGAGTTCGCCTCGCACCAGCGGACCCAATTCAGCCAGGGTCAATCCCTCGGTGGAGGCGCCGTTGACGGCGGCGATGCGGTCGCCGGCCTGCATGCCGGCCCTGGCGGCGGGGGAGCCGGGATAAACGGCGATAACCACCAGCCGGCCGTCGCGCAGCCCCATCTCCGCCCCGATGCCGCTGTAGGTGCCTTCGAAATCGTCCTGCATGGCGGCGTAGCCCGCGGCGTCGAGGTAAGCCGAATAGGGGTCGTTCAGGTAGTCCATCATACCCCGGATGGCCGCTTCGGCCAGGGCGTTCCGGTCGATTTTGTCCGGCTCGACGTAGCGGCCGGCGATGGTGTCCCAGGCATCGACAACGCGGTCGAGTTCATCGCCGGAGGCCGGCGCCAGCAGCGCGGTGAAATACCCCGCGCCGAAGGAAAAAGCTATCAGTACTACGGCCAGGACGCTGCCCAGGGCTATTTTCCAGCGGGTAGACATAACATTCTCCTGATGAGGGTGTACATATTAATATGATAAGGCAAAGACCGCATCAACGCACCCGATGCCGCCGGTTTGAGCCTCGGCGATGGTCAGGGGGCATCGAGATCGAGGCGGAAGACCTGCCAGGCTTTGAGGTGCCGCCCGCCCATTTTGCCGTAGAATTTATGAGCGGGGCTATTCCAGTCCAGCGCCGTCCACTCCATCACGGCGCAGCCGCGCCGCCTGGCTGCGGCCGCGAGGTGTTCAAAAAGGGCTTTGCCAACTCCGTGGCGGCGGAAGGCCGGCAGCACGAAGATGTCTTCCAGATATAATTTCGGCTTCGCCAGGAAGCTGGAGTAGGTTTCAAATACTAAAGCGAAACCGGCCGGTTCGCCGCCGCATTCGGCGATGAAGGCTTCGAAACGGGGCCTGGGCGAGGCCAGCTCCGCCGCCAGGCGGGCTCGGGCGGCATCGGTCGGAGGTTCGAGCGCCTCATATTCCGCCAGCGCCTCGATGAGATTGACTATCACCGGCGCGTCGGCGGCCGTCGCCTGTCTGACTGCGATATTCATGTCTTTCTATTTTACCGTAACCGGGCAGCGGCGGGCATCCGGAATGGCTACATATCCCCGAAGATCTTGGGCGCCTGTTCCTGCATGATGGACTTGATGCCGGCCACCACCAGGCGCATCTCCGGCAGGGCGGCCGGGCCGCTGCGCAGCCGGATAAGGTGCCGGATTTCCCGGAAGTTCCAGGTGCAGATGATTTCGGTGGCGCAGGCGTTGGGCAGGACGTAGCGGGCAATCTCAGGTTTGATACCCGCCTCCAGCAGCCTGCGGTAAGCCTCCCAGGCGGCGGACATGGCTTCGTTGAAGATGCCTTCGGCGCCATCGGCCTCGCCGAGCTCGGCCGGAGTGATGTAGTCCGCCGCCGTTTCCTTCACGTAGCGCTGGCTGCGCTGGGAATAGGAAGCGATGCGGTGGCGGACGAGCTCGTGGGTCAGCGCCCGGGAAGCCTTGATGTAAAAGGTGGCCGAGGCGTGCTCGATCAGGCTTTCGTGCCCCTGCCTGATGCGCGCCTGCAGCCAGTTCTCATTGGTGCCCAGTTTATTGCCGCTGGCGTAGCACAGCCGTCCGGCCTGCTCCGTCAGCAGTTCGGCGTCCGGGGTGATGGCCAGCAGCCTGACCGAGACTTCATATGCCATTTAAGCCCTCTCTTCTATTGGAATATGTCTGCCGCCCGCGGTCCTCAACTCATCGTGCCCTGGCGCAGGCTGTTCAGCAGGTACTGGATCTCGGTAGCGTTGACGCCGTAGCGGTGCAGGGCGTGGCGGGTGATCTCCAGCGAGGCTTCGAACTGCGGCTTGACCAGTTCGTTGACGCCGATATTGCGCAGGGTCTCGGCGTCCCGGTCACGCTCCACCCGGGCGACGATGTCGATCCGCGGGTTGACGCTCCGGGCGTTTTTCACCGTGATCTCGACGTCGAGGAAGCTGGGGAAGGTGCACACCAGCAGTTTAGCCTTTTCCAGGCCGGCGCAGGCCAGGATTTCCGGGTTAGAGGCGTCGCCGTAGATTGACGGCACGCTGGCCCGCCGCAGGCGCTTGATCACCTGCGGGTCCAGATCGATGATCAGGTAGGCCAGTTTGCGCCGTGACAGGACCTTCACCAGGGTATCCGAGGTCCGGCCGCCGCCGCAGATGATGGTGTGCCCGGACAGCGGTTGGACCGCGTGATTGCTTTCGTCAGCCCGCAGGCTCAGCATCCGCTGGCCGAACCTGAACTTCTCCAGCTGCCGGTAGGCGAAATGGGCCGCCGACATGACGAAAGGAGTCAAGACCATGGTGGTGATGGCGGCGCCCAGCGTCAGGGCGTAGGTGGTCTCACGGAGGATTCCGGCGGCGACGCCGACGCCAGCCAGGACGAAGCTGAATTCCCCGATCTGGGTCAGGCCGAAACCGGTAAACAGGGCGGTGCGCGCGTTATAGCCGAAAATCCAGGGTATGGCGGCGCAGATAAAAAACTTCACCGCGATGATGAAAGCGACCACGCCGATGATCAGCCCGGGGTTGGCGGTGATGAAAGACAAATCGGCCAGGGTGCCCAGGGAAACGAAGAACAGCGCGCCGAAAGCATCGCGGAAGGGCACGATGTCGGCCAGCGCCTGCCGGGCGAAGACCGACCGGCCGATGAGAAGGCCGGCGATGAAGGCGCCGACGGCCGCCGAAACCCCGAAGAAGGCGGCGGCGATGGCCGCCGCCAGCGACAGCGAAACCACCGAAATCAAGAACAGCTCCCTGGAGCGGGCGCGGGCAACCCGGTCGAGGACCTTGGGCAGCAGGAACAAACCGGCGCCGAGCATGACCACGATGAAACCCAGGGCGTTGCGCCCGGCTTCGAGCAGCGCCGGCCCGACATCGGCGCCCGTAGTTCCCAGCGTCGGCAGGATGATCATCAGCGGCACCAGCGACAGGTCCTGCACCAGCAGGATGCCGGTCATGATGCGCCCGTGGCAGCTGTCGAACTCACCCCGTTCGAGGAGGAGCTTCAGGACGATCAGTGTTGAAGACAGGGAGATCAGGAAGCCGAAAAAGATGGATTCGGCCACCGGCCAGCCCAGGGCGGAGCCCAGCCCGAATCCGGCCAGGGCGGTGAGCAGTATCTGGGCGATACCCCCAAGCACCGCCACGGCGCCGATCTTGCGCAGTTCGTCCAGTGAAAATTCCAGGCCGAGGGTGAACAACAGCAGGACGACGCCGATTTGGGCCAGCCCCTCGATAGCCGCGGTGTCCTGAACCAGCCCCAAGCCGTGCGGCGACACCAGCATGCCGGCCAGCAGGTAACCCAGCAGTACCGGCAGCCTCAAGCGGTGCGCCAGGACGCCGCCGGCCACGGCGGCCACCAGCACGATGATGATTTCAAATCCCAGGCCGAGGCTTTCCAAGCGCTGCTCCGGTTTCGTAAAAAGAGGTAGCTAATTCTAGCATGAAGCGCTCGGCCAGCAGTAGCCGAACTCGGGTTTGGGGTTTGCCTGTCATGGACCGCGACCTGAAGGAAAAAGCCGTATCGCAGGACCAGATGGCCCATTAGCGCACGAGATGGGCAACTGGTATACTGGTGTACAATGTCCAGGACTCGAGTCGGCATTTTGAACGTCACCGGCTATGCCGGAGCCGAACTGGCGCGCCTGCTGGCCGACCATCCGCTGGTCGACCTGGTCTCCGTCACCGGCCGCAGCGCCGCCGGTCAGAAGCTGGGGCAGGTTTTCCCCCATCTGGCGCCGCTTGACCTTGCCATCGAAGCCGAATTGGGCCAAGTCGATTTCATATTCTCGGCCCTGCCGCACCATGAGAGCGCTGAAAGGCTGCTGCCGTTCATTGAAAAGGGCGTCCCGGCGGTGGACCTTTCGGCGGATTTCCGGCTCAAGGACGCCGCCCTGTACGATGAATGGTACGCTTTCCGCCATCCGGCGCCCCAACTCCTAGCCGACGCAGTATACGGCCTGCCGGAGCTTAACCGGGCGGAAATCCAGTCGGCCAGGCTGGTGGCCAACCCCGGCTGCTACCCCACCGCCTCCATCCTGGCGCTGGCTCCGGCGCTCAAAGCCGGCATTGTCACCGGCGGCATCATCGTCGACGCCAAGAGCGGCATCTCCGGCGCCGGCCGGGCGCTCAAGCTTGCCAGCCACTTTTGCGAGGCGGACGAGGATGTCTGCGCCTACGCCATCGCCGCCCACCGCCACCAGCCCGAGATATTTCAGGCCCTTAAGGCAATTGACGGCGCCATGCCGGCGCTGACCTTTACGCCTCACCTTACCCCCATGACCCGAGGCATTCTGGCTACCTGCTACGCCAGGCTTAACGGCGAGCTCACGGCTGAGGAGGCCGTCCGGCTGTATGCCGGCTTCTACGCCGGAGAGCCTTTCGTCCGGGTCGTGCCGGAACCGCCGCACACCAAGCACGCCTCCGGCAGCAACGCCTGCCTGGTAAATGCCGCCGTGGACCGGCGCGCCGGGATGCTCATTGTGACCGCCGCCATCGACAATCTGGTCAAAGGCGCCGCCGGTCAGGCGATCCAGAACATGAACCTGATGCTGGGCTATCCTGAAACAACCGGCCTGCCCAGACTCGCCCGGTTCCCCTAGTCTTGCCCCTGGTTAGCTGCCGCCCAACTCGGCTTCTTCCGCACCGCCGCCGGAAAATTAACGCGATGGCGAGGAAGGCTCAAAAAACACCTGCGGGTGCTGTTTAGAAACGAAATAACATCGTAGGACGATAGATACCAGATGAAGGACTCGCCGGCTGGAACTTCTGACATACCCGGACAGGCTAATGCCCCGGAATATTATCTGGGCCTTGATATCGGTTCGGTCAACGTTAAGTTGTGCCTGGTGGATTCAGCCGGGCGGGCGGTCAGGACAGACGCCGAAAGGATAGTTTCCGACGCCCGCGACGCGGTCAACCGCCTGCTGGACCGCCTGCCGGAGCGCAGCCGGGTGGCGGGAGCCGGAATGTCGGGTTCAGGCAAGGGCATCATTCCGGCAGATTGGGGCTGGGGGGATTACTCCAGCTCGCTAGCCGCCGCCGCCGGGGTCCTCGAATCCTTCCCGGCGGCCAGGACCGTCGTCCAGATCGGCGGCCAGACATCGCTGGTGATCACGCTTGAAAACGGGTTAAAACGGCCCTGGCAGGCGGTTTCTAATCCGTTATGCGCCGCCGGCACCGGCCGCTTCCTGGAACAGCAGGCTTACCGGCTGGGATTGTCCATGGAGGATTTCACCCGGCTGGCGCTGGAACATACCGGCCCGGCGCCGCGCATCGCGGCCCGCTGCAGCGTTTTCGCCAAGAGCGATCTGATCCACCTGCAGCAAAAAGGGGTGTCGCTGCCGGCGATGCTCTACGCCCTGTGCGAAAGCATCGCCAGGATGATCGCTTCCCTCAAAAAGGGAAATTTTGAAGAGCCGATTTATCTCATCGGCGGGGTGGCGGCCAACGGCGCGGTGGCAAAGGCGTTAACCGAGATCCTCTCGGGACGGGCTGGGAAACCGGTGACGGTCACTGTTCCACCTGACGGATTGTTTACCGAGGCTTTCGGCGCCGCCCTGCTGTCCCGGGGTATCCGCTCAACTATTGGCAGCATCCCTCCGGCGGCGGAACGTGAGCGCTATTTACATTCACCACCGCTGGTCCGGGGCGCCGACCCGCCTCCGGCGGCGCCGCCGCCGGTTGCCGCCCCGGTAAGGGGTTATCTCGGTATTGACATCGGGTCCACCAGCACCAAGGCGGTCATACTGGATGAAACCGGCGGCGCCATACTGGCCAAGACCTACCTGATGACCGCCGGCCGGCCGATCGACGCGGTCAAACAGGTGATGGAACGCCTGCTGGAAGCGGGCGCCGGCCAGGTGGAAATTCTCGGCGCCGGGGTCACCGGTTCCGGCCGCTACCTGGTGGGCGGCTTTATCGGGGCCGACCTGATAAAAAATGAAATCACCGCCCAGACCCGGGCGGCCCTGGAAATCGATCCCGATGCCGATATTATCGAAATCGGCGGCCAGGACTCCAAACTGGTGCTCAAGCGGCGCGGGGTGGTCATTGACTACCAGATGAATAAAGCCTGCGCCGCCGGCACCGGCAGCTTCATTGACGAACTGGCCGAGATGCTGGGGGTCAGGGTGACCAACGGCGATTTTGCCCGCCTGGCTTTCACCGCGCCCTATACCATAGATCTCGGCACCCGCTGCGCCGCTTTCATGAGCCAGTCGGTGACGGCCGCCCAGCAGGAAGGGGTGGCGCTGCCGGTCATCACCGCCTCGCTGGCCAATGCCATCGCCAAGAATTACCTTTCAAAAGTCGTATCGCACCGGAAGCTGGGACGCCGGATCATTCTCACCGGGGCGGTCTTTTACAACGAAGCGGTGGTGGCCGCCTTCAGGCAGCAGCTGCCCGATCATGAGTTGAAGGTAGCCGGGCACCGGGAGGTCAGCGGGGCCATCGGCGCCGCGCTATTGGCGCGCGACCGGCGCCCGGCCAACCAAGCATCGGCTTTCCGTGGTTGTAAGACGGTGGCCGACAGCCGCTGCGACCTCAAGACCTTTACCTGTCACCACTGCGACAACTACTGCACCATCACTCAGATGGAGCTTCCCGGCGGCCGGTTGAGCTACTACGGCAGCCGCTGCGACCGCTATGACGCCCGCACCGACCGGGCCAAGCAGACCACGCCGTTCGACGACCGCGAAGAACTGCTGCTGGCGGAATACCGGCCGGCGCCAGGCCCCGGGGTGCGGGTAGGCATTCCCCGGGCGCTCATGACCCATGACCTGGCGCCGCTGCTGACCGGGTTTCTGAAGGCGCTCGGCGCCCGGGCGGTCCTTTCCGGGCGGACCACCGGTAAAATCATCGAGCAGTCAGTGGAACTGGCTTATACCGACAGCTGCTTCCCGATGAAACTGCTCCACGGCCACGCGGCGTCGCTCATTGATAAGACCGATTTCATTCTCTATCCCACCGCTATCCGCCTGGGCGCCAAGCAGGGCGATGAGGACCAAAAATACGCCTGCCCCCTGGTTCAGGCTTCAGGCGATGTTATCCGGGAAGCTCTGGGCCTGGGTAGCCGCCTGCTGACGCCGGTGCTGGACTTCAGCCTGGGGCCCGATGAAGTTATCGCCAACCTGACCAGGGCGGGCGTGCAGATGGGCTTCAGATCTGATCAGGCCAGGAAAGCCAGCCTGGCGGGTTTGGCGGCGCAGCGGCGTTTCGAAGAGGCCAGGGCGGCCCGCGGCCGGGCCTGTCTCGAACAGCTCGAACCGAACGGCAAGATCGGGGTGGTAATCATTACCCGGTCTTACATGTCTGGCGACCCCGGCGCCAACCTGGGCATCGCCGAGACTTTAGCTCAACTGGGCGTGGTTCCCATCCCGCTGGATTACCTGCCGCTGGATACAGTGGATATCCGCGCTTATTCCGACCGGCCGTACTGGTCGTATGAGAGCAAATTCATCGCCGCCGCGGCCATCATCGCCCGGACGCCCAACCTCTACGGGCTGTTCCTGACCAACTTCGGCTGCGGCCCCAACTCTTTCATCCTGCCGCTACTGGAAGACATCATGGGCGGCAAGCCCATGGGTCAACTGGAGATTGACGAGCACGCCGCCGAGGCCGGCATCGTCACCCGGCTGGAGGCTTTTGTCGATACCATCGCCGGCTACAGCGAGTCCGGCCAGCCGGCGGAGCCGCCGCCCGCCGTCTACCGCCACACCCGGCCGATCGACCGGACCTCCCGGACGCTGGTCGCCCCCAGTATGGGTCCGTTCATCGAACTCGTCGCCGGCGCCATCGAGGCCGACGGCGGCAAGGTGCTGGTGCTGCCGGATTCGGATGAACGCAGCCTGGAGCTGTCGAACAAAGTGACGGCGGGGACGGAATGCCTGCCGTACCGCCTGACCCTGGGTGATTTCCTGCGCTTCTGCCACGACTGCTCCGGCCGGGAAAACGAATATGAGTTGATCATGGCCTCAGCCTACGGCCCGTGCCGGCTGGGTAAATACGCTCTGGAGCAGGGCGTCGAGCTGCGGCAGGCCGGCTTCGACATCCCCATCCGCTCCACCACCTCCAACGCCGGCTACCATGATATGAACCTGGGTCCGGACTTCCCGCGCCGCGCCGCCGGCGCGGTCTTCGCCGCCGACTGCCTGGAAAAGCTGCTGTGGCGGACCCGCCCCTACGAGAGCCAGCCCGGCGCCGCCGACCGCCTGTTTGATGAAAGCCTGGCCCGCCTCAAGGCCGCCGCCCGCCGCCGCCAGGATCTCGCCCCTGTTCTGGAAGCTGTGGCGGCTGATTTCGAACATATCCGGGACAAATCCCTGCCCCGGCGTCCGCTGGTGGGCATCAACGGCGAAATCTACCTCCGGGCTAACTGCTTCGCCAATAATGACCTGGCCCGCAGCTGCGAGGCGGCCGGGCTGGAGGTGACCGTCTCCCCGGTGGGCGAGTGGATCAAATACATCCTGTACCGCCAGGTGGAGGACCATTTCCGCTTCCGCCGCTTCGGCAAGCTGCCCAAGAGTTACCTCCGCTACCGTTTCATCAGCGCCGACGCCGACCGGCTGTTCGCCGCCGCCGACCGGGGCGGCAACGGCCTGCAGCATGAATCGGTGAAAGCCATCCTGGCCGAATCCCGCCGCCACCTGTCGCCCCGCTGCGGCAGCGAAGCGGTGATGTCCATCGGCTCCGGCCTGGAATGGCTGAAAAGCGAGGAATTCGCCGGCGTCATCTCGGTCATGCCTCACGGCTGTATGCCCGGCGGCATCGTCGCCGCCATGGCCGAAAAACTGGCCTCCGGCGGCAAGCCGTGGCTGACTTTGACTTATGACGGCATCATGGAGAGCAACAACCGGACGCGTATCTCCAACTTCGCCGAGATTATCCGGTACTGCCGGCGGTGACGCGCCCTTAGCGCCGGTCCCGCCGCTGGCAGCAGTCCACCCGGACCGCCGCCCGGTTTTCGATGCCCGCAGCCGTCTTCATTGAGACCGCCGGCCGCTCCGCCGCCCAGCGCAGCAGCGTCATCAGTTCCAGCCAGATCAACCCGTTCAGCATGATCAGCCTTTCGACAGCGCCGATCCACGCCGCGTCGGTGTGTACCGCGACAAAGCCTGCCGCGTTGAAGACGGTGCCGATAATGCCGGCCGTCACGCTGAAGCTCACCGCCGCCCGCTGCGCCGGTTCCTTGCGCAGCCGGTAAGCCAGGCAGAAGCAGGCCGCCGGCAGCAGCGCGGCGATGGTTTGGGCTGAGAGTTCATGGATGAGCGATGCCGCCGTCTGCCCGCCCCCCGGCGCCTGGGTCGGGAAAACGGCGATCAGCATGAAGCCCGCCGCCGCCAGGCCCAGGGGCAAAGCGGCTTCCCGCAGCCGGGCTGCCGAAAGCGCCATGACCGCGGCGAAACAGGCGAACATCGCCGCCTCGATCCAGCCGAACGGCCCCCAGACCAGCTCGCTGATGGTATTGGCCACCCGGTCGAAGCCCGGCTGAATCGTCTCCAGCGCCGTGGTGACGGCCATAAACAGCAGCGGGAAGACCAGGCAAGCGGCGTCCGCCGCCCGGCTCGCCGCCGCTTTCGGGATAGTCATCCGCCTGACCGTTATATTCATGGCTTCAGTTTACCCCGCCGAGCCGTGCCTGAAACCGCCCGCCGGAACGGATTTGGACTGGACGGAAGGCGGGTTTTGAAGCTGTACCTGCCGCCTGCCGCCCGGCGTCATTTGAAACCCCGCGGCGGTTCGAGTTACAATGAGCTTCCTCTGGGCGGCTAGTTCAGTGGTTAGAACGCCTGCTTCACACGCAGGAAGTCCGTGGTTCGAGTCCACGGCCGCCCACCATAGTGTTCGGTAGACAGAACTCCTATCGTCTCCTCTTTCAAGGCCTTCGGCGTCAAGGGTATGGTGTATCTTAAAACAGCCTTTTTGCCGGTAACTTCTATCTCATTCACAAACGTCTTAATGAAGGCCTTCCTTTCCATTAAAGCGCCGCTATCCAGTTCCAGCCGTAAGTCGTTTACGTAGGCATCGATGATCTTCTTGTCCGCGAGTTCGATGCGTCTTTCTGCTAAAAGACCTTCAAGTTGCAATTTCCTGTCTTTGAGATTCTCAAGTCGAAGTCTCAGATCGCGGATTCTTGGCGATAGGTCGCTTAAGTCGATTTTGCCGCTCTCAACGGCATCATAGAGATTTTCCAGCCGACGGTTCGTGTCGAGGATTTCCGCCGAAACTACATTAAAGTCGTCCTGATAGTTGTGAGATGTCGAATCCATCTCATTGTTTACCATCTCGACCAGTTTGTAGAGGTTGCTGGTGGTCAGGATGTTTTCCTTGATCTTGCGGATGACCTGGCTTTCAAATTTCGAGCTATTGAGATAGCCGCCGCGGCAGGAGCCCGCGCCTTTCTTGATGATCGTCCCGCAAGCGTAGTAGGTGAATTTGCCGCCTTTGGCATCGGCTCCGACAAGGGCTTTACCGCAGTGGCCGCACCGGACCAGGCCGCTTAACAGGAATTTGCTGATGACCCGTTTCGGATGAGTTCGGCCAGGTGCTCTTTCTCTCAGCAGGTGTTGGACTTTGGTAAAAGTGTCATGCGAAACGATCGGCGGGACTGCTCCCTCTACTCTGATCGGATCGAATCCGCGTCTGTTGTCTCGGCCCCAGACAAGGATTCCCGTATAAACCTCGTTAGCCAGGATAGCCCGGACGCTCGTCTTGCCCCAGGTCTTGCCTGTAGGCGAAGAGATCGATTTGGAGTTCAATTCCTTGGCAATTTCGGTTAATCCCTGGCCGTGAATCACCTTGTCAAAGAGAGACGCAACCGTTTTGCCTTCGCCCGGTTCTATGTCGAGCTTGGTGCGTTCTTTCGCGCCATCTTTCACCTTGATCTTGCGGTACCCGTACGGAGCTTTGTGTGAGACATAAAAGCCACGCGAAGCGCTCTCCTTCAAACCGCGAGTCACTTCTTCACCGAGATTGTCGGAGTAAAACTCATCCAGGCTTTCTATGATGGCTTCAAGTAATCGGCCAGTGGGCGTGTCGTCGAAGGGTTCATTGATTGAAACCACCTGGACTCCGTTTTTCCGGAGAACAGCCTTGTAAACGATCGAGTCCTCACGGCTACGGGCGAATCGGGAGTATTTCCAGACCAAAATGACATCAAACGGCTTCGGCGACCGGCGAGCCGAAGCCACCATTTCGCGAAAAGCCGGCCGGGCGGTTGTCCGGCCTGTTTCGGCTTCATCGATGAATTCTTGTACGATCTGAAGTCGGTTTCTGGTCGCGAATTCCTTGAGGGCTCTCAGCTGGGCTGAGATAGAAAGGTCGACATCCTGTTTATCTGATGACACCCTCGCATAGATTACGGCTCTTTTTCCGTCGGTTTCCATTGCCCTTTCCCCCTAAAGATGTCTATGGAAAGACTCGATGATTTCCGGATTGATACGTTCGATTTGGGGCTCAAGTAGTCGGACATCACGGGACAGAAGCACCACCAGCGCTACCTTTTCAATTCCTGTCGCCTCGCCCACGATGGGAACAGCAAGCGCCACAAGTTCGCCATCATCGAAATCTTCCGGGCCGCCTAGCGTGATCCGGCGCACTAGGTGGGCTTTTCCCGATTTAATTGTCAGATCAATGAGCGAACCCGGAAGAGCCCGCCTGCCTCGCTTGGGAAACAAACCGTCCAGGCCAAAGACATTCGCTTCAGCATCCTCGTTGCTGCTACCGGTCCAATATGTGACAGCCCATTCCTGGCCTTCGGGGTCGTCCGGCTCGAACAACGCGCCGTAGAAGAAAAGGCGGCTTTGAAGTACTTCCCCCATGCGGAGAAGTACCTGAGATGCACTTTTCGAATACGTCTGAGAAAGACCGTACACATCAAATCCGGAACTGAAAACATCGGCCTTGAATTTCTCCTCGGGCAGTAAAACCGCGGTGGCAAAGCGGTTGGCGGCGAGATGGCGGGCGCTAGTCCTTAGAGGCTCATAACCGGGTTCAATGGTGGAAAAGAGGGTTTCCATCATCTCCCTCAACTCATGAAGGATAGTATTCTGGATACCGCTGACCGTATCATCTTTCCGGTAGTAAATATTGAGTCGCCCATCGCAGATTTCGTGATACCCCCGGACATTCCGGGGCATTTTTTCTAATCCCCTGAGCTCCGCGCCGCAGCATGAAGCGATCGCCCTGATCGATTTCAGATTCAAAGGCAAGTTCCTAAGATAAACCCTCCTGAACTCCTCGGCCTTTTGCTCTTCGGAGGTAGCTCCAGGGCTACCGAACTTTCTCACCAGGTGCTCACAGAAGCCCCGTAGATCGTTTGAGATTTTCACGAATGGGACTCTGGCAGCAACTTCTTTCCCGTGGCCTTTTCGTACATCTCGACGATGAAGCGTTTCACGTCCGTCGTCAGTTCACCGCTCATCCGGGTGCCGGACTGGTAGCGCGGATCGTTCATGACGTAGTTGAAGGCCATCTCCACCTCCTGCTCATCGCTAAGGGTCGAGCTCGTGCTCTCTTCCAGGTAACCAGCCGCTCTTAGAAGGTCCCGGAGCGTCACCTGGTAGACCGGCGCCAGGCGCTTCATGAAATCCGGACCGGGAGGGTTCCTCCGGCCGTGCTCGATTTGGGCTAAATAAGAATACGAGATCCCGGTCTTCTGAGCGACATCTCTTAGGGACAGACGTTGCTTCTGGCGAAGCTGCCTGATATACGCGGCGAAATCCGGCATAAGCCCTCCATGTTCACAATCATAGCACATTCCGGTAACAGTTGCAACATGTTTCCGACAATTATTTGCATCTAATTTGAGATGATTGTGACATAACGCCCTTGACCAGACCAGTTATATGTTTTACTATTGTGCTCACTTCTAATTTCAGGAGTAGCACATGTTCAAGGTGTTATTGAACAGAGACAACCTCGAAAAGGCAATGCTCCGACACAACCTTTCGCGCAAGCTCCTGGCCAAGAAGATCGGGATCACGCCGAGTTACCTCTGCCGCATCCTGAACGGCAAGCAGGCTCCCACAGCCGCCGTGCGTCAGACACTCCTCGACTATTTCAAAAGTTATTCATTCGACGACTTGTTCACCATCGAGGAAAACGGTGATGGTTAGCGAGGCAGAGGAGAAAGTGATGGACAGCGGTCTGCGGATTCTGGCTCGCATGATCGCCCGGCTTTATCAGATGGACAACGCGAATTCCAGGGAAAGTAAGATCGAGGAGGAAGGAAATGCCGATCAAGGGAATCACCGGAGTCATCAGGTTGCCGAGGCTGGGCAAAATCAGGCTGGGACTGACGAAGGAGTCTAGCGAAGGGTTCTCGTACCCGGTCCCGACCGATTACTTCGTCTGCCCGGATGAGGTGAAGAAGGTCTTTGGGCAGTGTCCGACCGAGCTTTCGGTCATGCTGCCGACCGAAAACTCGAACCAATGGGCGAGCCAGTACCTCAGGTGCTATTCGGCCTACCGCGGCCTCATCTGCCGCGGCGATGGCGAGACGGCGGTGGCCAGGGTGAACATCAAAACCGGCCAAATCGCCACCCATGAGGATGCCGAGACCGAGCTTAGGGAAATAGCCTGCAGCCCGAAGTCATGCCACCACTACGAGACCGGTCGCTGCAAGCGGGTGATGAACCTCCAGTTCCTCATCCCCGACTGCCCGGGCATCGGCGTCTACCAGCTCGACACCGGCTCGTACCATTCCATCCTTAACGTGAATAACAGTCTTGACCTCATAAAGAGCGCCTGCGGCCGGTTGTCGATGATTCCTCTTTCTTTAAGGCTCATCGAGAAAGAGGTCGACGTCGAGGGCAGGAAGAAAACGGTTCGGGTGTTGCTGCTGACCTCGCATTCTACTCTGGCCGAGATCCAGAAGCTCGCCCAGTTGCCTCCGAGCGAGGTGCTGCTCCTGCCGCCGCCCGACAGTGCGGCGCCGGACGACCTTTTCCCCGAAGAGGCAATTAACATCAATAAAGAGAATGTCAGGCTCGAAGACGGCGTTACCGAGCGCGACCTCATCAGGCTCTGGGACAAAGCCAAGAGCAAAGTGTGGCAGCTCGACATTCGGGAACACCAGCTCAGGCAGTGGTTTAGCAAGCATTGCAACATCGACGTCGAGATACGGGACTTCAACTGGCCGCTACCGCCGGCGAAATTTTCTGCCGAGGCCCTCAGCCGCTTCCTAAAAGCCGTCGACCGCGACGCCGCCTCCTAGTCGACCATAGCCATGAAAGATATGAGCGGTGAAAAGGCCGCTAGCGGAGGCGTGTTTTCCGAGGCCGCGCCGGAGCTTCTGGAAAGTCACCTGAAGCATCTTTTGGAAGAAACCGGCCTCGACCTCGACGTCATCCGGGAGCGGAAGTACCGGAGCATCGTGTGCAAAGCCGAGCTGGGAAGGTTCGGCTTTGCACCGGCTCAGCAGCGCGTGCCTGGCCTTTTAATTCCCTTATGGGGCGTCGATGGGCAGCCAGCCGGCTACCAGTTCCGGTCCGATAATCCTCGCACCAACACCCAAGGCAAAACGGTCAAGTACGAACTACCGGCCGGCTCAAGCAACCGACTCGACTGCCCGCCGCGCTGCCAGAAAGCCCTCGGAATCCCCAAGGTCCCCCTCTGGATCACCGAAGGCTCAAAGAAAGCCGATGCCCTGGCCGGCCATGGCGCCTGCGCCATATCCGTCACAGGCGTCTGGGGCTTCAAGGGCAAGAACGAGTTCGGCGGCGTCACGCTCCTGGCCGACTGGGATCACATCGTACTGAAAGACCGGCAGGTCTATCTCGCCTTCGATTCCGATATCGCGACAAAGGAGCCGGTGAAAAAGGCACTCTCGCACATCGCCGAACACCTCCGGCGCAAGGATGCCAGCCTTCATATCGTCCAGTTGCCGCAGCTGGAAGGCCAGCAGAAGACCGGCATCGACGATTATCTGCTCAAGCATTCCCTCGCCGATGCCGAAAAGCTCGTCGGGGAGTTTAAGCTGGAGGAAGAAGACAAGGAGCGCTATGTATCCGGCTTCGTCCTCCGCGACGGAACGGTCGGCGAGATGGTGGTCGATGAGGATGAGCGATACTTTATGGTTTCAGTGAACGGCGCCGTCAGAAAGGCTTACCAACATGAGACGCCGAAGGTGACTTATCTGCCGACTCAAGACATGCTGGTCGGTCACGTGGTTCATTTTGCCCCAACGGCCGCGCCGTACGATTCGCAAGCCCGCCTTTTCAGCGAAATCCAAAGGTTCATTCATTACTACCTGGAGCTTCCGGCCGACTTCGAGGAGATTGTCGCTTTATATGTGCTTTTGAGCTGGGTGTACGAGTTCGCCCCCTCGATCCCGTATCTTCGGGTGATCGGCGACTGGGGCACCGGCAAGACGCGCTTTCTGCAGGTGGTTGGGAGTATTTGTTTCCGGCCGATGTTCGCCTCCGGCGCCACCACGCCGTCGCCGATCTTCCGCATCCTGGAGCAGTTCCGGGGGACGCTGGTCCTGGATGAGGCAGACTTCAAAGACTCGACCGCCTGGGCGGAAATGGTCAAACTTCTGAATAACGGCTACCGGCCGGGGATGCCGGTCTTACGGGCCGACAAGGAAAACGGCAAATGGTTTCCGCGCGGCTACCAGGTGTTCGGTCCGAAACTACTTTCAACAAGATTTCCTTTCAGCGATGAGGCACTGGAAAGCCGCTGTCTCACCTCCGAAATGATGCCGCTTACCCGCGACGACATCCCCCGGGTGCTGCCGGCTTCTTTCGACAAAGAGGTCGGTACCCTGCGGTCAAAGCTTTTGACATTTCGTCTTCACAATCTTTGCCGCCTCAGGGGCAAGACCTTCGGCAACGAACTGCTCGAACCGAATCTTCAGCCGCGTCTCCAGGAGATACTCATTCCCATGAAGGCTATGCTTAACGGCGACCACGCCATGGCGGAAGCACTCGGCAGCTTCGTTCACCGGCTGCAGGAATCCCTTTATGCCAGGCGACGGGAAAGCGATGCCGGACGGGTGCTTGCCGCCATGATCGAGCTTGTTGGAGAGGGCGGCGAGCTAACATCGAGGAGCATCGCCACGCGGGCCAACCGGCTCGATGAAGAGGCGTCCGAACTGACGGCGGAGCGGGTGGGGCATCTGACCAAGAGACTCGGCTTTGCCAAGGACCGGGTCGGCAAAGGCCGCCAGAGGCTGATCCGCTGGGAGCCTGAGCGGGCTCAAAGGATCGCCTCGATGTACGGCATGAAACAGGATATCCCCGTATCCCCTGAAAAACCGTCCGCTCCGTCCGAACCGTCCGCTTTAGATACAAATTCGGCGGACGGTTTTGAAGACGGTTTAGTAAACCGTCCGCCGGCTGAAGCTAAATCCCCTGATTTGGCGGACGGTTTGGCCGAACCCCTTACAAACCGTCCGCCAAGCCCCAAAGCTAAGCCCAATCGTGAGGCGGACAGTGCGGACGGTTCGGACGGTTTGGGCGGGTATAAAAGGGGCATCGATATTGATTATGGCCAGGAAGAGTCTTCGGTGAGGGTGAAATGAAGAAAAGGCGATCGCTCTACGACTGCAACCATGCCCGGGTGCTGGGACAGCGCATTTATTGCCGCAGAGGCTACCCCCTGTCCTTCAAGGCGGGAACCGGCAGTTTAGACCTGAAACGCCTCGCCCGCGGCGAACCCCTGGTGCTCGACATCTGCCAGGCCTGTCCTGACTGCGACAAACTTGTCCCGGCCATTCCCCAGGAAGACCGCGGCTGGCTGAAACCGAAAGGAGGCAAGAAGTGATCGATTTTCTGGGAAGGCTCTATGAAAGCCTGTGGCGCCGGGTGGGCGGCCGGCCGTGGACTGAGATTATCCGCGACGACCAGAAGAAATCGCCGCTCGTTTTCATGCTCATCTTCCTCGGTCTGGGATTACTTGTTGCCAGGATCGGCGGCAAATACTGGTGGCAGATCCTCTTCGGCTTCTTCCTGGGCATCTTATGCGGTCATTTCTGGTGGTAAACATGGAAGAGCGTTTCAACCGTATCAAACGGATGCAGCAGAACCTGGCGTACGAGCTTCAGGCTTTCATGGCTGACCTCTTTACCAGTGCCGCGGACCCGGCCGTCATCATCGGTTTCGCCCAAAGGCTTGGGATGGACATTTCGGCGACTGAAAGGGTTGTGGCGTCCCCTCAGCCGGCTTTTGACCCCTACCGTATTCTCGGCTGCGACCGCTCCATGCCGCAAGAACAGGTACGGCGGCGTTATTTGGACCTCCTGAGAAAGGTTCATCCCGACACCGCCGGCATAAAGGGCACCGAGTACCTGACACAGCTTGTCACCGAGGCTTTCAAGAAAGTTTCAAAAGAAAGGGGGTGGTAACGATGAAGGAAGACAACACCCTGGAGCTTCTTTCGGAGATCGCACGGTTTGAAGACTCGGTCGACATGGACAAGGACTACCGCATCGGCTGGGGCTGGCGGCATGTCCGCATCTGGCCGGCGACGCTCTCCCGGCTTTTCAAGGACGGCTACCTCGAAAATGTCTTTCGCTCCAACTCCCACACCGGTTACCGGTTGAGCGAAATGGGCAAAAGCCTTCTTTCAGCCGAAAACGCACCCGCCGAGACGCGCCAGGAACCAAACCTAGCCGAGACTGACACTCTTTTCGGGGACATCATCGGCCATGACGGCGTGAAAGAGCTTCTGAGGGCGTCGCTCCTTGCCGAAAAGCCAGTGCACGTCCTTCTGACCGGGCCGCCGGCGCTGGCCAAGACGCTCTTTCTGTGGGACATCGAAAGGGCCGGGGGCGAGAAAGCCATCTGGCTGGTGGGTTCGGCGACATCGAAGGCCGGGCTATGGGACCTGGTGGCCGAGCGGGAGCCGGGAATCCTTCTCATCGACGAGATCGACAAGATGAACGCCGCCGACACCGCGGCGCTTCTCACCATGATGGAAGGCGGGCGGCTCGTTCGGGCTAAAAGAGGCCGGGAGCTCAACCTGAGCAACCCACTTCGCGTCATCGCCGCCTCCAACAGAAGCGAAAAACTGTCGCCGGAGCTGAGGTCTCGGTTCGCCATCCGTCAACTCCTTCCGTACGGCCGGGCGGAATATCTTACCGTGGTACAGGGCGTGCTGGTGCGATGCGAAGGCTTAAGTCCCGAGCTTGCCGGAGAGATTGCCAGCCGCCTGGACGGCCTCACCCAGAATGTCCGCGACGCCATCAGGGTGGCGCGCCTCGCCCCTCAACTCGGCGTAGAAAAGGCAATCGGATTACTTTTAGGAGGAGAAACAAAATGAGCCCCTGGGCGACTCGCCGGACGATGGGGAGGGGGTGACCCCCGGGGGAGGGGAGGCCGGAATATTAAGTCAATTTCGGGTATCTACAGGCGGGTATTTACAGCGGGTATTTACACTGTAGTCACGGCCTGTACGTTCCACAGGATGGTTCATTGACCTTTTACCCGGTGCGGCGCCGGTCACAGGAGGCAGGAAGTGTACACATGCAAGATCTGCAACAGGAAGTTCAAATCGATTAAGGCCCTCGGCGGTCATACGTCGGGCGCCCATCCGGTGAATAAGGATGAACAGCCCATGAGCGAAAGCAAGACCCCCGAACAGGTGGAAGTAAAGGTCGATGAAGAAAGCATCGCCGCTGAGATCCGGGAGTACCTGGGTCAGGGTTACAGCTTCGAGCAACTCACCAAAGACCTTCACTTTAAGGAAAGAACGGTCCGCCAGGAGCTGGCCAAGATGATCCCGGCAGCCGACGCCCAATCAAGCGCCCTGCCGGCGACGTACAAGCAGAGCGAGGTCATTTCCCCGGAGGCGGTCCTGCGCCGATACATGGGCGACAGCTACGAAGAGGAGTGCGAGCTCCGGGGCATGATGAAGCTCAGGTCATCGATGCTTCTTGTGATGGAGCTCGCCCAGATCCAGAAGACCCAGGCCGAAGCCGAGGCCAAACGCTTCGAGCCGCTTCTTCGGATGCTGAACGCCTCCCGCGAGGAGCTTGATGCCGCCGCGGCCAGGGCCCGGGGCGCCAGTTCGGAAATGGCCAGGGAAGCGGCTCAGGAGGCGGTCGGCGGTGTTTTGGGCTACATCGAAGAGAAGTTACCCAAGGGACCGCCGCCGAAGACGGTTGACGAGGCTTACACCAAAAGGATCGACAAGGTGATGGATATGGTGTGGGGCATCATGGAGCAGCAGATGTTTCCAGGCCGGGGTGGCGGCGGCGTGCCGGAAGGCTGGGAGACAGAACAACAGAAAGGAGGCATGTAATGTTTAATCCGGGAATGGCTGGCATCAACCGGCAGCAAATGGAGCAGGCTCAGGAGGTCGGGCGCCATATGGGCATGGAGATCACCAAGCGCCGGAAGGAAGGCCGACTCGAGGTCAGGTTCTATCTCCTGGACCCGAACGAGAAACTCGACCTAGGTGAGCCGGTGGACAAGCTGTGCGAGCAGTTGGCTTGGGGCTTTTCCACGATGTTCGGCATCAAGGGCAAGATCATCAATGTGGAATAACTACTTCACCTTACTCGCTCTCGCCGCGCTCCTGAGGGCCGATTACGAGATGCGAAGACCGCCGGAGGAGACGTCTCCTCCGGCGGTCTCTCGATCCCTAAGTGAAGACGTGCTGGCAGCTAGACGGAGAGAGTGGGCGGCAAAGGCGGTGAAGCGTTACGCCGAAGCCCAGGACAAGAAATGGCGGAACTGGCAGGAGGCGATGTTTGACTAATGCCGTTGTCTTAATAATTATTTAGGTTCAGTTATGACGATATTCATTGAGAATTCTTTCGGCTTCTTCTATCGCTGCCTTAACTTCGTCTGCTTCACTGCTATCCGGAGCTCCAAAGTATAATCTACACACTTCATGTTCTTTTAGTTTAAACAGTGATGCCAGTTCCTTTACTGAATAACCCATTTCGTTGCAGTACACACCAATGATTTCTTGCAGCAGCTTGGGTTCTTCTCTAAGTAAGTCTAACTCAACAGGTTCTCTAGTTCGATAGCCAGCCTTCCCCATTTCGATCCATAGTGTCTTGGCGTGCCGTTCAGTAATCGCTTCAATATCTTTGGCTCTCTTTAACAAGGCTGCCATCGATACCTTCCAATAGGGCTTCAATGCTGCTAATTTTGGGAGGGTTAGGTCCATAAGAAATGGCCTAATTTCATCTTCCGGCATTAGAAACTCAGCTGCGAATTCATTTGCCTGTTCTTCCTGATAAGGATTAGGGCCATTTTGATGCATTACCATATGCCCTAATTCATGGCACAGAGAAAAGCGAGTACGGTCAGTCGGAAAATCCAGACCCATGAAAAAAAGGGGAGGCATATTTGCGGGCCATCGACTCGTGGCATCCACTAAACGGCTTTCAAATTTTATTGGAATTACGATTCCCCTTGCTTCTTCAATTGTTTTAATCACATTTCTGATTGGGCCATGTGGTAACTGCCATTTGGCTCTAACTGATCGAGCGATGTCGCGTACATTCCCATCGAATTCATAAATATCATATTGAGGTATTTCAATATCACCGAGATTTACACCCCGAAGCAGAGATTCAAGGTTCAAGCGATTAATTTCAGTCCAAGCCTGATTCTTGTCCCTAGCCTTAACGGGGATTTTCGAACGGCACCGATGAAACACTTCATTGATACCCGGCCCGCATATTCTTGCACTTTTATAAAAAAATAAGACCGGGTAATCAAGTACTTCTGCTAGCCTTTGCGCAAATTCGATGCTGACTTCTTTTAATCCAGCCTCAATCTTTGACAACCATCCTGGTGACACTGAAAGGAGCTGCGCTAGCTCAGTCTGCGTGTATCCTCGAGATTGTCTCGCCAAAGCCAGCATCTCAGGATTAAAGGGCGCACTATTAGTCATGAGTTTCGGTTACTCCTAATAGATCTGATTGAATCTTGGGTGTGACCTTTTTTGGTTGGACTCGAGGCGAATCTGGCTCAACCGGAACATAATTGTTAGCCACAATGGGTAAGGGAGCGAAACCGATTGGAAAGATCCAGCGATTGCGTTTTCCATCAGGGCAAGTGATGAAACAACCAATTCCTGTCTTTAGTGAGTTTTCTCTATATCCTACAATTAGATGAGTGATATCGTCTGGCATATTAGTAAAACGAAGTTGAGTTCCGTATTCAGGTGGGCAGAGTTGCCTGTTAAAGTTTATCACTGTTCGAGTAGGGATGTTACTCGTCAGAAGGTTTTGGTTTAATTTTTTCATTTTAAAGATTAGCTTGTTTTCGATCAAAATTTGATATCGCCCATGGATCTTGATTACCCTGATGGCCGATCCTGGTGTTGGAGGAAATAGTGTCTTGGCGTAATGGATCATCCTGTCGTTAATAAAACTAGCCTTTGTGCAAGGCGTACTAGTAGCCCTTCCGTTTTCTGATACTTCAGTGAACCAGTCCTTGAATGAAGACGATGCACAATAGGCAAGATTGCTAGCCAACTCGGGAGTGATAATCTCCGTAGCCTCGTCCAGAGTAATAAACATTTGAAACCTCACGACTTGGATTCTATGGAAGTGATTTTATCATAGATGCTGACCAGAAGCAATATAATTGTGACCAAAATTGTGACCTTGATATCGATCAAAGCTAAAATACCCTCAACCTATTGACAGGCTAAATACGGCCTGTATAATCTGAAACCGTAAGCCTCGTGAGCTTGCCGACTGAAGTTGGCTCACGAGGCTATTTGCTTTCAGTGGCAGCTCACAGGCTTCAACAAGGGGTCAGCACTCTGGATCGGCTAGGTTCAGGCTGACCCCTTTGCCTTTCCGACCAGGGTGAACCCCGAAAACTGTCCCGGCCGCGAACGGACCGAGACTAAATAGGAGGTGCCCGTATGGGTAAGTACGCCAGCTGGAACGACCTGGAAAAGAATGTCCCCGTCGCCTATCAGGAGAAAGCCACCCCCGAAGCCTTCCGCACCGGCATGAACGGCATCGCGCCGTCCGGCCTCAAGGTCAAGGAAGGCCGGGTTAGCCATTATCGCGACGGCGTCGACGGCAAGGGTCCGGTCATGGTTAGCGGCTACAAGCGCGCCATGTTCGAGTAGCGCCACCTTCGCCTGATGATCTCCCCTGGAGGCTAGTTTTCTATCCCTCACCGCTGTCGCGGCGGCGGTGAGGGGAACAGCTCGGGGGAGACGACATCAGGCTAGCGCATGAGAATCAACCGAAAGCAACAAGGAGAAAGCGATGTACAGGACACAGCAAATCAGCGGGCCGTTCGCGCCGGGCCAGGCGGGTCCGATGCAGGTGGCCGGACCTTCGGCCTACTACCCGTCCCAGACCACCGATCCCTTTTCGGGGATGTTTTCCGCCATGATGCCCATGATCATGATGGTGATGATGATGGCTATCATCATGCCCATGATGAAGGGCGTCACGTCCAAGGACTGAACCAAAACGAAGTCGACTACAGGAGGTAGCTAAAAAATGTATCCCGCCCAGCAGTTCAATACCCAGCAGGTCCGCCCGCAGCAGTACCAGTATGGCACCGTCGGCGGCTACTATCCCCTTCAGACCACCGACATGACCAGCATGTTCTCGGCCATGATGCCGATGATCATGATGGTGATGATGATGGCCCTCCTGATGCCGATGATGAAGGGCATCACTTCAAAGTCTTAGGCGAGCCCGCTAGACAGGAGGAATGAAATTCATGACGAAAGAGAATATCCCGCAGCAGTACCCGGGCTACCCCGGGGCGCGGCCTCCCAAGGGCTGGGTGCCTCCGCTCGGGCAGTCGCTGGCCCTGATCGGCGTCTACGACAACGAGTCCGGCGCCTGGATGGGCTTGCCGCTCCAGGTCCTCCGGGAAGCCCTGCTTAACGCCGAGGCCATACATACCGAGGATAGGATCGACGAGCGCGACAAGGTCGAGGTGACGATACCCGACGCATCCGCCCAGGACACGGTCAAGACCGTTGAGCTGGAGGTGCCAGCCGGCGAGGTCTGGTTCCTGAACCGCCTCAACCTCATCACCGAGGCCGAGGTCTCCGGCAACGTCCGCGTCTCGAAGTTCCCGAAGACGGACGCCATCGATAAGAAATACCTGGGCACCGACCAGGCGGCAGGTAATGACGAGAGCTACGATCTGGCCGAGGCTGGGCAGCTCGGCGCCGATCTCCGGCTCATCGGCGGCGACAAGCTCTCGGTGATGGCCACTGTGACCGCCGCCGGAGGCACCACCGCCGCCCGAAAGGTGACCCTCAGTCCGTACGGCCGCAAGGCCAGGCGGCTAGTCTAAGCGTAGGGAGGTTTCCCATGCCCTATGCGATGGTGCCGCAGGGCTACCGGGCGATACCTCTGGGAATTGCCGGCAGCATAGAAGGACTGGGCGCCTTCGCCCCGCTCGAAGAGAGCTCAGACGAAGGCGCTCTTTTCTTGGCCCGGCTCGATTTCGAGGCATTCCCCTCGGCCGAGACTTTGGTACAGATAGAGCAGGCTTTCAACGACGCCGGCGTCGAGCACTGGCCCGGCTACAGCTTTATCGTCCATGCCGATCCCGATAAACCTGCCGTCTATCTGGCCTGGCAGAAGGGATTCGCCTGGCTGCCGGTCATCGCCGGGATTATCGGCTTCATCGCCCTGCCGCCGCTGGTTGGCACCGTCATCTGGTGGCTCATCCCGGAGGATGTGAAGAATCTCATCAGCAGCCTCATCAACATAGGCATGATGCTTCTGGTCATGTTCATCCTGATGCAGGTGATGAAGCCGCTCACGGCACCTTCAAAACCCAAGAAACTACCCGAGGCAAAATCGTGACCAGCTATCCCGCAGAGTACAACACCTTTCAGCCGATGTTCTGGCAATCGGCGTTTTCGGCTCTAATCGGCGTCGCCATGATGGTCGCCCTGGGCGCCTGGGCTCTATCCACCGTGAGAAAAGCGCTCAAGGGCGAGGACGTAGAGTTCCCGCTATGAGCCAAGCGTCATCGGTTATGGGTGGAACGCTGGGCGACGTCTTCTGGGACCTGCCGCCGTGGCTCTACTATACCCCGGGCTACGACCTCGGACTTTCTGTCTATGTGGCCAATCCAACGGACGTCGACAAAGAGTATGCCCTCTTAGCCAGGCTGTCGCGGGACACGACCCAGATCAGCGAAGAGGCCCTGCCGGTCTTCGGTTACACCTGGTTCAAAGTCGAGCCGGGGGATGTCGCCAAGCTTAAAGGCGCTCTGCGTTTTTCCGAGACCAACGCGGTTCTTACGCTGCTTCTATACGAGAAAGATTCCGGCGAGGTCATCGACTCGGCGGCCACCATGCTGGTAGCGCCTAGCAGTTCGGTTCTTCCGCCTGCTTGGCCGGGAGCGCCGGTGAACACCGGTTCTTCGGGATTCGACTTGAGCCAAATGATGGGCATGATATTGCCCGTTTTGATGCTGGGCATGGTGGCATCGGCGATGCAGCCCAAAAAGGATCAAACCAAACGGCTCGAGCCGGGAAAAGAGCCGGTGAAACAGTTGCCGCTGGGGAGGGGAAGCTGATGCCTGGCGAGTTCTACGTCGAGGACAGCAAAACAAAGGTCTCTCTGAAGGCTATCGAGGCGGCTATCGCCAGCCTCGAGGGGAGAGTTGAGGCGGTGAGGAGCCAGACCGACAAGCTTGCCGGCGAGGTGCCTTACGTTGGTTTCGCCGTCGCCGACTGGCAGGTCGCTGAAAGCAACCTGATCGTCGTGGGTGCGCCCGGAGCGAAATACAAGCTGCACGACCTTTCGCTCGGGATCCAGAACCTGGCCGGAACCCAGGTAACAGTCCGGTTGTACAAGAAGATAAACGGCGTGGAGCGAAGAGTTTACGAACAGTCTTTCGATGCCGCCGCCGACGGGCCGGGCCTCCCGGTGGTGAACGGAAGTTGGGCGATCCACGACACACTAAGGATAACCGTCCGGAGCAACGACCCGGCCGACAACGGCAAGGCGGTCGACTACGACTTTCTGCTGGAGGCCATGTAGGTGAGCCTTTTCGTAAGAGCAAAATCGGGAGCAACCAGGCTGTCGGAAATCGAGATCGATACCGACAAAGACTGGGGCGGGAAGCTCATTCGCAACCTGGGCGGGATCGACGCTCTGATGCAGCCGGGCGACATCATCTACCGGGGTCAGGCCGTCTTCGAACGCCTGCCCATCCAGTACGGCACCGGCTACAACGTCCTCAAGGCGCTTAACCAGGGCGGCGGCCGGCCGGGTTGGCTGGACATCCAGGAGCTGATCGCCTACATGACCGGCGCGGTCAACCGCGTCGCCGACCCGCCGCTCCTCGTCATGCCGAGACCGTCCATGCTCCTTACGGCCGCCGAAGATCACTCGGGCGGCGCCTTTACAGCCGGGAAGGCGCTTTCTGTTGCGGCGCCGGTCATCGCGGTTTCGAGTGAAGCCAATGTCGAATTGGCTCAAAGCAGAGCCATGACGCTCGCAGTTCAGGCGCCGAGCATCGGTGTTACAGCACAACTTGTTTAGGAGAAAAACGAAAATGACCGAACGATTCTATATTGAAGACCCGAAGCTGGAAACCAAGTACCGCCGCTTCGAAAAGCTGGGCACCGAACTCAAGCTGCCCGTTTTCAAGACTTTTCTTGAAATGGAGGTCTTGGATCGTGATGGCAAAACCATCCACGCTCACAAGCAGCGGAGCCACTCCTGGAACCGCAACGCCTATAACTTCCTGTTCTCCCAGATGGCTGCCTACGGCCTCACCGGTACCAATTTATTCGAAGCCGGCGCTATCTCCCTGAAGTGGACCAACGGCAACATCTACCCCAACGGCTCAGGTTGGGGTTTGAATAGAGTCGCCGGCTGGGATGAAAACGTCGATGTAAACACGCGGTCAACCGACACCGGGTTGCTAGCTACCGCCGGTACGACGGATAAAAGTATCATCGTCGGCACCAATAACTTTCCCGAATCGTTCGACGGATACGTCCTGGGGGCTCCGATCGCCAACGGCTCAGGAGCCGGTCAGATGGACTATGCCCAGTCGGATCTCCATTCGATTACGTATGACGCTCCCACCAAAACCCTCACCGACACTTTAATCCGTTATATCAACAACAACTCCGGTGCGGACATCGGAGTGAACGAGGTCGCCCTGTACGGCAAAGTTAAATTCTACTCGGCCGGGACCGGCCCGATCATGTTTTCCCGCGACCTCCTGGCGTCAACCGTCACCGTGCCCAACACCGGTCAGCTCAAAGTGACCTACACCATCCAGCTGGCCTATCCAGCATAAGGAGATGAAATGCGCTACGCCATCATTCCAAAAGGTAAAAGCCTGACCGATATCGAGGTCGAAGCAAAAAAGATCGGCGCCCGGAACCTGAAAAAGGCGGAGGTCATCGGCCAGGTCTTCTGTGAACTGGACCAAGCCCAGGCCGAGAAACTGGCCGCGGTCCCGGGTCTGGTGCTTAAACTCCTCAAGGAATACGGCACCAGTCAGATGACCGCCCAGGCGCCGCCGGCCGAGAGCATCTCGGACGTATTCTATCTTCTCCGGGGCTATTTTACCCCGGCGATCACCGGTACCGGCCTGACTGTGGCTGTATTAGATAGCGGCGTCCGTAAGACCCACCGGTCGCTACAGGGCAAGGTGGTCTATGAAGCGAACTTCACCGAATCGCCGACGGCTGCCGACGTCTTCGGACACGGCACTCAGGTAGCCTTCACCATCGCCGGTGGAATGCACGCCCTGGGTGAAAACGCCGGTGTCTCGCCCGGCGCTTCCATCATGAACATCAAGGTCATCGGCGACGAGGGTATCGCCTCGGACGAAGCCATTGTGCTGGGCATCGACCGGGTGTGCGACCTCGCCGAGCAGGCAAGGACCTCCGGGCTTTTACCGACCGACGACCTCTATCCCAATGTGATAAACCTCTCGCTCGGCGGCGAGGATGACGGCGATCCGGACAATCCGGTCCGCGTGGCCTGCCGCATGGCAAGCGTTGAATACGGTCTCGATGTCATCGCCGCGGCCGGCAACACCGGACCCAAGATGACGACGGTGATGCTACCGGCCTGCGAGCCGGAGGTCATCGCCGTGGGCGCGGTAGAGACATTCGGTGAACTCCTTGTCTGGGAGAGATCCTCGCGAGGCCCGACCGTCCAGGGCGAGACCAAGCCGGATTTCGTCATTTGGGGCACCAACCTCGAGATGGCCTCCGATAAAAACGACGAGGACTTCCTGGTGAAGTCGGGAACAAGCTTTGCCGCGCCGATGCTTGCCGGACTCACCGGCCTCCTCTGGGAGAGTGGCCGCAGGGCTTACGGCGAGGGTTGGGGCTACCGCTGGACGGCGGCCAGGGAAGTGGCGCCGTGTTTTTCGACCAAGCCGCAGGACGCGCCTCTTGGCAAGGACAATGCCTACGGCTACGGCCTGCCGGCCATGGGCGCCATGCTCGGCCAGGTGATGAGCAGCGCTTCGCCAAACAACCAGACAACGGAAATGGTTCAAATGATGACCGCCATGATGATGATGGCCGGCGTAATGGGAGCGATATAGATGAACAAAGGAATGATTGCAGCCATCGTCATTGAGCTTGTGGGCATCGGCGCAACCGGCGTCGGCATCGGCATCGAGCTGGCAAGTTCTGTCGATTACGGGTTGGTGGTCACCACCAGCGGCAGCTGCCTCATCGCCATGGGCGGCGTTATCTGGGGCAAGTTCATCTGCATCAACCGAAAGAAGGACTGACGGCCATGGAGAGACTGTTTATCGCATTGGCAGCCCTCTTCGGAGGTATTGTCGCCGCGGCCCTCGGCTGGCTTGAAAGCAAAGAGGCCTTCGACCTGCGGAAGTTCGGGGGGTCTATCGTCCGGTCACTGATCGCCGGGGTGGTGTTGGCTCTTGGCTCTAGCCTCGCCGGTCCGATCGACGTTGCCGCGCTTTTTTATGCATTCCTGGGCGGCGCCGGCGTCGACGTCATCGGCAACAGGCTCTCCGGAAACTTCGGCAACGGCAGTTTCCCATTGGCTCGGGAAGCTCCGGAGGATCCTGAGGAGAGTTAAATGGCGCAGTACGCCGATATCATCTCCATCGATGCCTCGTCCGAAGCCGCCTCCGGCAGCCGGGTGGAAATTACAATTCGGGTGAAGAACACCTACTCGGCACCGATCGCCATCAAAGTGGCGGCGACGCTGGAATACGGCGCTCCGCCCTACCCGGGCACCGTTATCCCGGTGGACTGGACCAACGTCGATGCTCAGGTTACCTGGCCGTTTTCCGGCTATTTTTACATGCCCGGCCAGAAAGTAACCGTTCGCGTTAAAAGCTTCTGGTACGGCGCCGACGGAGTGTGGTATGCCGACGATGAGATGACAAAGACGGTGAATCTCGCCTCAGTCGGATCCCCAAATATCTCGGACTTTCGCATCGCCGATTTTGCCAAAACATAGGAGGAACACATGGTTCTCAAGAAACTGGAACTCGAACTTAGACCCTTTACCGCTCAGGGAGAAGGCGCTGTTGCCCTCGCTGAAGACCCAACATTGCCCGGCTGGTATGTCGATCCGGCGACCGGCCAGCGCGTCTTTTTCGATCCGGTAGCCGGCAAATTCTTCACCGCCGCGGGCGGCGTCTACATCCCCCTCGGTTACATGAATCCGGCGCCGAAGCAGGTGGCCGTCGCCCCCGGTGACCGGCTCATGGTTTCGATCTCATTCAAGTACACCGGCCCGGCGGTCAGCGGCGTCACCGGATACTACTGCATCGGCACGAACGGCATGTTCGGCTTCGATGAAAAGCTGGTGCAGCAAACGACATTCAGCATCCCGCAGGTGACGACTCCGCCGTCGTATCCCAATGTCACCAACTCCTACGTGTTCACGATCCCATCTAACGTCGACACCAACTGGGACGACATCTACGTGAAGATATTCGGCGGCAGTCCCAGCATCGGCGGCCAGGCGACGACGAACTACCTTTTCGGCTACGAAAACGCACTTTTAGTCGCCGGGATCCAGCCGACGATTTCGGAGTTCAAGATCTCGGACTTCGCCAAGGTGTAGGAGAGGATCGTGGTACTCGATATCGCATTTGCGCCGATGGCGCTTTCACCAACTACCTTCAATGCCGGGGACACCGTCCGGGTGACGGTGTCCTTCAAGTACGTTGTTGGCGTGACCAAAACGGTGAAGCTCCTGGCCGGTCCCTATTCGACAAATCTTTTTGGCAAGCACATGGTGGATGTCTGTGTCGGTCTGGCCGACCTCGTCCTTCCGGCCAGTTCGACACCGGCCGAGGGGAACGGCACGGTCGATTTCCTGCTTGTGCCCAAGTCAAGCGGTGGCATCGACGACGGCACCTTCGGCCTCCGCGTCTGGATCGAAGACACGAACGCCGTGGCCGAACAGGATGCCGTTATCATCGTCTCCGGCAACTCTTCGGGCGGCGACATGCTCTCAGGGATGATGCCTATGCTCATGATGCTTCTCATGATGGGCATGATCTTGCCTATGACGCAAAATCTGGGTGAGGAGTCGGGCTAGTGGGCAAGGCTTACCTGGAACCGGGCGACGTGGCCAAGCTCGAAGACGCGGCGCAGTATCTCCGGGACCGGTTGTTGATCCGGCTCTTGTTTCACCTTGGCTGCCGGGTGTCTGAGGCCCTCGCGCTTCGGCTCAAGGACATCGACATCAGACGCGGCACGGTGACCATCGAGCACCTGAAGTCTCGAATCCTGTTGTCCTGCCCGGGCTGCAGTGCGCGTCTGGGCAAAGGCCACAGGTTTTGCCCGGGGTGCGGGCAGGGAGTAGAGAAGGCGGTCGCCCAGGAGAAAGAGCATCACCGTTACCGGACAATCCCGGTGGATGAATTGACCTTGTCTTTACTCAAGGAATACATCGGCCGCGGCGGCGCCGTCGAGAGGAACGGCGAAAAGCAGCTGTTTGATCTCCGGCGCAACCGCGCCTGGCAGATCGTGAAAGAGTGCGCCGAGCGCGCCCGTCTTCCACGGTTGGTGAACGCCGAGAGCGGCAAGACCCACAACGTCTCGCCTCACCGGCTCCGCGACGCCTTCGCCGTTAATGCGGTCAAGGCGGATGACTCGGGCGACGGGCTACGGCTGCTGCAGGAGCATCTTGGCCACCGGAGCATCGTCACCACCATGAAGTATCGCAAGGTCTCGGGTGAAGAGCAGAAGGAATGGTACCGGAAACTCTGGCAAGGAGGACAAGCTAATGGGCAGATATGCCAATCATGAAGAATTCGGGGTGAACGCTCCCGTAAACTACCGCGAGGACACGACGAGCGAGATCTATCTCGAAGGCATGTCGGCGATCGCGCCGCCCGGTATGAGGCCGCGAAAAAGCCGCGGCGAGAAATTCGAGGAGAAGACCGATTTCAAGGCCTCGGCGAGATGGCACCGTAACTTCGACCAGGCCATGTTCGGCGGATCGGATATTGGAGATACAGACTTCGAAAGCCGACAGATGGTGCTTGAGAGCAAGCGAAACGGTATCAAGCGGATCCCCGGGAGGCGCGGGTGAGCGGCCAGGTGAAGATAACCATCAAAGACAGGGAGTGGATCGCCGCCGTGGCGGCCACCCCTTGGGAACTAACCCAGGGACTGGGCGGGTTACCCGGGCTTGCGGCCGGGACCGGAATGTTTTTTGACCTTGGGTCTTCCCGGGCTATTGAAGTGACGACCGTGCCGATGCTGTTCCCGCTGGACATCGTCTTTCTCTCCGAGGACTTCACCATAACAGAGATCTATCGTGATGTCTCGCCTGGCTACCTGGTCAGTTCGACTTCGCGAGTTCGTTACTTCATCGAGCTGAATGCCGGCGAGCTGGCGGAAATCGAGGTTGGCGACGAGGCTTCAGTGAACTGGCTTTCGCTTCAGGAATCGCCCCCGGCCGCGCCGGATTGGCCAAGCACTATTGCATTGCTCGGCGGTTCCCTGGCGGCCGGGGTATTCTTGATTGGCTTGTCCCGCTATTTCTCCGATTCCATCATCGGCTCTTCAGGATCAAAATTGCCGACGGCAGCCGGGGCGCCATCAACAAAATGCGAGATCATCACTCCGCGAAGCTACGACCTGATGAGCTGGGTCGGTGCTCCGGTGCCGGATTACAGCTTTTCCATCGAGCCCGAGGCTAAAGAGCGCTGCATCGATGAGGTCTTGAAAAAGCTCAAGGACGGCGTCGATACCATCCAGTCCAGCAGCCATTTCCGGAACTTCCTGCTCACCATGTCGAAATTCCACGACTATTCTATCGGCAACCTCATTCTCATCGCCTCCCAGAATCCGAGCGCCACCAGGGTGGCCGGCTTCAACACTTGGAAGGACCTCGGCCGCTGGGTGAAGAAGGGCGAGAAGGGCATTGCCATCCTCGCGCCGTGCCTGCCACCGAAGTCGTCTTTGAAAGCCGAACCGGTTGATGAACACGAAGGCAAGAAAGACGACGAGGAAGAGGAGAAACAGGAATTTCTGCGGACGATCTACTTCAAGGTCGTCTACGTCTTCGATCTCAGTCAGACCGAGGGCAAGCCGCTGCCCGAATTTGAGGTTCCTGTGCTCACCGGCGAAGCCAATGAGGAGCTTTTCGGCGACATCACGCACCTCGTCCGCAGTGAAGGCGTGCATGTCGGGTTTGACTCTAAGCCGTACCAGGATCCGGCCATCAAGGGCTTCTTCTCCGGCAAGGAAATCTGGGTCAGGCCTGAGGAATCACGAGCCCAGCAACTGAAGACGCTGATCCACGAGGTAGCCCACTACTATTCGGAGGGAGTGTTCCACATCCCGAGACGGGATGCCGAAACCATCGCCGAAAGCGTTGCCTTCGCCGTCGGTGCCCACTTCGGGTTCGATACCGGGACCAGATCCTTCCCCTACGTCGCTCTCTGGGCGCAGGACAGGAAAGTCCTTGAGCGAAATCTGGCCTCAATCTGCCAGGTGACTACCAGAATCATCGAAGGCCTCGAATCCCTGGCCAAAAAGCCGGCAGGGGTGGCTTAGAGCATCTCCATGGAAATGGAACTGAGACCGAGTCGGGGCGGCTTCCTCCGGCCGTTCGGCTGTGGTTGGTTTATCCGGGAATACCTCCTGGGGAACGGGCCAGAGGGTTCGCCAAGGATTGATCCGGAAAAAGGCGCACCGCAAGCGGATATCAACTACGAATACAAGGAAGCGCTAGCCAGGGCGACGGCCAGGGAGCGGGCGGAACGGATCATCAGCAAACAGGTGGTTCGCGGCGTTGATGTCACCGAGGAACTCGCCGAGGAGATCTATCAAAAGCAATTGAGGAAGGTATCGCGGAAGTTCACCCACATGCGCTACCACTCCTTTCTAATGTACTTCGGGGTATTGAAGAGGTTGGGGTGGGTTGAAACCACTGAGCGGACTGAGGCTTCCTCAATTCAAGAACATTACTCTGATGCTCCTAGACGAGTTTACTATCGATTAACAACTAAAGGCCGGATTGTCTCAGATCAGGCATGGGCAAACCCGCTGTTCACCTTATACCCAGAGATCGGGCCGAGTCACATCAAAAAGTAAACTTCTTTATCAGCTCGCTGAACCCTCAACACCTTGTTGTGCTTTGAGAACGTTTGAAACGATTAAAGCTATGATACAATGACGGCGAAATTGGTTCTGGGGAATGGGGGAATCAAAATGAGATCCAAGGCACTTTATTTTCCCTATATCAGCCCTCCACAAGGCCGTTGGTTGTACCTAATGTTGCTTTATTGGGACCAATTGAGTTCTATCTCTCCGTATGAATCTCTACATTCCCGAAATCGGCTTCCCCCGCATATGTATCAACTCGTTGAAGAGGGATTGATAAATCCAATTATTCCCGCAGAGTTAATTGGAGACATTGAGGATTTCGGTCAACCGTTTTTAGGTTTTGTTGAGAAGCGAATTCGGACCAGAAAAACTCAACGGCATCATTCTCCGGTGAGAACTCCTATTCATGTCGAAAAACTCGGCCATATTGCCCAAAACCTTGTCGAACTGGGGGTTGCTTCTCCGGCCAACTACCCATGGTATGAGATGGATTCCTGGGTAGCTAATGC
>NZ_KQ758903.1:0-243899 GCF_001466665.1 Dehalogenimonas alkenigignens | reverse complement strand
CCCAGGACAAAGTCTACGACGGGACCACGGCCGCGACCCTTAATGTTAACAACGCTGCCTTGGTCGGTAAACTTCTCGGTGACACCGTCACCTTGAACACAAATGCCGCGGTTGGCACTTTCGCCACCAAGAACATCAGCAACAACATCACCGTTACCGTTAGCGGTCTGACCATCGGTGGCACCGACGCCGGCAACTACTCACTGACTCAACCAACCACCACCGCCAGCATTTTCGGTGAGATGACGCCGCCGACAGTGACACTAAACAGCCCCAATGGCGGTCAAACCTTCACCGTCGGCACGGCCACCGTCATTACCTGGTCAGCGACCGACAACCTGACGCCTGCCGCTAGCTTGGTCCTGACCCTACAATATTCCACCAACGGTGGCACCACTTGGGCCAGCGTAGCTGGCTTCGACGGAATCAATGACGGAGCGTTCTCCTGGACTGTTCCTGCAACTGCCAGCACGACCTGCCTGGTAAGATTGACGGCCACTGACGCGGCCGGCAATCTGGGTGCCGACACCAGCGATGCGGTGTTCACCATCGCCGCTGTCTCAGTACCCCCCACCCCGGTCACCACCATCAACCTGACGGCTGGCTGGAACCTCGTTTCCTTGACCCAAATCCCGACAGACCCAACCATCGGTTCTGTACTGACCGGCATTTCTGCTAACGTCATCTCGGTCTGGTACTACGACGCTTCTACGTCTACCTGGTTGTCCTACGATGGCCCCGCCGGCGCACCTGACACCCTGACCACCATGACGGACGGCAAGGGCTACTGGGTCAACATGGCAATGTCCGCAACCTTGACCATTACTGGCAGCGATCTCCCGGCGCCTCCGGCCACTCCACCAACGTACAATGTGGTTGTTGGCTGGAACCTCATCGGCTTCAAGTCAACCGCTTCCATGACTGCTTCTGAGTACCTTGCCGGAATCACCGGAGGCTATACCAGGATTTATCGATTCGATGGCACCAACTACATAATCGTCCGGACCACAGACAATCTGACCCCGGGAGCCGGCTACTGGATAGCTGTTACCGGCGCGGGGACGATCTACCCGTAAGGGCGTTCGTGCCAGAAAAATAACTAGGGGGTAGATTGGATGGAGCTGAAAAAGTTAAAAAGAGCAGGAGCCTTCGGGCTCCTGCTCGGTCTGTCCCTTATCGCGCTTTCGGCAATTTCGGTCTTCGCTGTTCCCCCAGATACCTTACCAGTTGTACGGCAATGTGACTGTCGGCACTGGACCTGGACCCGCCGGACTCGCCGTGATCGCCAAGATCGGCGGGGTGACCTATTCCTCGACTGCTATCGATTCTCAAGGTCGTTACGGCTACAGCCCGGTGTTCCAGGTGCCCGCTGATGATCCCGATACTCCTGCCAAAGAAGGCGGCGTGGCCGGAGACACTGTCAGCATCTATGTTGCCGGTGTACTCGCCACCACGACGACTTTCCAGAATGGCGTAGTAGCCCAACTGAACCTCTCGATACCGAAGCTTGACCAGACGATCACCTTCGGCGCCCTGGCGACCAAGACCTACGGCGACGCCGACTTCACCGTCAGTGCCACTGCATCGTCCGGCCTGGCCGTCACCTTCACCGCCTCGGGCAACTGCACCGTTACCGGCAACACCGTCCATATCACCGGCGCCGGCAGCGGCATCATCACCGCCCACCAGGCCGGCAACGCCAACTACAATGCTGCGCCGGATGTCCCGCAGACCTTCACCATCAACAAGGCCACACCCACGGCCACGCTCGGCGTGAGTAACTCCCCGGTGACTTATGATGGCGCGACACATTCAGCCACTGTAGGCGTCACCGCCAGTTCTACCCCGGGCACTGTCGCTAACGTCCAGACCGGCGGCGCAGCCAATCAGACCAACGCCGGCACCTATGCCGTCACCGCCGACTTCGTGCCCAACGACAGCACTAACTACAACAGCCTGACCGGTGTCTCCGCCGGCAATTTCGTGATCGATAAGGCCAACCAGACGATCACCTTCGGCGCCCTGGCGACCAAGACCTACGGCGACGCCGACTTCACCGTCAGTGCCACCGCCTCCTCCGGCCTGGCTGTCACCTTCATCGCCTCGGGCAACTGTACTGTCTCTGGCAACACCGTGCACATCACCGGCGCAGGCAGCGGTACCATCACCGTCCAACAGGCCGGAAACGCTAACTACAATGCTGCGCCGGATGTCCCGCAGACCTTCACCATCAACAATCCTTCGGGAGGCGGAGGGGGTGGTGGTGGCTTCGGCAACCAACTCATCGGCATCAACCTGTCCGGCAACTCTCCCTGGATGGACGGCAACGGCAAGTCGGTCACTGCCGGGGCGATCAGTACGCCGGACGGTAAGCTGACCCTGTCCATCCCTGTTGGCGTCTTCATCTGGAACGCCGCAGGCGCCGCTCAACCGTACGTTTCATCGAATACTATCGATGCTCCTCCTGCAGTTCCCTCCGGGCAGAAACTCATCAAATGCTTCGAGCTCGGCCCGAGCGGCGTTACCTTCAACCCGGCGATCTCGGTGATCTTCAACTACACCAGCGCGGACCTTTCCGGCGGTGTATCCGAAAGCAGCCTGTACATCGCCTGGTGGAACGGCACGGCCTGGGTTCAGTTGACCAGCACCGTCGACGCTACGGCCAAAACGGTCACAGCCGCGATAACTCACTTCACGACCTTCGGTCTCTTCGCGCAGACCGTCCCGGCGACTACCGTTCCGCCGACGACCACACTCCCGCCCACGACAACGGTGCCCTCGACGGCAACGACCACGCCTCCGCCAACGACCACCGTTCCGCCTCCGGCAACCACTACGGCTCCAACGACACAGCCGCCCGACCAGACGAAACCTAATTGGTTAATTCCGATGTTCTTCGTCGGCGCCGCCTTGCTACTCGGGATCATCCTTTTTGCGAGATCGCAAAAAAAATAAAATAACATACACGAACAAATAAACGAAGGGGGGGCTTCGATATCGAAGCCCCCCCTCATCTTCCAAGATCAACGGGTATGAAACATTCAGTACGCTGCCCCCGCCCCCATGACCCAGGCTCCAATTCAACCTGATTTGGCTGCGATACTTTGCGGTCCCGACAATTTAACTTGACTCCTCCGGGCGAAGACACTCCATCAAGGCGGATTAAATGATGCCATGTTTCGCGAACATCAACATTTGGATCGGAATGTTAAAAAATGAATATGAATAGATATAACCACGAAGATTTCGAATTGTTGTTTTCGCGCATGGGCGAAGGGGTCGCCTTGCACGAACTGATCTATGACGAAACGGGCACTGCCACAGATTATAGAATTATAGATGTCAATCCCGGCTATGAATCGCTTGCAAACATTGGTAATGAACGTGCAATCGGTGCCTTAGCTTCAACGATCGGAGCAATAAACATGGCGAAGAATTTAATGGTTACATTGATGGTATTGGCCAGCTCCATCCATCCTTCTTCTGTCAGCATGTTTTCACTTCGTTGGCAAATCACAGATCGAAGTTGACGTTAAATCTGACACAAACAAACTCCCTCTGGACTCCATATTCATCGAGATATCTAACCTAGGAAATCAAGCAGTTAACTTGAATTGGTGGGTTCTCAAGGATATCTCAGATGGTTATCCATCATTCACTTTCCCGTCATATACACTACAACCGAATCAAAGAATCAGAGTTTATACTGATCAAGTTCATCCGAGTATGGTGGCTTTGACCTTCCCCCGTCATTAGCTGCACCCTGGGTTAGAATCCCACGGCCGTTTCAGCATACTCTTGCGGGGTAATTCCTTTCAATGAGCTGTGTGGTCTTACTTCGTTATAATCCCTCCTCCAATCTTCGATGATTTCTCGGGCATGCTTCAGACTCAGAAACCAATTTGTATTCAGGCATTCGTCTCTAAATCGACCATTGAAGCTTTCTGCATAGGCATTCTCGATCGGTTTGCCGGGTCTGATGAAATTCAATTTCACCCCGCGGCGATAAGCCCATTCGTCCAAAGCCTTGCCGGCGAACTCAGGTCCGTTATCGATGGTGATCACCTCCGGCAAGCCACGGATCTCCGCCAATTTTTCGAGAGTGCCGACCACCCGGCGGCCACCCAGGGATGTGTCCACCTCGATATTTGGGCATTCTCTTGAGAAATCATCGACGATTGTCAGCGCACGGAAACGGCGCCCTGTGACGATGCTGTCAGTTACGAAATCCATGGACCATCTCTCGTTTACCCGTTGCGGCACCGGTAGCGTTATTCTGGCGCCGGCTGCACCTTTCCTTCTCCGTTTCCTTCGGAGCGCCAAACCTTCTTCCTGGTATAACCTTTCAGTGCGCTTGTGATTGATCACCATACCTTCCCTCTTGAGCATGATATGCAGCCGAGGACTGCCGAAGCGTTTCCGCTGCTCCGCCAGTTCCCTTAGCCGTTTCCGTACCTGGTCATCATTATCCGGCTTCGGCTGGTACCGATAGACCGACGACGAAATATCGACTAAGAGACAGGCTCTTCTCTCGCTCAGCCCAAGGCTCTCTCTGTGATGTGAGAGACCGCCAAACGCTTCACCTTGGGCTTTAGAAGTTTTTTGAGAGTAGTTCCTTCAGGGCCCGATTATCGAGCGCCTGGTCGGCTACGATCTGTTTGAGGCGCCGGTTTTCTTCTTCGAGGGCCTTCAATCGCCTGAGCTCGCTGACGGACAGCCCGGCGTATTTTGATTTCCAGTTGTAGTAGGTAGCGCTGCTCATGCCGTATTTGCGGCAGAGATCGGCGAGCTTGGCGCCGGCTTCGCCTTCTTTCAGGACGGCGATGATCTGTTCCTCGGTGTACTGTTTTGCTTTCACTTTAATCCTCCTTCGTTATTTTATTACGTCGGAGGATTCTAAGTCAGGGTTTAGCTGTTTTCGGGGGTAAGGTCAAACCCGCAATTCCCCACTGTGTTAAAATAAATTCAACTTGGTGACTAGGAGGAGTTCGTGACGAACATAGCAGTCATCGATGTTGAAACCACAGGGCTCAATCCGTACAGGTCCGATCGAATCGTTGAAATCGCTGCCGTTGTCACGAGTCTCGAAGGAGAATTGGTTCGGGAATTTATCACACTGGTGAACCCTGGGCGAGACATCGGACCGACTTATATTCACGGACTCAATTCCGAGGACATCCTTGATGCACCTAAGTTTGGTGATATTGCCGGGGTGTTTTTAGAAACACTTGACGGTTGCGTGGCATTTGCTGGTCACAACATTCGGTTCGACCAATCTTTCCTTGACGTCGAGTTCAAACGTCTCGGAGCAGGTTTCCCCGATGGACCATCATTGTGTACCATGAAACTTTCCGGTGGTGGAAGTCTTAGTAGCAATTGCCAGTGTTATGGAATTGCTCCCGAAACCCAAAAACATTCAGCCTTGCACGATGCAAGAGCCACAGCCAGACTTTTATCTGTGTTGCTTGAGGACGCGCCTCGGAAACGAGCGGAATTATCACGGATGCCGCCTATAAAATGGCCTAAAGTGCCTAAGTCTTCAGTAGAGATGTTAACACGAGATGCTTCCAGACAGTTGCAAAGTAAGCCTGCGGACTATATTGAAAAACTTCTGGCAAGGGTACAGCCCGAATTACCAGCCGATATTGAAGGATCGGCGATTTCAGATTACACGGATTTACTTGACCGAGTTATTGAAGATCGCCATATTGATGCTCAAGAAGGAGCATCTTTAATCGATGTCGCCGAACGGTGGGGACTTTCCTCATCGGCCATTTCACGAGCGCACAATGCCTACCTCTTGAGACTCATGACTGCTGCTCTTGAAGGCGGGGTATCTGAACAAGAAAATCGTGATCTAAGGCTGGTTGCTAGATTGCTCGGTGTCGACTCCGAGACTTTTAACTCGATAATGACTCGAGCAATCAAAGAGCGTTCGATTTTGAAAGGTCACACCTCAAGCTCAAAGGATTTCTCTTCGGTGAATACATTCGACGGGAAGAGTGTATGTTTTACCGGAGAGTGTCTGGGTCGGCTCAACGGTCACGTGATAACCCGAGAGATGGCACAAGATTTGGCAGCTGCACATGGTATGACGATTCATGAATCAGTAACTAAAAAGCTGGACATTCTTATTGTGGCGGATCCCTTAACTCAATCCGGTAAAGCAAGTAAAGCTCGTCAATATGGAATTAGAATTATCCACGAACCCGTGTTGTGGAGAGCCTTAGGATTAGAGGTTCAATAGCAATACTGCAATATCGTCGGCAGCGGGCCAAACTTAATTTAGTTTAAACACATGGCTGACGGTTCTGTCTTTTGATTGGCAGCGCCCACCATAATGTTCGGTAGACAGAACTTTTCAGTTCACTCTGACGAATCGGGTGAACTTTTGAATCACCATTCATCAGCTTGATCGCGGCTCTCAGTCTTTTTTCGCGACGCACCGGGCTTGAAATCAAAGCGGAATTCGGTACGAAAAACCACCTCTGTTATACGGAATACATTTGCTTGATTGATTAAATCCGTTGCAGTATGCTCTTTATGCATTTACCGGGAGTGACTTGAATCAAGTGAATTAGAGATGACTCTCCCTAAGGAAGGCCAACTGCTTCGAATTTTCGCTGGAGAAGCGGACAAGCATCAAGGCTTACCGCTGGGCGAATGGATCATCCGCGAAGCCAAAAAGAGAGGGCTGGCTGGAGCGACGATGTTTCGGGGTGTGGCTGGCTTTGGTGTCGGTTCCCGCATTCACACTGCCCATCTCCTACGTCTTTCAAGTGATTTACCAGTCGTCATTGAAATTGTTGACGACCCTTCAAAAATCGAAGCGTTCATAACAACGTTGGATGACGCCTTTCCCCGAGGGTTAATCACGGTGGAAAAGGCCAGGGTCATTTGGTACCGCACCATTAAAAATCCCTGATTCCTTCGATATCATTTTCCGGCTTTTTCTGTCCCATAACCATTCAACTCCACCACATCCTCCGAATGTACCGGAGCGAACCACTTCTGCGCGATAAACGTAGGTATGACCGCGCTGGCCACGACCACGCCAACCAGTAACGAATATTGGACCCGGTCGATGATGCCGGAGGTAAGCCCGAAGACGCTGGCGATGGTGCCGAAAGTGAGTCCGGTGCTCATAAGTAGAGTCGTGTACATTGCGCCCTGGGGGATGAATTTCCTAGCCAGGAAAAAGACGCCGGCGAATTTACTGGCGATTTTGATCAGAAACAGCACAATAAACAGGCCCAGCGCAGAAAAGATCAGCGGGAATGATATGCTGAGTCCACCGACGATAAAAAAGGTGGGTGTGATTATGGCATAGGCGACGGTGCGCAGTTTATTTCGGACGGACTTGGTTTCAACAGTCTCTTTGAAATGGGGTGACATGAGCAGCCCGAGAACGAAAGCAGGCAGAACGGCATGCCCTTCGCCCAGATTGGCGAAGTACATGAAGACCAGAAGCAAGAAAAAAACGTACTTGATCTCCGGCTCAACGACCTTGTTTTTGAATCTAGCATTATCGAAGACCAGGTGGGAGAACTTGGTGGCGATGATTATGACGACGATTGAAACGATAATAAAAACCACGGTAAACGCCGTAGGTTTGATAAAAATGATACTTAGGGCTAGGGCGGTGCCCATGTCAGTGATGAAGGTCGATGACATCAGGAGTTTACCGATCTTGGTGCGAGCCAGGCCTGTCTCGACCAGAACCGAGTAGACGACGGCAAGGGAGGTCGTCGAAAGGGCGGTGCCCGCCAACAACGATGCCTGAGCGCTCCAATGAGCAAAATAGTAGGTATAACCGGCAACAGCGACAAATGGCAGAAGGAAGGAACAGAATCCGATCAGGAAGCTCTCCTTGAATTTCTCTCTCATGAGCTCGATGTCTATCTCGGTCCCGGCCAGGTAGGTCAGGGTAATGCCACCAAAACTTGCCAGGTAAACCATCCAATCCTGGGTGTGCATGCCTAATGTCCCGGCTAGAGAGCCCAAGATGATTTCGATGATGGCGACGGATAAGCCAAATTTCAGGGAGATTAGGCTGGCCGCCAGTACGATGATACCCATCGCCAAGGGGATAAGATTATCGGTCATACCAATACCTCCCGTTGCTCGGGTATCTGTGATGGGAGGCGATAAAAAAAGCCCCTACCGACAGATACCGGTAGAAGCTATCAGCCTTAAGCAAGCGGTTCAGGTGAAAATTCCTTGGCGAGCTTCATCGCCGCTTTACGACAATATAACACTGCCAATTTGGTCCGTCAACGATTGTCCTTCAGTGCGAAGTCTTTATCGTCTTCATCCATATCTGATACAATGAGTTTGGTGATGAAGCTCACCAGGGGAACGCCCCGAAATGCCCTTTGGGATGATAGCCTCTACAGCGTCGCTGTAGAGGCTTTTTGTTTGAGAGATGATTGCGAAGCGGACTCCGTCCCAAATGCGAGAAGATGTCATCGAAAACCTCCTTGAGGGCGCTGTCCAGTACATCGAATCCTGCCGTCTGGTTGACGGGGGGTACTTTTTTGCCAGGGTGCCGCCCTCCAGCGGTTTGGATACCTATTTTGCGGTGATGGGGCTCTCTCTGCTTGGGCTTAAACCCGTTATTCTGGCTGAGGTCGAAGCCTTTGTTCACAATGGTTTGTTGAAGGATGAGCCGGTGCATCTGGGCGGTCTTTTTGTCGCAGCCGAGACGCTGGACAAACTTGGATGTTTGACCGATGAACTTAAATATCGCATCCGCCGAGCGGTAACGGCATTTAAGAACCAATTCGGTGGTTATGGAGCATTCGAACACCTGGACGTCGCCATCCCCTCGGAACTTCAAGGCACGTATCGCGCCATGAAGGTGTTGCATACCATTGGGGCCAATCGCATCGATGCAGGTGAGGTTGGATGTTTCGTTGAAAATTGGCATAACGGGGATGGTGGTTACGGTGGGAGGGGGAGATCCAACTTAGCCTCAACATTCTTCGCCACCTCAATCGCATGCCTGGGCGGCTTTGAATTAATTGACCGCTATTCAACAATTGCTTATCTTAGAAGAAAAGAGACAAACCGAGAATATCAATATATCGAAGACTTGTACTGGCTCGCCACGGCGCTGGACAACCTGGGCGGGAGTCTGGCCGATCGGTCCGGCGCTACGGAGTTCGTCAGGCGATGCCGCCGCCGCGGCGGCGGTTTTGCGCGGGCGACTGCAATTGGCATTCCAACCCTCGAGTATACCTTTTATGCTCTTTCTATCCTGAAACTTGCAGGATGCCAAGCCCGAGGAACATTGAAAATAGACTCGGAGAAGCTGTAACAAAATACATTTTTCGGATAGGTAAAGTTTACAGAGTAAATTTTGAAGGATATCTTGGTACATGTTCGGGTTATTCAAGAAGAACTGCTCGAAAAAGGCGTTAGCAACGATTCAAACCGTCAGCCTGACCCTGGAGAATGAAATCTACCAAACGCTTGAACATCGCGCCCGGCTGGAAGGAGTGTCGAGGGAAGAAGAGTTGGTTCGAGCATTGAGGCGGGGTATGGCCGATTACTGGCTGTATGTTTTGGACGACTCACGAGAGGATTTCGAATACATTTCCGGTCTAATTGAAGAGTATCGGCAGGACATCGAGAAAATGCGGGACCTGGAAACTCAGAACCTGCGGTTCAGAGAGATACTTAAGAACGCTGAAATGGAAGGCTGATGCTGGATATTTTCAAGCTATTCAAGCGGGGTGGCATAGCACAACCGGAGACAGGCCAAGATGTTGCTTTCGAAGCGGTGCGGATCACCGATACTGAGAAAAGGTTCGAGAATACGGTTATTAGGCTAGTCTTGTCGCCATCATTCAGGAAAGAACTTTTCACTTTCTTGGAACAGAAGGGATATCTCGCCTACGGGCAGGAAAACAAAGGCATAGCTCAACTCATCCGTTATGGCTTGTCGGGCAAGAACCGGGCGAAGCTTGAAAAGAACCGGGAAGACTTGGACTTGTCAAAATACGCCGGGATGAGATTTCAACTGTCTCAATGGTACCATGACCTGAACGCAATGACCCTAGGGTTGTCGGCGTCCTTGGAGGAAAACAGAAAGCTCAAACAGTTGCTGAGGGATCGAGGGATGTCTGGAATTATCACAGAGGATGAATGGGACAAATGGGACCGGGAGTTTATAGATATGCTCTTTAAGCGCTACGTATTTGGAGATGATCATCCGACGGAACCTTCGTCCACTCTTACTAATAGCTAATCATTCCAGTGCATCGACCTTTATCTCAAAGATAGGAGTACTGTCTGTCGTACGATGTGGCTCACCAAAATGCCCGACAGACAGAACTTTCCAGCTCGCTCTGACGAACCTGGTGAGTTTTTGAATCACCATTCATCAGCTTTGCCGCCGCTCTCAGTCATTCTTTTTTTACGACGCACCGGGCTTGAAATTAACACGGAATTCGGCACGAAAACCACCCCATCATCGGCTAAGAGCACAGTATGAGTCACTCCGATGTCCTCGACTGTACCCTGGATATCATTAACTGAAATCTCCTCACCTATTCTCACGATATGGGTGTTGGTGAGTATCAGAGCCGCCGAAATGCTGGCCACGATGTTCTGGGTGGCGAATGCCACGGCCACGCCTGCTATTGCTGCGATACTGATGCCAAGCGTTGGATTTGATGCAAGTATCGACAGCACGAATAACGAACCCGTAGAATACCCGACGATTCGAACCACAAGCCTCAGGCGAGCTGTGTGCTGGATCATCCTAGGTAAACGCGATCCGAGTACGGTAAGCCTGGCCAGCAGCTCTACTAGAAAAGCGACCAGGACCGTAGCCTCTAAAGCAATAATGTATTTTTCCTGGGTGGAAATAAAAGTACTGATATTTCTCTGGCTAATCTCCAGGGTTATCATGATTGCCCCAATCATGACGATCGTCCCTAATAACCAGACGGTGATGTGTCCCTTATTCGAGTTTAGCACTGTCTGAGAGGCAGTTCCGTTTTCTTCCATCATCCTATTTGCCTTCTTTCCGTGAAAGTACCTTCGGTTCCTAATGCGCGTTAGAGCAAGACCTCGGGCGTCTACCTCTCAGCAGACCGGGAAGGCAGCTTTGAACTCCGGTTCAAAGCTGCCTTCCTTTTCAGTTCTAAAGTCCGCCTCAATCAGGTGTCTTTTAACTCTGCGACTGCCTTCTGGTAGCCTTTTTTCAGCTCTGCCATCGCCCGTTCAACCTTGACCTTGTGTTCTTTCCACGTGGCTTGATCTATCTCCTTCAGGCGTTGCGCATCCTGCTTTGCTTCCTCAACTCCCTGGCGTAGTTCCGTTACACGGCTGTTAATCCAAGCTCTCACCTTCGCGTCCGCCGCCTGATCCATTTTCTCAAGTTCGTTTATCCGCTTTTCAAGGTGTTCAAGCTGTGTTTCAAAACCTGTCTGCATATTCTTCCGCAGCTTGGAGAGATCCGATCGCAGCGCCGCTTGCTTCGCTTTCAAGTCTGCTTTTACTTGACCTTCAGCTTCGGCGAGATCGACATCCAGGCGCTCCAGGGCATTAACCAGTTTTTCGTTTTGCTCATCCAGGGTGTTGGTGAGCCTATCGAAAGCGGTATCATATTTGGCCTGTATTTCGGCTGCTTTCTCCTGAACGCTCATTTCAATCTCCGCTTTTGCCGCGGCCATTTCAGCTTGAAGGGCCTTTTCTTCGGCGGCTTCTTCGGCTTCGATCTCGTCCAGCGCCTTGGCCCAGTAGCGCAGCACTACCTCAAGTTCGGCTTCCATTTTAGTGTGGGTGTCCATATTCATTCTCCTCATTTTTATTATTTTCTGTGTTGCTGGGATGCTATATCCCCAGGCAATTTACCCATCTTGGTTTGATTTTTCTTGATCTGTTTTTCTTCTAACCATAAAGGCTTTAGTCATGCGTCTGAGGGGCAAGGCTCTTCACCTTGAAAGCCAGAACAATTTGCAGAATTCCAAACGCGATGGCGAACGACCCGATCAGCCAAATCACGCTCAGTGCTCCCGCGCCGGGGAAGACCACCAGCAGAACGCCGACGAGGATCGATAAAAGGCCGCCAAGGATCATCACCCATTCATTATTAATGAGTTTCCTCAGCTTTATCGCAGCCGCGATTTCAAAGCCGCCGGTGATCAGCGCCCAGGAGGCGATCAGGTACAGCAGAGCTAATGCGGTCACATCAGGCCAGAAAAAGGTAATCAACCCGATGATGATCCCGGCCACGCCGGCGAGCAGGATAGCCCACCAATACTCGTTTTTCTTATGTACGGCGATGGCCGTGGTTATCGAGAAAACCCCCTCCACGAAAGCCAGTGCCCCAAAGAGCACCACCAGGCTCAATACCGTTAGTGAAGGCCAGACAAGCGCTAGAACCCCAAAGATGATTGCGGCGATACCCCGTAGCGCCAGGAGCCACCAGTTGCGAGACAGTGAACTTAACATTTGTTCCCTCCTTGTTTTTTCTTAATCATAGGCTCGTTCTCCAAGAAAGGCTTTGACAAACATCAAGGCGAAAACTTGATTTGGATCAAGGTTGCCGCTGGCGGCGGAAGTTACTATTCATTTATATAAAAGAAAGAATTGATATTTGGAATTTTCATTCCATAAGAAGCGGCAGCCGCCTACCAGTGGTGAGGTTATATTACCGATGGTTGGAGTCTGGTGAAATGGCAGAAGCTAAAGGTTCTAAAAAGAAAAAAATCGGCCTCGCCCTCGGAAGTGGCGCCGCCAAAGGCCTCGCTCATATCGGGGTATTGGCCGAGCTGGAGAAACAAGGCATTCAGCCGGATCTGATAGCCGGGACAAGCATGGGAGCGTTAATCGGTGCGGTGTACGCTCAGGGCGTTGGTTCCGAACGAATGAAAGAAATCGCCCGCGGATTTGGGCAAAAAAGACTGTCACTTTTCGTCGAACCTTCAGTACCGCGGTCCAGCCTGATCCGCGGGCAAAAAATTGCAGAGGCGCTGAGGGTGATAATAGGCGAAGTTGACTTCTCGTCTTTAGAGATTCCTTTTGTATGTCTGGCCACTGATATCGGTGACGGCCGCGAGATCGTCATTGATCAGGGCGAAGTCTGGCGAGGGGTGATGGCGAGTTGCTCAATACCGATACTGCTGCCGCCGGTCAAAAAAGCCAACAGGTACCTTGTGGATGGAGGGCTCGTGTCCCCCATCCCGGCCAGGATCCTGCGGGATTTGGGCGCAGATGTTGTCATTGGAGTTTCCGTCTCATCAAAAGGACAAGAAGATGTCGATTGGGGAAACCGGAGGGATGGTTCAAAAGGGCCCAACCTCTTTGACATAGCATTTCAGACAATGAACCTGATTGGCTTTCAGGCATCGAAAAACTGCCTTCCGGTTGCGGATATCGTGATCGAACCGAATGTTGATCATATCGGGTGGGCGGATTTCCATCGTGTTGATGAGTGCATTTTGGAAGGCGAGAGAGCCGCCCGCAATTCAATGAAACAGATTCTGAGCCTGGCGGCAAATTGAACTTCTCATGTACTTTGCATCGAGAGTGATTGTTTATAAATGGACTCGACCAGGCGGCACGTTTTTATGGCCGCCTCTACGGGTCAGGTCACTCGACAACGGTCGATGCATTGGTTCCGGGACAGACTCACTCTTCCCTGGGGGCATTGATAAGAATCAAGGCAGAGTCTTGATTTGGATCAAGGTTGCCAGCGGCCGAATGGTGTAACATGCCTCATATGATTCAGTTGGTTAACAAAGGTCTCTATCATCTCGAGGAGATGGATGACGCCTCGAAATTTCTGATACTCGCCCTGGATGACGAGAGAAGAGTCTATATCTGGGAGACGGCTGGAGGCATCAAAATACGGCTGGCTCCCAAGCAGCCGGTCAAGACACTGTGCACTCTCGCCGCCGGGAAATACAGGATATATCGGGTTCAAGACGAACCGGGCTTGGCGAGCCAACTGCATCTTGAACTGCTGGTGGGTGAAGGCCTGTGGCAGGGTTTTTTACTGCCAGAAGGGTGGCCGGAGGATCTTGAAACGAAACCAATGGTTCCAGTCGAGGAAACCATCACAAAGAACTTTACGAGCGTTCTTTCTCCAACTTAGCGATATCGTTGATCGTCAGAATATTCTTATTGAATTGGATTAATCCCGATTCTTTGAGCAGCTTCAACTCCCGGCTTATTGTCTCAGGAGTGGTACCGATAGTCGAGGCGAGTTTTGTCTCAGTAATTTTAAATTCGAGGGTGGCCGAATTCGCACCTGTTTTTTTACCAAACCGCTTAACGCCTGTTAAAAGCACGGTGATTAGTTTTGAGTGCACGCTCCCTTCCGTGAGGTAAACCGTTCGGGAGAGTAATTCATCGGTATGGCTTATTTCCATCCTTAGGAGCGCGAGGATCACCTGAGGTTCATTCTCGATGAATTTTAAGAATTCAGCTTTAGGCGCCCGAAAAAGGCCGGAGGCGGTAAGCGCTTCATAGAAGAATATGTTAGGAGAGCCGTTGATTGCCCAGGCAAGGGGAAATACGGCGACGGGTTCATAGAAGGCGACGATGAATTCATCGCCTTTTTCGGAGATGACGTACTGGTCAACGACTCCTTCATGCAGGTAGTAGACGCCGGAAGGGTCATCTTCTGCCCTTAACAAGAGTTCGCCTTTGTTATATTGCAGATAACGATGTTGAGAAAAAAAGGCCTTGAGTTTTTCGGCAGCCTGAACGTTCACAAAGAAATATTACGCCCTGAGACCGAAGTTTACAATTTGTGACACCCTGATTAAGGAGAAATCGTTGAAAAGCAGTCATCGAGGGTCCAAGATGGCAATCATCGCGGCGGTTATCGCCAATCTTGCTATTGCCGTAATTAAATTTGCCGCGGCGGCGATCACAGGCTCTTCGGCAATGATCTCCGAAGGCATCCATTCCTTAGTTGACACCGGCAATGGCGGATTATTACTGCACGGCTTGAAAGAGTCGTCCCGGCCTGCCGACGCCGACCACCCTTTCGGTCATGGCAAAGCTCTCTACTTCTGGACGCTGGTGGTGGCGGTGTCTATCTTTGGGATCGGCGGCGGTATGTCGTTGTATGAAGGAATTTCCCACATCCGGCATGTGGCGCCTGAGACTGTGTTAGGTAATCCGGCGGCGAACTATATTGTTCTTGGGATCGCAACAATTATCGAGGCATGGTCGTTATCGGTGGCTATTAAAGAGTTTCGTAAAGTCAAAGGTAAAGCAGGCGGCTGGGATTATATCAAATCGACAAAGGATCCGAGCACGTACACCGTCGTCCTGGAGGATACCGCAGCCTTGATCGGCCTGCTGTTCGCTTTTTTGGGTGTATTCTTCGGTCATCTGTTAGATAATCCTTACCTTGACGGCGTAGCATCAATCATGATCGGCCTGTTGTTGATGGCGGTAGCTTTTATCCTTGGTTTTGAAACCAAGGGTTTATTGCTCGGGGAAGGTGTCGACGCACAGACACTGGCTGACATTCGCAAGCGCGTGGAGTCTGATCCGGCAGTAAACAAAGCAACGGATATCCTTACAATGTACGTCGGCCCTGAGGCTCTTCTCATCAATCTCGGCGTTAACTTCAAGAACGGCGTTACTGCCGAACAAACTTACGAGGCAATCCGTCGCATCGAAAGTGATATTCGGGGCGAGTATCCAGAGGCAACGCGAGTGTATATAGAGACAGAATCACTCCCGGTCAGGCCACTGCCTGGGTGAAACCAGATCGGTACAGGTCGCCAGCCTTATGGAGGAGAAGTGCCCATGTCGGTGGCGTCTAACTCAGGGTTTTTGCCGGTATCAAGCTTAAGGCCGAAATACTTGGAGCGTTCCTGAAAATTGTCTTGCGATTCGTCTTCCCACGGGATATATTCCAACGCTGCGGGACTGCGGAAAGCATAGAGCAGCAAGTCGATAACCTCTCTTGAGGAATTTGCCAGTTTCATAACGGTATCTTTTCTGGCCGCATAGACCTGCCCGGTGATTAGAGTGGGCACGTTGGGATAATAGATATTGATGATTGGGAACAGCGCCTTCTGCCGGCTCATCTTGACTTTTTCCTCTGAGAGGATCCAGCCATATGAAAGGCAGGTGGGAGAGTACAGGAAGAGGCAGGGTTGCATATTGGCCAGGCGACCGATGGTCATAATCTCACCCTGCCCGAAAAACAGTCCGATAAACGGGATTTTTGACAGTACTTTCCCGAGTTTGGTGAGTTTTAGGACAAGACCGGTGCAATAAATAATTGCCAGACAAAAAATAGCTCCAAGGCCGAAGAATAGCCAGTTATCCGGAACGACAAGACCGAGAATCCCTCTGCCGATCTTTTCGGCATTGCTAAACAAGAAGAATATGACATAAAAAACAAGAGCCACAGGTACCCAAAACACTACGCCGTAAAGTATGAAAGTGGAATGGCTGTGTTTTGACTTTTCTGTTATCGTTGAAGATTTTCCCATACTGTTTCCTTTGGTAGCTTGTTGTGATTCAAGTTTGGTATTGCGGGCGACTGTTCCCGGGGTTAAATCCTGACGATCTTTTTAAGCAGCCAGACGATGATCAGAATTACCGCCAGAACCAGGGCGATATGTACAAGTCCGCCCAGACTGAAGGCGAACAGCCCAAGTGCCCATAGAATCACGAGAATAATAGCAATTAGTAGTAACATCACGTCTTCCTTCTTTATTTATTTCAAAACAGTTATTTTTGCTTCCCATGTTTTTGGTTTTTACTGTTTTTATTCGGTTTTATTTTTTCCTTTGCCACTTCTGGTCTTTTAAATCTGGCATGGTCACTGGCATGTTCATAGGCTTTAGCATTTGGATTCGGTCCTTGTTCCCCGGTATTCATGTACGCATCTCCATTCCATTTCTGTGTATGTTGCTAAAACCGTTTCGCCTTATTTCTGCTGTTAGGAGTAAAACATCCTGTTTCGTCACTCTCAGATCTCCCCGTGCCGATATCCGCCATGATTTTATCAAGCCTGAATAGCACCAACGCCTCAAAGTGTTAATGGAAATATTGAGAATTTCACAGGCCTCCTTCATCCCTATCATGGTTGCAAAGCAGAGGACATCAGGCGGTTCCTGAGGATTCACCAGCAAAATTTGCTTTTGTGCGATATACGCCAACACTAAGCCCCCTGGTTCCGCTCGCCAATTTTGGGAGCCGCTGATACGGCAGCGGTTACAATCATTATAATTAGAATTAGACTAACCATAATTTGGCTTTCACTGGATTTATGTTGATTAGAAAAGGTGAAGCACCGCTTGCAGCAGCCAGATCACCAGGATTATCACTGCCAGTACCAGCAGGATGTGTACCAGCTTTTGATCGGAAAACAGTCCTTTTCCCCAACTGGTGCGCCAGCCGGTGAACCATAATATAACCAGAATAATCACGATGATTAATAGGAGGTCCATTCAGATTATCGCTCCTTCATATGGTGTTATTTTTCCCTGGGAAGAAACATACCTGGTTTTTGGATCATGAGTAATTGATCTAAGTTGCCAGGTCTTCAACGGTCGCAATCGGCGCGTTCTCAACGACTGATTTCATGCCGTTGGTTGCGTTCACTTTAGCCTTGTAACCCTCTCCCGAATTCGCTATGACCTGCCCGTTGGTGTGGACCAACTTCCAGCGAAACTCCCCTGATTTGTCCTTATAGATTACGAACTTAGCCGCCATGGCATTCCTCCTCTTTCACAAAACTTTTTCCCCCGGTATTCCTTTGGAGGGGATCCGGGCGTAATGGGGACAGTTCCCCAACCTATCAAACTATACACCCTGTGTTGGAGCGCGCAACCCTTTCCAGCGGTTGTAAGGCAGGCATCTAAGTGCTGGCGGGCGTACCTCAGCGCCCCCTCCCAATAGGGGGATATTGAATACCCCTGACAAAGCCGCGTTAGGTGGATTAATAGTACCTGATAGTGGTATAAAAGAAACATTACAAGGTTGCTTCAAGTTAGATGCAGAGGTGCTGGAAATGGCCGCCAAACAACGTGAAATGGATACGCTGGGGGTTCTGTTGATTGGTTTCAACCCGGTTGTCCGGGAAGGTCTGCAAGCCATTCTCATAAAAGATGACAGGATTAAAGTGATCGGCGATGCTTCGGACGAACACCGGGCGATGCAATTAATAAAACGCGCCCAGGGCAGCGAACAGCCTGTCAGTGTTGTATTGACTGAAACCCGGAACACCAAGTTGGACGGCGTCCAGATTACAAGGCAGATTAAAGATGAGTTTCCGGAAGTGGCAGTCCTGGTATTGACGGAGAACCCCAACGATTCCTATGTAATTGACGCGATACATGCCGGCGCGGGCGGATATATCTTCCTGCACGATATGTCACCGGCGGCTCTTATACAGAATATTCTCCGGGTGGTTGAAGGCAGCACCCAGATGACAACGGCACTGTTGCGTTCCGCGGTTGAGAATTTGCTTCAAAACGGCCGGAAAACCTTGGCCGAACGAACAACCGAGGCGGCTCATCTCACTGAAAGAGAGGTTGACGTGCTTCGTCTCATGGGAAACGGCGACTCCAACATAACAATTGCATCAACTCTGGGAATCGCCCCGGACACGACTAAAAAACACGTACGGAACGTAATCGACAAGTTGCAGGCCCGCAGTCGTACCCACGCCGCCATCATCGCCGCTCAGGCTGGCATAATAGGGAATCCGGTAACGAACAGTATCCAATAGGTGACGGGAGCCGGCTGTTTTATTTGTCCGGCTGTAACCGGCTTGCGATTACAGGTCGAAAGACTAACATTATCGGATATTGACGTTGGTGAAACACTGTGGGGAACCATCCACTCCAGCAGACCGGACATCCGCGTCTGGGCAGACCGAATTAGATCATCTGCATGCTGGGCGTGCTTACCCGACCCACATTCTCAAGAACCTGATCCGCCGGTCTCTTCTGGATGACAGATTGAGGCGCCTTTTTGGTGCAAGCGCCAGCCGGATCAGCCAGTTTCTGCGAAAAGTCGACAGCTCCGGCGTTAGCCTTTCTGTCCCGGAAATGGCGGAGTTCGTCCCCATATTGCTGAAATACGGATTTATCTCGTTACTCCCGATGCCCGGCCGCAGCCGCTGCTCCCTTCTGGCGGTCACCGGCGTCAATTTCGAACTCACCTACGACTGCAATTTGAACTGCGCTCACTGCCTGCAGCAGGGCATCCGCCGTTTCACCAGAGGGCACCTATCCACGCAGGCGGTCAAAGACGCGGTATTTCAAGTTTACCTTAGCGGATTATGTACCTCAGGCGTCAATTTCACCGGCGGCGAAGTGCTGGGTCACCGGAACGATTTCTTCGAGATTGCCGAATATACCGGGTCGTTGGGGATACCCTATAGGTTGAACACCAACAGCTGGTGGTCCCGGAAATCCGGGCTCGAACTCCCGGGGCGGCGGTTTGAATCTCCTCTCGACCTGGTGCGCCACCTCAAATCGATCGGATTAGGTCAATTCGCCTTCAGCTACGATGAACGTATGTCGAATTCCGATCTTTTCGACAACCTGGTTGCGGCAATAAAGCTGTGCGAAATCGCGCGGATTGGCTATCAGATCATCTTCACTGGCGTTGACCCTGCCAAAATTGGGGGCATCATCAACGAACTCCACAAGGCTGCCGGCTTCTTTTTAAACTACCTGGTGCCGGTCAGCGCTGAAATGGCCGACATCGGCGGGTGCACCGGGGACAACGCCGCCTACGCCTGGCAGTCCAACAAAGCCGATTGCCGGGATAAAGGCTTTTATCACCCGGCATTTTTACATGTCAGCCCTGATGGCAAAGTCAGGACGTGCATGTACGCGGTCGGCTCGGCAAACGTTGGTGATATCACCGAAAATGCCTTTACCGACCTGATCAATGATTTCCCCGGTAACACCACCGGCCGCTGTTTCACAAGCCCCGCCCGGAAACAGGCGGCGTTTGACAACCTTGTGGCGCCCTATCTGGCTTCGTATCGGCCTTTTGTCCATGAGTGTACCCGCAACGCCGTGCTGGTCAGAACCATCCAGACGCACTTCGATTGCCCTGATCTGAGCCTGGCGGAAATTCACCATCGCATCGGGCGCGATTTGAACCTGGCGCATCGATAGAGTGCCTCAACAAACAGCCGGCGCACCTGAATACAATAGCGTTGGGCATTTGTCCGGACTCAAACGGGTTCTTACTGGTCAATATGCCAGTAAAAAACCGTTCAAACGGCTGTTTCGTCAGCGCTACAACGGGGATAGATTAATGCTGCAGACGATTCTTCACACGGTAATGGGAAAGGGGCTTTAAGATGACGACAAGCAACTGCGCTGAATGTGCCATGCGAAAGAAGGCCGAGGCAAATCCCCAATCCCTGATGAGCCGAATCTGGAGATGGCACACGACATGGTGTCCGGGGTGGAAAGCGTACCAGAAATCCCTGCGGGACCAGACCTGTCAGCCGACGCATCCGAATGGCTGATTAATATGCGACACGACATTGAAACCGCTTCGGCGATCGCACATCGTCAGACGGTAAAACGAACCATCCGCTGAGTCTGGCTCTTCAACGTTCGGCTTCGGTGTCAGCGATGGTGTTGTTGAAGGATTCCTTGAGCCTGGCGCCGAGCCGGGACATGGCGTCCCTCATCGCCTCGGCGGCGACCTTTTCGGCCATCAGTTTTGCTTCCCGGCTGGCTTTTTCAAGACGGGCGCGGGACTCTTCTTCGGCTTTCCGCCGGGCTTCCTCAACAATACCGGCGGCTTCCCGCCGGGCGTCTTCGAAGATACGCTTCACCTCGGCCTTGGCAACTTCGGCCGCCTGCCTCTTTGCCCGCTCGTGGGATTCGATTATGAGGTTCTCAGCCCTGTCCTGACTCTCGGCGATGATCCGGACGGCTTCCCGGTCAGCCTTCTCCCTGGCGATCTTGAGATACTCTTCCGCCGCGAAATCCGCGTTCTGCTTTGAGACTGAGGCATACGCCGCGATGTCCCTGTCTATTTTTTCCCGGCGTTCGGCGATTATCGACTCGATTTGCACCTGGGCTTGCTCGCGCGCCTGGCTGAGAATACGCTCCTTTTCTTCCATCGCTTTAGCCACGATATCCACCGAGGCGACGGCGGCTTCCTGGCGGACGGATTCGGCCTGTTCCGCCAGAAAATGGAACATCATCTGCTGGTACTCGTGCCTGGCCCGGGCGATAATGGGCGCGGTCTCATCGCTGACTTTCTGGCGGATGCGCCCGCCTTCATCTTCGATGAACCGGCTCAGGTTCTGGCTCATCCGGTCGATCACTGAGGTGAGGTTCCCCACGGAGTCTATATCTTCTCTCAAATTTTCCATTTCATTAACCTCACGGAGTATTCCCGGAATATATCTAATACCCGCCCAGAATATACCAGACAAATCCTCCGGATACCACAATTATTTAGATTTGCGCGTGTCTACCGGTCTAAATATTTTAGACCACAGCCCGGTTCCGGCCTCAAAGCCAATGATCCGGCTGGGCTTCTGTCTGCCAATGCGCTAAAATAATAAACTGTTTTTACAAGACGTTCACCGCGGCAATCCCGGAAATAAATGATGGTTAAAGGAGAGTCAGCAATGTGCCCTTCGGAGTGTCAGGAAATCGTCCCGCTGGCAGATATTTACGGCAGCAACGTGTTCAACGACACGGTGATGCGCCGGACACTGCCGAAAGAAATCTATAAGTCTTTCAGGCAGACTATCGAAGAAGGCTTGCCCCTGGACGGCCAGGTGGCGGAGGTAGTCGCTTCGGTAATGAAAGACTGGGCTATCGGTAAGGGCGCCACCCATTTCACCCACTGGTTCCAGCCGCTGACCAGCATCACCGCCGAAAAGCATGACTCGTTTATTTCGCCCACCGCCGACGGCCGGGTCATCCTGGAGTTTTCCGGCAAAGAACTGGTTAAGGGTGAACCTGACGCTTCGTCCTTCCCTTCCGGAGGACTGCGAGCCACCTTCGAAGCCCGCGGCTACACCGCCTGGGACTACACCTCTCCAGCCTTCGTCAAGGACGGCACTCTGTACATTCCCACCGCTTTTGCTTCGTATACCGGGGAGGCGCTGGATAAAAAGACGCCGCTGCTGCGTTCCATGGACGCCCTCAGCCGCCAGGCGCTGCGGGTGCTGCGGGCGCTGGGCAACACCACCACCAAACGGGTCACCACCACCGTCGGCCCGGAGCAGGAATACTTCCTAATCGATAAAAAGCTGTTCGACCAGCGCGAGGACCTGATCCTGACCGGCCGCACCTTGTTCGGCGCCAAGCCGCCCAAGGGGCAGGAACTGGAAGACCACTACTTCGGGCAGCTCAAGGACCGGATTTCGGCCTTCATGTCGGATCTGGACACCGAGTTGTGGAAACTGGGCGTCGCCGCCAAGACCAAGCACAACGAGGTAGCGCCGGCCCAGCACGAACTGGCGCCGATCTTTTCAACCACCAACATCGCCACCGATCACAACCAGCTCACCATGGAGACTATGAAGAAGGTCGCCTTGCGGCACGGGCTGGTTTGCCTGCTCCATGAGAAACCGTTTGCCGGCATTAACGGCAGCGGCAAGCACAACAACTGGTCCATGTCCACCAACGACGGCCAAAACCTGCTGGAACCCGGCAAGGACCCGCATGAAAACCTGCAGTTCCTGGTCTTCCTCTCCGCCGTCATCCAGGCTGTCGACGACTACGCTGACCTGCTGCGGGTAGCGGCCGCCAGCCCGGGCAACGACCACCGGCTCGGTGCTAACGAAGCCCCACCGGCCATCATCTCCATGTTCCTCGGCGCTCAATTGACCGACATCCTGGCCCAGATCGAGGCCGGCGGCGCCAAGCGGAGCAAGGCCGGCGGCATGATGCATCTGGGCGCGACGTCGTTGCCGGCCCTGGCCAAAGACACCACCGATCGCAACCGCACCTCGCCATTCGCCTTTACCGGCAACAAGTTCGAGTTCCGCATGGTCGGTTCCATGCAGTCGATTGCCCAGGCAAACTTTGTTCTTAACACCATCGTCGCCGAGAGCCTCAGCCAGTTCGCCGACCGGCTGGAAAAGGCCGCCGACGCTAAAAAGGAAAGCGCCCAGATCATCCTGGACGTGGTCCGCAAGCACAAGCGGATTATCTTCAACGGCAATAACTACGCGACGGAGTGGGTGACCGAGGCCAAGCAGCGCGGCTTGCCCAATATCGCCAACACTGTGGACGCCATCGCCGCCATCCGCGCCGACAAAAACATCGCCCTGATGGAGAAGCACGGCGTTCTGTCGCGCGTGGAACTGGAGTCGCGCACCGAAATTCAGTATGAAATCTACATCAAGACGATCAACATCGAAGGCCAGACGATGGTGGAGATGGCCAAGCGACAGATACTGCCGGCGGTTATCGCTTTCCGGGCGGAACTGGCGGCTTCGATCAGCGCCGTAACCGCCATCGAAGGCAACGCCGAGGTCGAAAACGCCCTGTTCGTCCAGGTGAGCCAGACTCTCCGGTCGTTCAGCACCAACCTTTCCAAACTTGAGGAGGCGCTGAAGACGGCCGCCGGACTTCACGGCGACACCCTGGCTCAGGCTGAGGCTTACCGCGACCTGGTGTTCAAGGCCATGGGCGAACTGCGCAAGGACGCCGATTTCCTGGAGACAATGGTGGACGCGGACTTCTGGCCGATGCCCACTTACGCAAAACTGCTCTTCAATCTCTAACATCTTAATGCCTGCCGGGCGGTCGCTCCGCCCGGCAGGCATTTCTAATTCCGCCGCTTAGACGTTTCTTCTTTACTACCGCCTGTCTAATACGGGCAATCAGGCAGCCAGCCAGTAAAATTGACAGCATGAATATCAGACGGATTTCGCCCGCTGAGCTTGAGCTGCTGAGACGGTTGAACAGGTTTCTGTCGAAGCTTTTAAGGAGACGCGAACCTGTCCCGGCGCCATACCCGTTGGCTTTTACCTGTTGAGTAATTCGAGCAACTTCGTCGTGGTGTTCCAGTTCCGGATGGTCATGGATTTGTATGCCGGTAACGCCATGATGGCATTAAGCCGGCTTTTCGTACGTTGAGAGCTCAGGCGCTGGGAGTAGATCACGCCATCACCCGGCCAGACCATGTCGACACCCTCTCGAGGATTGAGCAGGGGTATAACCGAAGCCGAATCGATGCCCATCAAAAAGAGAGCATCGCTGTGGTATTTCTCGGGCTGTTCACCGAAGCCTTCAGGTTTATTATCAACGATGGCCTGAAGTTGGGTTCGGGTCAATACCAGGACTTTGATGAGGTCGCCATCGAGTTCGAATCGTTTGGGCAGCGCTTTTTCAAGCTGAACTTTTATTTCATCCGCAGATTTGTCGGACTCAAGAATCACATTACCGCTGGCAATGTAGGTAGAAACGTTAGAAAATCCCATTTCTTCCAGGCTTGTTCTCAGTCCGGCCATAGGTACGATATTTTTACCGCCGACGTTGATGCCGCGGAGCAGTGCAACATACCTCATTGTGAAACCTAACCACTCACTCCTGATAAATCATTTTGGAAAAACGAAAATGGAGCGAAGGTATCAAAAGGTAGAACGTTTATTGCTACCTTCGCATTATCCTAACGTCATTGGGCTACGTTCAAATACTCAATAAATCCGAGCGGTAACCCCCGTCCCTACCCGCCGTTGTCTCCTTCAAGGAGCCACGAGGTCTTTACCTTTAATGCTTTTGAAAACGCAACCACTTCGAAATCAGAAACCGGCCGTTGACCACTTTCGATTCTGGAGATCATCGCCTGGTCTATGTTAAGCCCTTGAGTCTGTAAACGGGCAACTAAATCCTCTTGGGTTACGGGAGGTCGGGCTGACAGCCGGGCTTGCCGTATCCTGGCACCGATCAAGTTTCTATTTTCCACGGCAAATATCTTAGGGCAAAGAGCTTGACAAATTATGTGTGGTACACATAAGATATGTGCCAACAACATACTACCCATACTAGAGAACCACGAGAACCTCGAAAAGAAGTGGCACCAGATGAACCTAGACGTCCGCCTGCAAGAATTGAATAAACGCTTCACCAAACTTTCGGCTGGTGAAACTTTGCTCGTTCGCCTAACAGCTAGAGCCGTAGTGAACGGAACTGCCAAATGTACCCCTGTTCTACCACCGGCTGAGGAGCTGAAAGGCTTACTGCCTTTGATGACCGGCGCTGAAAAGGAACTCTATCGTGCAGTTCTGGATGTGCTCCAAACATCCCTTACCAGCGACACCTCGGTCCCGCGCAGGAAATCTGGATATTCCCTTCGCAGTCGAAGTATTCATCCGCCGGTTAAGGATGAGCAAGGCAGTGTCCTGGCCAATAACCCATCTGAATTCGCACGAAAGCATGGCTTAAAGTACAGCGGGATGCTGAATGGGATAGATGCCTTAACCGCGGCAAGGGACTTGTCCGGGGATGATCTCCCCTACCATTTCGAGGTTATCAAATACGACAAAGACGGCATCATCATCAGAAAGACCGCCGGTCACGGCTACCGTACTTACTCCGATGAGGTCGATGAGTGGCGTAGGATAGAAGGATTGCCGCCGATAAAGCGACCGAAACAAAAGATTCAAAGTGTGTTTGAGTAACTGGCAAAGGAGGTGTATCAGAGCAGATTACGAATCGCGTCTCCCCTTTAGTCAGCAACAGTAGAAGAGTTATCGAATATGAGATAAGGAGTTTTCAAATGGACATTGAGCATAATTTGCATCTAGCTAAAATGATTGAATACCTCCATCACAACACCTCACCACAGGATAGGGTGATACTTAGAAACATGAGCGCCGTCATCGATGGCCGGATCACCCGCACGGCTCAACTAGAAGGAAAGACATTAATTCCATCCAGCTCATCCCGCCAACACCCGCCTCCGGTAGATATGTTTGGTGTTGTCCTCGGCGCCTCGATAGAAGAGTTCTGCTGGAACCATAACCCGGAGATCCGTTACACCGGCAGGCGGACAGCTATTGATGCTTTAACCAGTTGTGTTGCACCAAACGGCGAAGAGTATTCCTTTCACTATGAAGTGGACCGGTACACAAAGCACGGAGTGTACGTTAGAAGGGTTGCCGGGGTTGGCTTCAAGACCTCCGCCCAAGAAACCGACGAACTCCGCCGGTGCGCTGGCTTCCCACCCTTCAAACGGCGCATCCGTAAGGCGAAGTGATCTCTGCGTCTTAGGGAGGAGGAAATGACCTCTTCCTATTTAATAAAACACGAGGAGGAAATATGGCTCGTATTAAACGGTGGCTTTACCCGGTGCTTTCAATAGTTCTCATTCTTGCGGTGGCGTCCTGTAGTGCTCAGGTCACGCCGCCGATTACTACGACCGATCCACCGGAACCAATCCCGGCGGCGCCATCCAATCTGGTGGTGAAGATTATCGACGAAAACAAGATCAATATCCGTTGGTCTGATAACTCGGTAAATGAGCAGGGTTTCCGGTTGGAACGATCCACCGATCTCAATTTCACCAAGGACGTGACCGTAACAAATCTGACCTCCAATTTCACAGACCTGACCGAACCGGCATTTAACTTAGTAGCCGCCGACCTAGATCATCCAGTTACTACCTATTACTATCGAGTTTACGCTGTAGGAAAGAGCGGAGAATCACTGCCTTCAAACATCGCCACCGACTGGCAGATTTTTTATTCTTTTAAGGGGACGCAGTTCATATACGCCCGGCTTGTTTCGCTGGCTACCTCCCCATCCGCCATGAACTACGTTTCCACCTATTGGAATGGCCTCAACTGGTACGACATTTCCGGCAACTCTCAGCAAGGCAGGGTGAATATTGGGTGGCAATACAGGTTCGTGTGCGTCCCCTGGCAGGAAGCTGACTGGACGGTTTACCCTGACGGCCGCTTGCTTCCCGGCGCCAATGGGCTTCGTCTAGAAGCGGAAATCGCCAAACTGAACCGGGGTGAAACCCTGCCTTACCAGTGGCAAGGCGCCAAGTAGGGATAGCTCTTGGGACTGTCGTTATTTCAATCAAAAATTGACGGATTAGCGACTCTGTGTATGAAATAGCTTGTGTCCGATTCTTATCAGCGAGGTGGGAAGTCCTTGAAGAAAATCCTTTTTGTCTGCTACGCCAATATGTGCCGCAGCCCAATGGCCGAGGCGCTGTACAAAGCCAACATGGGCAGCCGGCAGGACGAAGTACAGTCGTGCGGTACCGGTGCCGAGGACGGCTGCCCAGCCAGCCCCGGGTCGGTCAAGGCGATCGCTAGATACAAGAGCAATTCTGGCCGTCCGCTTAGTCTGAGAAATCACAAGTCTCAAGCTTTAAATCACCGGTTGCTGGAATGGGCTGACCTGGTGCTTACGACAGATATCGGCAGGTCTCATACTATAAAACGCTCTGCCCCAGAGGAGGCCTATAAGGTGTTCACCATCGGCGAATTCGTCGGTTCCGGCGACCAGGTGCCGGATCCGATTGGCGGCACCGATGCAGATTACCAGCGGTGCGCCAAGCAATTGGATGATATGACTAAACTGATTGCCAGTCGGTTGAATGACATCGAAAAGGGGCGGCTCACCACGGAGGTGGCTAGTGTTTGAGTGTATTCCTAAAGTTGAACTAGCAGACTCTGTCCTCACAATGCTCGAACTCGACCGTGCCACCCTCGATTTTGAATTTACGCGGCTTAACCAATCAAACGAAGTGCTGGCAAACACTATCCTGGCGTTTGAAGATAATGTCTTTCAAGCAGCGGCTCCCGATCTGGAATCGGAGTTTCCGGAGTTTCACCAAAAACTGTCCCGAGAGTTGCACTTCAGCTTTTTGGCGCTCCTGTCAATGATCGACCGCTCTTTGAAACAGCAATCGGAGGAATCGATCTGATATGGATAATAATGATGAGGCCAAACTGAGTTGTGGTGAATTCGTAAGCGAATGGGGAGACCGGTGGTTCCAGCTCGGGGACCTATTATTCGACGTTCTGCGTAGGGACAAAAGCCCCTCCGAGAATAAGATACCTTTTTCAGCGAGTAACGCCGCCACTTACGAACTCCTCCGTGAATGGCTCACTAGTCACGAAGAGCGATTTCTTGATCTTTGGCAATGGTTTTACAAAGAGAAGCTTACGGCCCTCGAGCCAGACAGCGATTACCTCAGAGAATATTGGCAGAATCCGTTTGCGATGTTCTATCGGCCCTCCGCCCTCCCTGAATTACTCACCGCGTTCGACCTCCAGACTTCAGTGGATGATTGGACCCCGGATGAGAATAAATGCTGGGAAGTGGCGATGGTGGTTTTACAGCTAGCCCCAATTGTCGCGTCGTTCTACAAGTGGGCTGACGAAGAAATCGCCGCCTTATTACGCAGCGAACTAACATAGAGAGGATACCCCTTGGACCATTTTAAACCCAACCGTCCCAGTGGCTTGGATGAAGCTACGGAGGCAGCCAAACATCTTGGTGAAGGGCTTAAGATTCTGGCGAGGATGATCGCGCGGGAAATTGCCATTGAATTAAAGACGACCTGCTACTCTGTCCCCAACCAAGATCAAAACACTCCGAGCCAGTCAACACCGGAGAAATTGACGCTTTCAGTGCCTGAAGTAGCCGAGCGTTTAGGAATTAGCAAAGGAAAAGCTTACGAACTGGTCTATACCAAACAAATCCCGAGTATAAGATTTGGTCGGAGATGGTTGATCCCCAGAATCAGATTTGAAGCTATGCTTGGGGGGGAAACTTCTTTCCTAAACAAATCAGCCACGCCCTAAAAAAGGCGGGCGCCGTCTTCAGCCCGAAATCGTTTCAGACCGAGCCCTTAGGTATTGCAGGACCTCGCTAGCAATCTTCTCATGCCATTCTTCCTCAGCGGCAATCTGCCTGAATTTTGGTTTCAGTCCCTCCGGCAAGAGTTTGACGCATTCCATATGCAACCGATGCGCGAGTTTTTCTTTATCGACCTGTTCCTCGAACATCCTCACCAAATTCCCATCGTCAGGGAAGGGTTCGAAGTTCCATTCAGCTTTACCACCCAGGGATTCGATAGCTTCAGAGACAACCCCGGCATGTTTCACTGAAGCAGAGGATAAATACAACGCCTTATCCCTGATGTCTCGGTCCTTGAACACCCCCGAAATCCGGGGGAAGTGAATAATGATGGAGTACTCAAGGGTAAGGACCTGGTTGAGAAGGTCGATTACCGGAGAATAATCGGTTTTGGCAGGTTGTTTATTCACGTTTTATTGTCCTTCTGAATTCTCGGTTGGGAGGAATCAACGCAAATCTAATTGAACTTAAACCCTTTCTCAACAACAAGCTTGAGACACGTATCAACGACCTCTGAGTCGAAGAAGGTTCCTTTCTTCTGCAGAAGTTCATTTAATGCCGCGCTTACACCTAAGCCTGGCCTGTAAGGTCGATGAGATGACATGGCTTCAAAAACATCGGCGACGGCCAGGATTTTGGCTTCCATGAGCATGGATTCACCGGGTATCTTGTCAGGATAACCAGAGTTGTTCAATCGTTCGTGATGTTGCCGAACGATTTGGGCGATTGGCCAGGGGAAATCGACTTCCTTGAGAATGTCATAACCGGTTTCCGAATGGGTTCGAACGAGACCCATCTCAAACTCATTCAGACGCCCAGGCTTGCTGAGGATGCTCGCCGGCACCGCCACTTTACCAATGTCATGGACTAACCCGGCTACCTCGATACCCTCTACCCGGTCGGGATCTAAGCCCATCTCCTGGGCAATAGCCCGCGCCAGTTGGGCGACGCGTTTTTGATGCCCGGCGGTGTACTGATCGATCTCCTCGCTGATCTTCGAAATAGTGAGGATTGTTTGCTTGAACGTTCTCTGCAACCTGCCGATGCTGGCTTTTAACTCCATCTCCGCCTGCCTGCGGACCAACACCCCTGATAACACATTAGCTGCGGTAATCAGGAACTTCTTCCCCTCAGAATCTCTTCGTCGCCCTTTTTTAAGATAGGTATTGATCACACCCAATGTCCGGCCGCCAGAGACAAGCGGCAGGCAGGTGTGACCGTGATCACTAATTCCGGGGTAGGTAATACTGTGGCGCTCATCGAGCGTAGTCGAATACTGAATCGATTGAGTTAGGGCTGCCTGCCCACATAAGCAAGTGCCAAAACCCACCCTGGCGCACGACTGTTTTACAGGTTCCTCTAACCCGACTTGAACCTTCATCACCAGCGTTTCACGGTCGTCCTCCACCAGGAAGATACACCCTTTCTTTTCCAATCCGATCTGAGGGGCGGCTAGAATAATGTTGAGAGCTTTCTTAAGAATGTCGTCCAAGGAGATGTCCTTTAGAGACAACCGCAGGATTTCGGAAATCGCGTGTTGCAGCTTTTGTTCCTTGGTGAGGCGTTTGGCGGTGAGTTTTTGGGCAGTGATGTCTTCCGCTGTGTGTAGAAAGATTGGATGTCCGTCTTCGGTAAATTGGCCAGTCGGATAGACCGCTGTTTTTATCCAGTGCCTTCTTGCTGGGTCGAAGAGCTCGCGTTCGACTGACTCAAGTCCTCCCATCGCAACCGCCTCTTCAAGGGGGCAGCCATGAAATGGATGGTTGAGCCCGTGAACCAGCTTGGGACAATAAGCCCCGATAACGTCAGGCAGGTCAAGATTCATGGCTTGATAAAATGCCTTGTTGGCGCCGACGATGTGGTGGGTGCTGTCTATCAAAAGGGCATAAGCAGGCATGGCATCAAGAATCGCTTGGGCGTCCATTTTTGTCGTTCGGTTTGAGCATCGATCGCCAGAAAGAAGGCACCCGGAACAACCTCGCTTGGCGCTATTTTCAACGACATTTTCGGAGGACATCCGCTTAGAAAGGGATTCAACGGTCTCGGTTGGAATAACAACTGAATTCACTTTGACCTGTCCTCTATCATAATTTCTCGAACTTCGATCCTGGATGCATGAGCATGGATAGTTTTCAGATCGTTCTCGGTGAAAAGCCTCCAGCCCCGATTATCCTTGTACGCACGTGATAGAACCGGCTGCCGAAGCCATCTGAAAAGAGTCGTTCGGCTGATTCCGGTTTGGGCGCAGACTTCTTCCGTTCGATAATATTTTTGACCGTTGATCTCAACCGGCATCCTAGTAGTCTCCTGCTTCTGTATAGTCCTGATTGACATCGAATGGAACTGATTGATTCTATTATGGTCTTGAGAGGTATTCGGAACAATCACCCATTCAGGCTATGCGGGGAATAACCATAGTACTTTAAATAAGCAATAGTACTATGTGAAGAGCAATGAGATTGATGTTTGGATTAAAAGTTACTCAGGTCCGACAACCCATCAGGTCGGATTGGCATTGTAGATCATTGCTTAAGAGCAAAGGGGCCATCGGCCCGTTTGCGGATTTTAGGCTAGTTGTTTCCTATCGATCCATCTAAAGATGCGCAATATGATCGAGGGTTTGCCGTTTCTTGTCCTCAGCTTCTTTATATAAGGCATCCAATCCATCGTAAACTGCCAACATCTCTGGTGTGAAAAACGAAACCCCAGGCGGAATATCCTGCGCGTTCTCATGAGTTTTTGGTAACAACTGATTCTTCGCTTCCCAGAGTTTGTGCGCGATGTTTGACCACAAGAGAAGTTCATGCTGAAGATCGTCTAAAGATTGAACCGTACCAGTACTCCTCTGTGTGTGACCTTAGAATAAGCCGAAACGTTGGCTGCGTAATCTGGCTATCTAAGAGCACACATAATTCGCGATCCAGAGTCCCAACGAACAATTCCTCGATCTATTGACAAGATTATTAGACTAGGTTAAGGTACTAGGACTATTATACTAGTACTTAGTACCATTTGTCTCGTGAGGACAGATATGATCGATAAACCAATTCAAATTCTTCTCGGTGAAGAGGATGCCACATCGACCATCAGGACACTGGGGTCTGTCGGCCTGAAAACGTTCCATGAATCGATCAAGAATCCCCAGCAATTCCACCGAGCTTTATCTGAAAACCATTGGGATGTGATTATCGTTGACCATCCATTCCCCGGAATGTCTGCAAGCGATATCGTGGCGATCCGTAATAGGCTCTCGCCTGCAACTCCCCTGATATTTATCCTCGAGAGCTCAAGTGTGGAAAAGGTGCCACCGTCGATAATGGCGAACGGAGATGATTATTTCACCAAGGATAACCTAGCCAGGCTGCCGGGAGCAGTACAGAGGGCCATTGCGGATTCGGTGATCAGGCGCAAACATTGGGAGACCGACGGTAAGTTCAACGATCAGCTCCGGCTTAACCAGGTTATACTGGATGCTTTCCCCCACCCGATCATGCTTATCAAGCCGAATACTTTTGAAATTGTCGCAGCGAATGAGGCTGCTTCAAAGAATGGAGCCGCGCCTGGGACTCACTGCTATCGCGTCTGGGAGGGTCAGCAAACACCCTGTTCTTGGTGTATGTCCCAGCGCCTTTGGGAGACCGGCCAACCACAACACTGCGAAGTTGAATGGAATGGCCGCTGGTGGGAAGCACATTGGATCCTTGCCGACCACAGCCACTACATGCATTTCATCTATGACATCACAGAACGCAAGCGGAGCGAGTTGCAGATAAATCATCTCAATTCAATGCTTGAACTCGGACGAGATGCCAATGAAATTATCGTTACCGAAACCGATGAAAAAATGCTTCTCGCTAAGATCTGTAAACGTATCGGAGCGAGTAATCAAAATCTCATGGCATGGATAGGCCGTATCGATGAAAATGGTAAAGCCGAACCTGTGGCCTGGTCAGGCGAGAATCTGGATTTCAACAAATGTATCGGCGGAAAATGCGCTCTTAAGGATTCAACTCCCGAACATCATTGCGCTTTCGATCTGTTTGCGTCATCGATATCTTTGCCACTAAAGATCGAAGACACCGTTATCGGTGTGCTCAATATCTGTGCAAAGGCGAAAGATGGGTTTCAGGGAGATGACCGGCGATTAATGCAGGAACTCGCCTTCGATCTGTCTCTGGGCATGGAAAAGATCCGAAAACGCGAAGAACTCCGGAAACAGAAAGAGTATGTCGAAACGCTGGTTGACAACCTGCCGATTGGTTTGGCTATTAATACCATCAGTGATGGCAAGACTTTGTTTATGAATGACAAGTTCGAGAGTATCTACGGCTGGAGTCGTTTAGATCTAACCGATGTCGAAACCTTCTTTGACAAAGTGTACCCCAACCCTACGTATCGGACTGAAATTAAACAACGAGTACTTGCCGACATTGCAACCGGCGATGCCCAGCGAATGCATTGGGAAGACCTCGGAATTGTCACGAGTTCCGGCGAACGGCGCTTTATTTCTGCTGCAAACATTCCTTTATTCGATCAAAACTTGATGATCTCAACGGTCCAGGACACTACTGCTCGTAAAAAAGCCGAAGAGGAGACTTGGTTACGGGCTCACGTGCTAGATACCGTATCTGACTCAGTTTTTCTTTCGGAACCGGGAGGAACGATCCTGTTTCTTAATGAAAAAGCCTGGGAGACGCGTGGATACTCCCGAGACGAACTTCTGGGTAAGAACATCAAAATCCTTCGCCCCCCCGAAGATGCCGGCGACTGGGATCGAAGGCGTGCCGAGGTGATCGAACATGGGGAACAAACTTACGAGTCGATACATCAGCGTAAGGATGGTTCTGTTTTTCCAATAGAAGTCCATGCCCGTTCACTCAATTATGATGGGAAGACACTCATTCTTTCGGTTGTCAGGGATACGACAAATCGTAAGCAGCAGGAAATCGAAAAACAACAGTTGAGCGATAAAGCCGAGATGTCGAGCCGCCTTGCAGCCGTGGGTGAAATGGCTGCCGGGATCGCACATGAAATCAACAACCCTCTGACAGGAGTCATCGGATTCTCCGAGCTTCTTCTCGGAGAGAAAAACCTCCCCGATAATATTCGGGAAAACATTGCGATCATCAATGAGGGCAGTCAGCGAGTAAAAGATATCGTGAGCCGGATGCTCACCTTTGCTCGACAGGCAAAGCCCCAAAAAAGCGCGGTTGATATTACAGAGCTTATACAGAATACGCTCGAACTTCGAAGTTACGTCCTTCGAACAGCCAATATAGAGGTCATCAAAGAATATGAACCCGATTTGCCGTGGGTCGTGGTCGATCCTGGCCAGCTTCAGCAAGTGTTTTTAAACCTCATCGTGAATGCTGAATATGCCATGAAAAAAGCCCATGATCGCGGCCGACTGGTAATTAAAACTGAAAACCACTCGAATCACATCCGCATATCATTCCGCGATGATGGACCAGGCATGTCACAAGAGGTTATGGCCAAGCTTTTCCAACCCTTCTTTACGACCAAAGAAACAGGCGAAGGTACAGGGCTTGGGTTATCCTTATCGTTTGGCATCATTAAAGAGCACGGAGGACAGATAACAGCCGAGAGTATTCCCGGTCACGGCGCAACATTCAATATCGAGCTTCCTTTAAGCCAGCTTATTTCCGAGCCCGTCTTTGAGCCAACGACTCAAAATATTATTCTAACAATGAAGAAGACGATTAGGGTACTGGTCGTTGATGATGAGCCATATGTCAGGACATTGATTAAGTCAATCCTTAAAAGTGATGTTTTCTTGGTTGATGAATGTGATCGGCCAAACAAGGTACTCGAAGCACTTGAAAATAACGAGTACGATGTCATCATGCTTGATATCCGGATGCCTGAGATGAGCGGAATAGAACTGTTAGAGAGGATTTCTCTAAAATGGCCAGATCGAGCGAATCATGTGATCGTCATTACGGGCGATGCTTCGGATTTGATCACGAAGAATTTCCTGGAATCAAGAGAAATCCCATATGTCACCAAGCCCTTTACTCGAAAAACCATCGAAGAGGCGGTTGAAATAGCAATATCCCGAAATACCGGTGCCAAATTCTCCGAGGTTGTTTGAAAATGGCAGAAACGATCAATAAGACCAAGATCCTCGTAGTAGAAGACGAATTTAATATTTCTGATGTTTGTAAAAACTCCCTGATAAAGGAGGGTTACGATGTCACGGTGTCGGCTGATGGGCTTTCAGCGAAACGATTGATCTCGGCAACGGAATATGATCTTATTGTCCTTGATCTGAACATACCGAAAATTTCGGGCATCGAACTATATCATTGGCTTGAGGGCGAGCATCCGGAATTAACGAGGCGAGTGTTATTTATGACGGGTCTTATCCCAGTCGGTGGGGTCGCTGCTTTCCTGGCTCATACTGGACGGTTGTGCTTGCAAAAACCCTTTACGCCCAAAGAGTTGAGAGATAAAGTGAAACAGGTGTTGGAGCCTCTCGGGAAACTTTGATTCTTTCTGCAAAACCGATCGCGAGATTTGCCAAGCCAAGGGACGGATTATTTTTCCTGGCCAAGTCACAAATTAACAGAAGGTGTGAGTTAAGCCCATCACAAACTGACTCACTTATATTCATTCAAGGTCATCTAGCTCAACTATTGTAACCTGTAGGGGTTGTGTTGTTCGGGGAGAGCGAATTACCCCCCTACAAGCTGGGGAGCATCGGGAGGAAATGAACAAGCCACCCACCTTTGCGAACCATACCGCCAGCTTGCTGGCGGTATTCTCAATTTTCACTACATCCAAAGCAGACAATTGGCCTATCCATTCATCCATCTATCTATCTATTCAAACTGTTCAATTTTATCTATGAGCACATTGCCGATGACGGTAAATCCCGGACACCTTGCTCTGTCGGATTGAAAGATGACATGAAACTCGGCTAAACTGACCCTAACTCGGCACCGGTGTCCTCAATAGATCGCGTCCCGGGGGGTGACGGTGGTTAATTTGGACCGAAATGGTGACCGATTTCACCAAAGTCCGCACAATCTCTAAAGTACCATGGACATTATAATTTCCAATCAGATTGACAACCTAATAGGGAGAGGAGTATCTCTGCTCAATGGGTTCGAGGCAGAACTACGAGGACTCAACGCACCTGGCGCGACTGTCGCGAGGGACCTCATCGGTGAAGCGGCTGGCCAAATTGCTGCGGAACTCTTCGGGACTCGCAAAGCTAAAAGTTATGGCAAAAAGGCTACCAGAACTTGGCTAGAGGGGAAGAAGAGAGGATGCGATAAAAGCTGTGACGGCCAATTATTATCAGCAATATATTCCTTGGTTTCAGGATACTTGCCGCCTAGTATCAGGCATTTCAATTAGCGCATCCAATCTTGTTTTTCCTGGGCGCTATGCGCCATTACTTCGCAGGGTGAAGAGAGCAGAGGCATTCAAGAAGCTGGATACTCGAATCCGCCATGTGATCACCGTACTCGAAGAGCTTCGCACTCATGATCTGGTACTTAATGCTTCGTTACCGAAGCAAATTGCGTCTCCTAAAGAGACCAAGTTTGATCCTGCGCAAGCCCTGCATAAGCTGGAAGATATCCTAAGGAAATTCATTGAGCGTGAGTTGTCCAAGACTGGAGCTGATTGGTGGATGGCGAAAATCCCTTCCGAGATCCGGTCGAGGGCGGAATCACGCAGACAAAAGCAAGAAGCAGTATGGCCTTGGCATCCCGTTTCCTCCACTAATGTGATGGACTACTTGGACTTTTCAGACTATCGTAAAATCATTCTGGAACCGACCAATTGGACGCAGGTCTTTGCAGGCTTCTTCCGGGCTCCGTCCTTCATAGACTCACGCTTGGGGGAATTGGAGCCAATCAGAAATGACGTAGCGCACTCAAGGCCTTCGTCCCCCATGGCCTGCGATAAGATTCGACTTTACGGTGAGGAGTTAGAAAGGTGCACTAACCGTACAGGATAGGGAGTCCGATATGGCATACAACATCACAAGGACAAAGCTTCGTGAATATACGGACAGCACGGAATTCGAGCATCTGTGCTGCGCATTGCTTGTCGCTGACTACAAGCGAATTATTCCGCTGGGAGGTTCAGGTGATCAGGGGCGTGATGCCGTGATGCCACAGGCTTTCCCAAGCATATACCAAAGTACCGAGACGGGAACAATCTTCCAGTTCTCGCTTCAGAAAAGCTGGCGGAAGAAACTCGATTCAGAACTAAAAAAAGTCTTTGAGAATGGTTTCAAACCCTTGGCATTCGTGTTCGTCACAAATCAAGAAATTAGCACGGGCGCGAAAACAAAATGCCAGGAAGATATTGCGGCAACTTTCGGCGTGAAGCCGGAAATACTTGATCTATCCTGGCTACAGGCACGTTTAGAGAACCCCGAGTACTTACATGTGAGAAGACAATATCTCTCCTTAGATGATAGTACGCTGCCTGCATTTATCACGCTCGCAGATTACGCCGCTCGACGCATTGATCGCCTACGGGCGCCCGACCTGCCTGTTTTCCTCGGAAGGGACGTTGAAAACAGCCGTTTCAAAGAGTTCACCGAATCCAAAAAAAGAGTTCTGGTTTTGAGTGCTCCGCCTGGAGTCGGGAAGACAAAATTCATGCTCGAAGGTGCAAAGTCGATACAGTTTGAAGGAGATGTCAAGTTTCTCAGGCAGGAAGTCGATTCAATAGAGAAGCACCTAAATGAGCTCGACCCGTCGAGACCCTTGCTCCTCTTCATTGACGACGCGCAGGAGCTGAAGGACTTGCGGCAGCTTCTTGCGTTGATTCTTTCTCCGGAACTCGGAGAAAAGCTGCATGTGGTTATGGCCACCCATCCATGTGTAAAAGGCCGTATTGTTGGTGAATTCGATAGCCGGGCGATAGAGTATAGCGAAATCGAACTGACCCCATTGCCAAATCCAGCCATTGACCAGTTGATTCAACTACCGCAGATGGGAATCAAGGACGAAGGGCAGAGGGGAGCGATCATCAAGATCGCCGAAGGCAATCCGTTGGTTGCTTGTGTGGCGGCATCGTTACTTAGGGAAACCGGCACTTTGGCCGGGCTAACCAGGGATCAAGTCATAATGGCACATTTCATGAGATCGCTGCAGAGTTCGCTTCCAGCCAAGTCTACGGATGACAAAGCCAGACTGATTCTGGCTATTATCAGCGCCACAAAAGGTATCGAGTATGGTAACTTTAGAGAACTTCTTGCCGGTATTGTTTGCGTTACCGCTGAAGCACTTGACGTTCTCATAGACCAATTAGTGGCCGGCGGACTGCTTATGCGCGGCTGGCGAGGACTTAGGGTTACTCCTGAACTGCTGGCTGAGACTCTGGTTTTAGACTCGTTCTTTGCGGCTAATCACTCGTTTGATTTCAGGGAAAAGGTGTTGGCTCCTTTCTTTGCGCAGAAGGGCAGCAAGATATTCAGGAGTCTAGCTGAAGCCGAAATGTCCGGCTCTTCGGACGCAACAAATATCATTGATGGCTTTATGGCTGACGCACGGGAGTTTGTCAAGACTGCAAACAATGCTTCGAGGCAAGCCATACTAGACTGGCTGAAGGGCTTCGCCTTCTTCCGTCCCGAGGACGCGCTCTTGGTTCTTCGTGCGATGTTGGAGGCTCCTGTTCCGGATCCTGCGGTTATCAAGTCTCCTCTATGGGGAACCATGACAATCACCCATGTCGATGTTTGGCGCTCGGCATGTAGCATACTCGCGGACACAGGATGGCATTGTGAAGCCTGCCTTCGTGAGACAATGACGCTGTTATACTTGATCGGTGCCCAGCAAGACCATTCGCGAAGCAACAGTTTTCCTTTGGAAGATGCCATTCGTGTTTTGAACGAACAAGTAATACCTTTTGAACCTGGCAAGCCGCTTCGCATTCAAGAGATTGCACAACAGGAAATAGAAAGCTGGCTATCAGGCGCGACGAGTGAAAAGCAACTTGAGGTCATAATCTCGGCGCTACTAACGCTGCTTTCCCTAGCATGGACATCCACTAACGCGTCACCTACCGACTCAAGGTCGTTCACTGTACGGAACGGGTTCATAAAACTGACGGACCCAATCCAAAAGATACGGGAAGGCGCTTTAAATTGCGTCGTAGCTACTTATGAAAGGTGCGGACCAGCCCAGAGGATAAGCCTAATCCAAGGGCTTTCTGATCACTTAATGCCTCGCGTTCCCTCGGGAATACCGGACGAACTACGCTCTTCAATCGCCGACGATTTATTCAATATCATTTCTGCTCTTAAATGTCGCTCGCAAGCCGACTCCGCTGCCGAAAAATATGCGTTGTGGAAAGCCCTGGAATTTACTGGGCGACTTAAGGATGAGCGGCTTGAGAAACTGCAAAGAGAACTCTTCAGTGACGAGGTGGATGAGTATGCTCATCTTGTTGAATGGCCGGGACATATCAGAGGCGATGACAACGATTGGAAAACGGCTGGAGCCAGGCATGGCGCTTACTGGGAGGCCCGCGCAAGGGCTATTACTGTTGAGAATTTGGACGCTGAGTTAGTTCGGTACGACAGACATATTCGGGAGGCTGGCCTTTGTGGTGACCAGGTATCTTCTGCTATACAAACGAATATTGGAATACTGGCAAGATCTGTAGCCATCGAAAGCCGCGATATTTTGCTCGCCTTAATCAAGGAGATTTCGGGGAAATATCCCAATCTACAACGCTTTGCAGGTGCATTCTTAGGGGAACTCCTAGCAGTGGACCAAGCAAATGCCAAGATGATCATGAAAGAATGGATCAAGTGTGGGAATATAGCCTTACGTGCCGAAGCTTGCAGGGCGATGCTTTGGATTCAGCCAGGTCAGTTTACCGCCGCTGAAATTGAACTCCTTACATACTTGACATCCCTCAATGACCCAACGGTAGATCGTTTGGTCGTCGGTTGGTTTGGGAGCATCCTAAAAAAAGTAGACGATTGTGATCCGAAGGCGGCAGTTGAAATCGTACGCCTTGTGTCTACACGAAAAGACAAATATGCATTAAATATGATTGCCGAGTCACTGCGACCAGGTGGCTCAATTAGTCAGATTACAGCGAAGGACCTATTGGATATCGCTTTAAGCTATGTAGAACACGATAGCCATGAGTTGGATTTTGATATAGAACATGTGCTGATGCGCCTCTTCCTCCTAAACCCGGACGCTTGGTTGGCTTTTTGGGAGGCACGCATTAAAAGGCAACTTACGAGAAAAGAGGGAGATAGTTACTTGGCTGTTCCATTCCACTTGTCGGCCGAGGCGGACTACGTTGTGTCAAGCCCACACAAACTCCGAGTACTGGGTACTCTTCTTGAATGGTCATCACGAAATGATTTTGCCTATCAGCATACAGGAACAACTCTGCTGAAGCTTTACTCAGACAAGAACCCAAATGTCGTCCAAGACATCTTGGAAGAATGGATTGCATCGGGGGAACAAGGCAAGCTGCATGCAGTAGCGAGGGCACTTAGAGAGATGGGGTATAGTGACTTCTTTCTAATGATGGCCAACAAACTGCTCAACGTGACAGATGATAAAGCGATAGAGGCCTGCCTAGTCAGTACGGTCGCTTCCTTTGAAGTAGTTTGTGGTTCATTTGTGCCGCTTTATGAGAAACGTAAAGCTGATTTCGCAGCTTGGTTGGCAAACCCTCAGGCATCCCTGCAAGCTAAGGCATTCGCCAGGAAACAAATCTCATACTTGTCAAGGCAGATTGAGTTACACGCTAAGGAAGATGCCTGGGACGACTAATAAACGCTAACGACCTGTTTCCGTGTATCGAGGGCGCAAACGCTGTAAGCTGCGCTGAACCCGCACTCTATTCCTCATGTGTTCTTGAATACTCGACCATTCGCTTGTAAATCCCCGCGAATGTATTTTCGCCGGAACTTACGTTTGTTCTTTTAACATCGGGGAGTGGTGGCTTAAAATCCTGCGGCGCAGTAGAACACCAAATATACGAGAGAACAGTCAGATCATAGTTTTTCAGAAGTTTACCTTTTTGTCGGTCTGGATCAGGCAGCCGGCTTACAATATCAAACAGAAAACCAGCCCAAGTACCTTTAATATCAATTTTCGTTTCAACTACCTTAGACGGAACCATGTATTCCCAGAAGCCTTGCACCAATGATTCATCTATCTTCCAGCTCCTGGGATTAGAAGTATTCCATGGTAATAGATCTCTCCAGTCTGGTGGAGGACCGCCGCTTACGACCAAAGGTAGACCACCTGCCATAGCGGCATCTTGAAGAAATGCCTGAAGCTCCGCGAGGACTCCCATCAGGATTGATTTAGCACGTTTATGGTAAGTCCTTCTAAGTTCTTTGGAAATGTAGGGATGCAATTCTTCAACAAGGGATGCCAACTCAATCAAGCAATTAGAGCCAATGTCCTTACCTATTATTGGGAACCCCGCTAATAATGCTCTCCAACTGGGTGGAATAGTGTCCCATTTTTGCCCGATTTCAACATATCGGTTAAGAAAAAGAGAGAGCCGTGGGTTCCCTCGCTGTATTGCTAAATCTTGTGCACCGAGGATAATGTGGACTCTCTCCGCGACAAAACCTGCTTTTACCAATTCTGCAGCATTGACTCTTTTGACATCCGAAACCTTATCACGCGCTTGTTGAATTCTGGGTGAAGCCGGAAATCCAGGATAGCCCTCCTTCTTCCAATGTCTCTGTGTTCTTTCAGATACACCTGTTTTCTCGGTTATCTGTTCCTGGGTGAAACCTTGCTTCATCAATTTGATAACTTCTTCAACTGTCTCAAGCTTGATTGTCATCTGCTTTCCTTATTTTGCCATTATTTGCCGGAATATTTGCCGGTTATGCCTGGCGATATGACCTTCAATAGTGTATCATAATCGTGCAATGATTAACCAATGCGGCAATAGTTCCAAATAACTTGTGGCAATAACATCAAGGAGGATGGTTAACTTGAATCCGACAGGAGCGATAAGTCTAGTACTCACATTGATCATCTTGTCCCTACCATTGATTGAGACTGAAGAGCAAATAAGCGACATCAAACTGCAGCCCTATCAATATGAGCAGACCATGATTCGTGAAGCCCAGATCCGGAAATTCGTATTCCCATGGTTTACGGAAGTCACCCAAAGCCAATACCTTGTCAGGAACGCCGATCTCGAAAAAGGAACGTTCGTGCTGAACTTCAATTTTGATAACGGGAGCGAGGCGAGAACCATCACAAAGAGGGAGGATATACTCGCTGGCGAAAGCAGGGTTGTGACAGTCGACTCTCCGTTGCGCGGGAATTCGACAGTAACGCTCCGAGTCATCCCACCAAATATGGCGATTCCAGAAACAGTGATACTGAAGAAACAGATAAGTGCCTGGCAGTTTTTAGGTCGGTCTGCATGGGACCTTATATTTAGTAGAAGATAATAGGCCAAGTGCTTCGGGCAATCCCACATAGCCGGATATGGGAGTGACTCAAGTTTTTCAGGCTAGATACAATGCAGCCCTTCACATTAGTCAGGATTGTCGAATGGTCGAAACCCAATTGGTCAGGCGATTTCTCCAGTGCTATACTGGGCAAAATTCCGGCATCACTCTAGGCCAAAAGACAATAGATCATTCGAGAACCTTGAAGGTGAACCATGCCAGCGTCTGAGATGGTTAACTCCCACTTAATCACCTTCGCGGCAGGTGTTCGCGAGAAGTTCGCTTCACCGCTAGGTGGTCAGCCTGAAGATCAGCTCAAGAATCCCGTCGAGAATCTAATCAGGTCCCTCGCGTTTGTTTTGGGTCATGAGCTGAACGTCGTTACTGAGGCAACTGCTGTAGACATCGGGCGACCGGATATGGCCGTTGCCGTGGGTGGAGCCCTGACTGGTCATATCGAACTTAAAAAGCCTGGAACCGGTGTTGACCCCACGCGTTTTACCGGTCATAACGCGCAGCAATGGGGCAAGTTCAAAGAACTACCTAACCTTATCTACACTGATGGAAATGCCTGGGCGCTCTATCGGAACGGACAACGAATTGGGGAAATGGTTGATATCGGTGATATTGACCAACGGGGATCTCGTGGCTTACGCCTTGAAACAACTCCAGCATTTTTTACCGTCATACGAGAATTCTTAAGCTGGGAGCCAATTACTCCAGCGTCACCGTGTGCCTTGGCCGAACAACTTGCACCACTTTGTCGTCTTTTGCGTGATGACGTTCTTCAAGCGGTTACAAATACTGAATCAGCCTTGGCCCAACTCGCTTATGAATGGCGTACTACTCTGTTCCCAGATGCCACAGATGAAGCCTTCGCCGATGCTTACGCCCAAACACTGACATACGCGCTGCTTCTTGCGCGTTTCGACGGTGCGAGTGACCTACGGCCGGCAAGGGCAGCGGAGACTTTGAGTCATAAACACAAGCTGCTTGGACATGTTCTCACCTTGTTAGCAGACCCACAAACAAGACTTGAAATAGGTACGGGTGTCGATATTCTGGTAAGAGTCATTGAAGCCGTGGATCCAACTAGGCTAATAGCGCGTGACCCTGACCCATGGCTGTATTTTTATGAGGACTTTCTAGCGGCCTACGATCCCAAAATGCGAGAGGAGCGCGGTGTCTATTATACCCCGGTGCAAGTCGTACACTGCCAAGTGCGGCTGGTCGAGCAGTTGTTGATCCAACGTTTTGGCAAGCCAATGACATATGCCGATGATGATGTCGTCTTGCTTGACCCTGCTGCTGGTACAGGAACTTACCCTCTAGCGGCTATCACCGAAGCGTTAGAACGAGTGCTAAACCGGTATGGTGTCGGAGCAGTACCCCCACGGGCCACCAAGCTGGCGAAAAACGTACATGCTTTTGAGTTGTTGGTCGGACCATACGCCGTCGCCCATCTCCGTGTGACGCAGAAGCTGCAGGAAGCCGGTGCCACGCTTCCCGCAGACGGAGTCCACGTGTACCTTACAGATACCCTGGAATCGCCCGATGTGGCTCCCCCGGGACGTTTGCCACTGGCCCTGCGCCCTCTTGTAGACGAACACCGGCGAGCAGCGAAAGTAAAAAAAGAGACACGCGTGCTCGTTTGTATAGGCAATCCTCCCTATGAACGCCAGGCTTTCGATGCCAGCGAAGGTACAGATGACCCATTGGCAAGACGAGAACGTTTATTGGGAGATTTCATTAATCTGGCTGTGGGTCGAACGAGGTTCAGTCATATCGCGAGCCTATACAATACCTACGTTTATTTTTGGCGTTGGGCACTTTGGAAAGTCTTTGAATCTCCAGAATGCCCCGGCAATGGTATTGTGTCGTATATCACCGCATCTAGTTATCTAAACGGTCCCGGATTCATAGGAATGAGAGAGGTTATGCGCCGAGTTTTCGATGAACTCTGGATTATCGATCTTGAAGGTGGAAGCCTGGGAGCGCGCAGAACTGAAAACGTCTTTGCCATCCAAACGCCGGTAGCCATCGCCATAGGTGTGCGGTACGGCATCCCCAATCCTGAGACACCTGCGGCTGTGCACTATGCGAAAATCACGGGCAGCCGGGACGAGAAGCTTGCCGAACTTGATTCAATATCTTCTTTCAACGACCTTAACTGGCAGGAGTGTTCCAATGAATGGACAGCTCCACTTATTCCAACAGGGCGAAGCCCCTTTTCTACCTGGCCATTACTGATCGACCTTTTCCCATGGCAACAACCGGGCGTCAAAGTGGGGCGGACATGGCCTATTGCAGTTACGCGCGATGTAGCCGAAGAGCGGTGGCATAGCTTAGCATCTAGTCCCCCGTCCGCCCGTGGAGAATTATTTGCCGATAGAAGATTTGGAAGGGGTACTACAACCAGACCGTCATCAGGTATGTATCCTCCCCCAGCCTCTCCTCAGCCCATCTTGGAAGTTACAACGCGCAGCCCAATGCCTCCAATCGTGCGCTATGCCCATCGGTCTTTCGAGAGGAAATGGCTCCTCGCCGATGGCAGATTGTTTCGGACGCCTAGCCAGCCCCTTTGGGTTTCCCATTCTGAAAAGCAAATATACCTAGTCAGCTTACTGACTGGGGTACTGGGTACCGGGCCTGCAACGGTAGTTGCCGCCCAAGTACCTGACCTGCACCATTTCCGTGGGTCATTTGGAGGCAAAGATGTTATCCCTCTTTGGCGCGATTCAGCAGGCACAGAGGCTAACGTAACTAACGGACTACTTGCGCATCTCGCGCAGGTGTACGGAGCACCTGTATCCCCTGAAGAACTCTTTGCTTATTGTCATGCCACTTTGGCAGGGCCGAGTTACACGGGCAGCTTTGCTGAAGAACTTGCAACTTCATCACCAAGGATACCGATAACTGCGGACGCCAATCTATTCCGCCGGGGTGTAGAACTCGGAGGTCGGTTAATTTGGCTACAGACGTACGGAGAGCGTTTCGTGCCTACCGGTCAGCGATCTAGCACCATACCAGCAGGACGGGCACGTGCGGTGCACCCGGTACCTGTGATCGCCGAAGGTTATCCTCGTGATTTCCATTGGGATGAAGTCGGCGAAACACTCCATGTTGGGGAAGGCTCCTTCACACCGGTTTCAAAAAAGGTCTGGGAATTTGAAGTGTCCGGTTTGCGTCCGGTTAAGTCTTGGCTTGGTTATCGTATGTTCGAGCCTGCTGGTAGAACATCATCGCCACTGGATAAGATACGTCCTTGTGAATGGCCAGCAGAGTTTACTGAGGAACTGTTGGAACTGCTCTGGGTGTTAGAGCATACGGTCAATATGTCGTCGGACTTGGCTGAATTTTTAGAAGCTGTGATTCAAGGTGGCGTCTTTTTGGCCGCGGATCTGCCGCAACCAAATGCATCCCAACGTGAAGCACCAGAAATACCAAACACCAGAGTCCAAGTGCGTAGCACACAAATGCCGCTTGTTGAGGGTTAGACCTGACCAAACAACAAAACGTCATTTTGTGCCAATCGCAGTAGAGGACACGGGGTGAATTCAAGCGAACTGCAAGTATCGACATCACAATAATTCCGCCTTCGGCAAGTTTAATCTACACAATTCATTTTTTCTTGACCGCGCCGGTGACCGCCGGCATCAGGATGATCATCGCCAGGATGAACACCCACACCGCCCCGCCGATACTGGCAACGGCGCTGAAATCGCCGCTTATGGTGGCGATGAGGAACATTCCCACTGCCAGCAGCGACAGGCCGGTGTAGATGATCACGGCGACGGTCGCGGTGTTCTTCATGCCGCACCTCGATTCGAGGGTGAGGTTCGTCGTATCGCCGGCGTAAAGCCCCGCATTCTCAGCGTGTTCAGCGTCACCGACAGCGAGCTGGTGGCCATTAGGAGCGCCGCCAGTTCCGGCGACACCATCTGGTGGGTGAAAGGATACAGGATGCCCATGCCCAGCGGTATGGCAAGGGTGTTGTACCCGAAGGCCCAAAACAGGTTCTGCTTTATCAACCCGAGCGTCGCTCTCCCCACCTGGACCGCGGCGACGACGTCGAGCGGGTCATCCTTGACCAAAATGACGCTTCCCGTCTCCTTGGCGACATCGGTACCGGATCCTATGGCGATGCCGACGTCGGCCTGGGCCAGGGCGGGTGCGTCGTTGATGCCGTCGCCGACCATGGCCACCTTGAGGCCCTGCGACTGCAGCTTCTTGACTTCAAATGCCTTGTCCTGCGGCAGCACCTCGGCCAGGACTCTGTCGATGCCTGCCTGCCTGGCGATGGCTTCCGCGGTGCGGCGGTTATCGCCGGTGATCATCAGCACCTGGAGTCCCATCCGCTTGAGTTCTGCGACGGCCTGTGCCGATGTCTCCTTCATCGTATCGGCCACGGCGATGATGCCGGTCAGTTTGCCATCGACCGCGACGAATACCGCGGTTTTGCCTTCGTTTTCGAGTCTTTCGGCCTCTTTGGCGAGGCTTTCGACGGCGATGTTGTTTTCGATCATGAGTTTGCGATTGCCCAGGAGGATGCTTCGATCGCCAAACCGAGCCGAAATGCCGTGTCCCGGCACCGAGTCGAACTCTTCGGCGTCTTCGGGTTCATTACCCGTGGCTCTGTATGCCCTGACGATGGCTTCGCCCAGCGGGTGTTCGGAGTGCTTCTCGGCGATGGCTGCCAGCCTCAGGGAATCGTTTGAATCGTTTTCGCGGGCACTTATGACGTCGGTGACCGAAGGCTGGCCGCGCGTCAGCGTGCCGGTCTTGTCGAAGATTATTGCGTCGAGGCGTGCTGTCGCCTCCATGGCGTCTGCTCCCTTGAACAGGATGCCGTACTCCGCCCCCTTTCCGCTCCCGGCCATGACCGCTGAAGGCGTCGCCAGCCCCAGGGCGCACGGGCAGGAGATGACCAGCACCGTCACCGAGGTCAACAGCGCAAACCCGAACACCCCCAAATTTGAAAGCAGGTATGGGGTGAGGATAAGCCGGGTGTCGGGTGAGAACCACAGCCCAAAGCCGATGAAAAACCAGAATATAAAGACAATCAGCGCGATGATATGGACGCCCATGATGAACTGCCCGGCCACCCTGTCAGCCAGCTTCTGGATCGGGGCCTTGGTCGTCTGGGCGTCTTCGACGAGCTTGATGATCTGGGCTAGGGCGGTGTCCTTGCCGACTCTGGTTGCTCTGAACCGGAAGGCGCCGGTCTTGTTGAGCGTGCCGCCCAGAACCTCGTCGCCGGTCTTCTTCTCGACTGGGATGCTCTCGCCGGTGATCATCGCCTGGTCCACCGCCGAGTACCCATCGGTGACCATGCCGTCGACAGGGATGGCCTCGCCCGGTCTTACTGCGATGATGTCCCCAATAGTGACCGCTTCAGCCGGGACTTCTGTCTCGATGCCGTCGCGGATGACTCTGGCAGTCCGGGGCTGGAGTTTCATCAGGCGGCGGATGGACTCGGACGTCCGGCCGCGGGTGACCGCCTCCAGGTACCGCCCGAGGATGATAAACGCCGTCAGTAACGCCGCGGCTTCGTAGAAAGTGGCTTCCTTACCGCCGAAACCGGCATCCGGGAAGAATGTATTTATGACGGCAATCAGATACGCCGCCCCGATGCCGGTGGCGTATAGCAGGTTCATATCGGTCAGGCCGCGCTTGAGCCCGTTCCATGAGTTCACAAAGAATTGCCGCGCCGGCCCGAAGACGATGGGTGTGGTCAGGAAGAACAGGAGCACCTTATTGTTCAGCCAATCGGGGAGAAAGTTAGAGAAGATCCAGTACGGCTGCAGCGTGCCCACCATGACGATCAAACCGAGCGTCCCCGCGAAGATGAGGTTGCGCTTCTGGCGCTTGATCTCGTTCGAGCGGGCTTCCTGCTCCCGGTCGAGGGCGGCCTGGCCTTCAACCTTTTCGGTGGCGCCGTACCCCAGTTCATTGATCGCGGCGATGATGTCTGACAGGGGAGTGATGGCTGGGGCATACTCGATCTTCGCGCCGCCGGCGGCCAAATTGATGATGACGGAATTAACCCCCGGCATGCCGCCGACCACTCGCTCGATGTTCTTGACGCAGGCGGCGCAGGACATGCCGGAGATCTGCACATCGACCACGTCGAGGGCGGCGGAGTAGCCCATGTCCTCGACAGCTTTCTTAAGATCGGCCGGGGTCGCCTGCGACGGGTCGTACTCCACGGCGGCCTTGCCCGTCGCCAGGTTGACCGTCACCTCGCCCACCCCTGGGACGCTCTTGAGCGCCCCCTCCACGTGGCGGACGCAGGCGGCGCACGTCATCCCTCCGATGAACAGGGTCAGAGACGTTTTTTTATTCATGCTTGCCATTGTGGATCCTCTGAAGTTAGTGACCCGTTGGATTAACCGCCGATAGAAGTGGGATAACCCGAGGCATCGACCGCTTTTTTAAGCGCGTCGGGGGTCGTCTTCGCTGGATCGTATTCCACCGAAGCCTTACTCTTGGCCAGATCAACCGTCACTGTGCCGACTCCGGCCACTTTCTTAAGAGCAGTCTCTACGTGCCTAACACAGCCTCCACAACTCATTCCTTTAACCGTGAGATTTAATGCTGCCATTGTCTTTTCTCCTTTTCAGCGCTTTAGCGCTTTTCTAATCGCTTTCATCAGTTCCTTTATATGCGCTTCGCCGCTTTCGGCGTCGGCACGGATGGCACCGGCGACGCAGCCCGCGATGTGGCTTTCAAGTAACTTGAGAGAGACTTCGTCTACTGCAGCCGAAAGGGCGGTCAGTTGCTGCACAACGTCCAGGCAGTAACGACCTTCGTCTATCATTTTCTCGATACCTCTTGCCTGTCCCTCGATCTTCTTGACCCTGGACAGGAGGGCATCTTTATCCTCTGAGTAGAGGTATTGCGCGTGTAAGTGTTCGCCGTTATTCATAATCATTCGCCTACATTTGAAATATACATTATACTACCATGGAGTATCATTACAAGCAAATACCGTTCATGCTTCCGCCCTCATTACTTGACAGGTCCCAACTATGTCGATTATAATCACGACTATTAAGACCATATTAGTCAACAATTAGACACCATTAGGGTTGAGTCCAGGGATCAAGTTGCTATGAACGAAAACGTAACAAGTAAACTACAAACAGATATCACCGAACTTAGAAAACGGGGTATTGTCAAACTCAAAGACGAAGACACGTATGCCGTTTGGGTTAAAACCGCCTGCGGAAACTTGAATTCCGCCCAGATTCATAAATTAGCTGATATCACCGAACTTTATGCCCGAGGATTCTTATTATTTTCCTCCCGACAGATCCCGATAATCCCTTTCGTCAGAGGAAAAGACCTCGATAATGTTCAACGGGAATTAGCCAGCGTTTATCTGACTCTCGACCGCTGCGGACCAACCGTCAGGAACGTCAACGTTTGTCTGGGAAAGAAACTATGCCTTAATGCCATAACCGACCCGATCACCCTGGCCCAGAAATTGGACAATTTCTTTCAAGTTCCGATGGCCCATAAGGTCAAACTTGGGGTCGCCGGCTGCGCAAGAGACTGCATTATCAGCCGCGCCCTCAGCGACATAGGCTTTGTTCCAGCCGATGGCGGAGACCTTGAAGCGTACGACGCTTACATTGGCGGGCGACTGGGATTAAATCCATTTTTGGGCATCAAAATGGCGGAAAACCTGGACGAAAATGAATGCCTTCGGCTGGTACAAAACTTCTTTGAATTGATGAACCGCGAAGGCCGTACCGGCGAAAGAGCAGCCGATCTCATTGAGCGCTTGGGCGCGGACGCGGTCAAGCGCTACCTGTTGCGAGACCTTGATCGAAGCGCCAGGGTGGCGCCGGTCGATTGCCCCGCTGCGCGATTGGGATCGAATACCGGTCGCCAGACCGTTAAGTTACGGGCTGTTGCTGGAGAGGTGACGGCCGCGCAACTTAAAAGTATCGCTGGAATCGCTTTACGCTATGGTGCCGGGCTCGTCCACTTCCACGTCCGCGGCGGGCCGGAGATTCCCGGTATCGGCGAAGCCGACGTCGAAACCGTACGACAGGAAAGCGCCGTTTCTGGGATGGAATTTTCCGACGGCGGTTTGGAAAACCTGCAGAGTTGCTTTGGCGGTTACTGCACAGAGAGTTTAGCCGACCCTCAATCGTTACTCAGGAAAATCGATATCATGACCGAAGAGACCGGTTTAGCCGACGTGAAAATGACTATATCAGCCTCAGGCTGCCCCAACTCATGCGGCATTGCCCACCTTAGCGACATCGGCTTTTATGGTGTGGCTGAGTTTGAAGTGGATGCCGAAAGCTGCACCGGTTGTGGTCTTTGTGAGCCAGTATGCAAACGTAAAGCTATATCAGTCGATAACGGTGTTGTCCATATAGACAAAGAACAGTGCCGCCATTGCGGCCAATGCCTTAATGTCTGCCCGTTCGACGCCCTCCGAGAAACACGGCGCGGTTTCGCTGTTTTGGTCGGTGGTAGTGGTGGGAAAGACACCAGGTTGGGGCAACTTATTGCCGATTGCGTTTCGGAAGACGAAGCAATCGCAATCACTTTGAGGTTAATGCGTCTGCTTAAAGAACATGATACCGATGTCGCCGATCTCATCGACCTGTGGGGCTTCGATACGTTAAAAAATGCATTGTTTCCGAATGTCGTTACTTTCTCGAGTGGTATTGAACACCGTGGTAACTGAGGACTGGAATAGGAGGATGATTATGCCTGCCGTAAAGCTTGAAAACCATGAAAGTCACTTGTGCATCGACCACTTCATTATCTGCGATGAAGGGCTGTGTTCCGAATGCACCCAGCGGTCATGTTTATTCCTCCAAGTGAATCCAATGGCTGATGACTTCTTTGAAGAATAGATCGGCGATGAAGGAAAGATCAGTGTTTGCCCGGTTTCCCCACACCGACCGAATCGCCCTCGCTTGCCTCTTGGACGAGTGCACCTGTAGATAGCCTCCCTTGCCAAGGGAGGCTTAACGCTCCCCAAAGATTCAATCTTCCTAAGCGCGTTCCATAATTTTGACAGGAGTAATGTTGTGAAACGGTTCTTAATTATCTCACTCGGTCTGATGGCCCTGCTGGTCGGGACTGTCGCTTGCTCCACTGCAGCCGTAACTCCGACCACCGGAGTCAAGGATTCGAACTATACGGTTAAAATCGGTTTCCCAACCGGAGCCAAGGATACCCTCGCGCCTGATGGCCCCGACCTCTGGGCGTTGGAAAAAGGGTTTTTCGGTCAAGAGTTCCGTCAAGATGGTATCAGCGTGGAATATATTCCGTTCTTGGGAGCGGCTCCTGCTATTAACGAAGCGCTAGCTGCGGGTGCCCTGGATATGGCCGTTATCGCCGATATCGGCGCTCTGATCGGTAAGGCATCCGGCCTGGATACGTCCTTGGTCTCCATGGGGAATCCAAATGGCACGTCATGGTGGCTCCTTGTGTCACCTTCATCCAATATCAAAACAGTGGCCGATCTCAAAGGAAAGAAGGTTGCTACTGTTAAGGCAACGGCGCCCTATTTTTATCTACTTGAAGCGCTTAAAGCTGCAGGTCTCAAGGAATCAGATATTCAATTTATCAATATGACCATACCGGACTCTGAGCAAGCACTTAAAGCCGGACAGATAGATGCGGCTGTAGATGGAAATTGGATGGGAGTCAAAATGTTAAATGATGGCTTCCGCTCGATCGATTCCACGGTACAAACGCCGGTGGGGCGGGGAACGACCGTAATCGTCGCCAGGAATGCATTCATTAGCGCGCATCCCTCTTTCTTCCCTCGCTTCTATAAAGTGCGCCAGCAGGCGGTCGATTGGGCTAATGCCAACCGCAGCGCCGCCTTCGACTTGCTGGTGAACAATGATGGCGGGATCGCACGTCAGTTTCTCGAGCCATTGTATTCAACCCCCTTTAATTTCGATCAGGCATTGTCTGCCGACGTTGTGTTGCGGATTAAGGAGGGAGAATCTTTCCTGCGCGACCTGGGTATCACCCGAGCTCCCGTGAATGTAGACGCTTGGATAAACCAGTCCGTGGTTTACCGTAAGCCCTAAGGAGAACCCCATGGTCACACGAGAGATATTGGGTTCTAACTACGCCGCCACGACATCTATCCGGGAATCCCAACCCCAACAGATGGGAAAGCGATGGCGGCTCAAGTTTCCAGTCGGTTTGATGCTGCCTATCCTGCTGCTTGGCATATGGTGGCTTGGCGCTGCCACCGGGAACCTGAAAGTCGCCTTCTTTTCAACGCCGCAGGCGGTGCTGGAGACGTTGTGGAAACTCTTGATCAATGGTGAATTGGTAGAGGGTTTCTGGGATACCCTGCGCCGGATACTTGCCGGAGCTGCCATAGGTTTCTCTGCCGGTGCGGTCTTAGGGGGCATCACCGGCTATGTCAGGCAGATAGAACGTGTGCTGGATCCGACAATCCAAGGCCTTCGGGCCGTCCCAGCCGTGGCTTGGATTCCATTCCTCATTCTCACCCTGGGCATAGACGATGGTCCTAAAATCGCCCTGATCTCCATCGCCATCTTTTTCATCACCTACGTCAATACCTACGCTGGTGTCCGCGGAACGGACCAGAAGCTAATCGAACTGGCTAACGCTTATAGACTGAGACGTTCATTAATTATTCGACGCCTCATCATTCCATCGGCATTGCCGCAAGTATTCGTCGGTCTTCGCCTGGCAGCGGCAATCGCCTGGATCGCCGCGGTATTCAGCGAAATCCTCATCGGCAGTTCGGGGTTGGGCGTACTCCTTAACGACGGTCGGAGTCTTGGACGACCGGACCAGACTATCGCCCTGATGCTCGTTTTGGCTGCGGCGGGAAAAACTACTGACGGACTTATTAAACTCCTCGAGAAGAGAGTTACTGGCTGGCGGACAACATTTGCTGGGGTTTAACCGGGGGTCAAAAACGAGGACCAAATGAGTAACATAAACTTCGAACATATCTCCAAGAGTTTCACGGGTGCGGGACTGGTACTGGATGACTTCAACGTGACCGTACCCTCCGGCAGTTTTGTTTCCCTAGTGGGACCGACAGCCTGTGGCAAGTCCACGCTGCTCCGGCTGATACTCGGTCTGGATCAACCCGATGAAGGTCGCATTCATCTCGAAAGCAAAAATAACGATTGCGCTGTACCGTGCGCCATCGCCTTCCAAGAACCGCGGCTACTGCCGTGGCTGACGGTAAGAGAAAACATTGAATTAGTGCTCGAAGGACATTGTCCGGATGGCGCCGGCCGTGCCGCTGAGTTGCTAGGAATGGTGGGACTAGCAGATTTCGCTAACGCCTATCCTAAGGTATTGTCCGGCGGTATGGCGCAGCGGGTGTCGTTGGCGAGAGCACTAGCGTTAGAACCCGATGTTCTTCTTTTAGACGAACCATTTAGCGCTGTTGACGCCCTTACACGAATGAAACTTCAGGATGCGCTGATCCGTATCTACATGGCGCGACCGCGAACAACGCTCATGGTTACCCATGATATCGATGAGGCGCTGCTGACCAGCCAAAAAATTATCGTGCTGTCCTGTCGCCCAGCCAGTATAGTCGATGTCGTCGAGGTCAAGGCGGGGTACCCGCGTGACCGGACTGATACGAACTTGTTTGCACTCAAGACACGCATCCTCAAAGGTTTGGGCATTGTGGCTGAAGACATATTAGAGGGTGCCGGGATCTGATCTCGGGTTGCTTCTTATGAGAAATCGAAATTAGGATTGAGAGGCGGTAAGCAAATGTCAGTGACGATATATCCCACAGGAACAACGATATATGCACCAGAGAAAGCCTGGAATGGTTTTACCATTCTAAGCACCATGGACGGCAATGCCCGCCTTATCTGCATGAATGGCGGCGAAGTCAAGACTTGGAATGGCTTCGGCGGCTTTCCGAATAAAGTCCTACCCGGTGGTTTTCTCTTAGGTAGCACCGGCGTACGCAACAAGAAATACGGTTTCCAAGATCAACTTGATCTGGTGCAAGTGGACTGGGAAGGCAACGTTGTTTGGAAGTTCGATCGGCACGAGCATATCGTTGATCCCGGCGAGGAGCCGCGATGGATGGCTCGGCAACACCACGACTACCAGCGCGAAGGTAATCCGGTTGGCTATTACGTGCCGGGCATGGAGCCAAAAGTGGACGGCGGCACTACCATTATTCTCTGCCACCGGAACGTCAACAATCCGTCCATTTCCAGCAAACAGTTGTTAGATGACGTGATTATCGAAGTGAACTGGAAAGGTGAGAAAGTCTGGGAATGGCAGTGCAGCGACCATTTCGATGAACTGGGTTTTAGCAAGAGCGCCAAGCGGGCATTGGCCAAGCATACCAACATGCTCAACATCGGAGAAGGCTTCGGCGATTGGATGCACCTGAACTCTACCTCAAAGCTCGGTCCCAATCGTTGGTATGATGCCGGAGACGAGCGTTTCAATCCGGAAAATCTGATCTGGAGCAGCCGCCAGTCGAACATCCTGGCTATCATCGATAAGAAGACAGGGAATATCGCCTGGAAGACGGGACCCGACTACAATACCAAAACTCATCGGAAAATAGGTCAAATCATCGGGCCGCACCTTGCTCACATGATCCCCCGCGGATTGCCCGGCGAGGGCAACATTCTGGTTTTCGATAACGGAGGCTGGGCGGGCTACGGCGCTCCGACCCCGGGTTCTCGGAGCGGTGTCAACAACGCCATCAGGGATTTTTCTAGAGTGTTGGAGTTCGATCCAGTAACATTGGAAATCGTCTGGCAATATACGGCCAAAGAAGCTGGATTCAGAACCCCGATCTACGGTAGCAAGTTTTACTCCAGCATCGTTAGTGCTGCCCAGCGTCTGCCGAACGGTAACACTCTGATCACCGAGGGAGTCGAGGGCCGGATATTCGAGGTCACCAACAAGCATGAAATCGTTTGGGAATACGTTAACCCTCATTTCGGGGAACTTTCCAACCTGGTTTACCGCGCTTACCGCCTTCCATACGAATGGGTACCACAGGCGGGAAAACCAGCAGAGACGCCGATCAACCGGCTGAATGTCGTCGATTTCAAGTTGACAGCTTCAACCACAACGACCCATGAATCGCGCGAAGCTCCTGGAAAGATCAAAGGGACATCCGACGGTCAATTCTGCGTTTTACCGGCGGGTGAAGATTAATCTGCTACCGATTACCGAGGATAAAGATGAACACTCACATCCAGACCAAAACAAATGGCTTTGAAAAGGGGCAGCCCAACCACCGCTTGCGGGTGTATCCCAACATCGTCGACCTCATCGCAAACGAGGATAATCCGACGCCGCTGGTCAGGCTTAACCATATAAACCCCAACCCAAACTTCCAGCTTTATCTTAAACTGGAACGATTCAACCCGTTCGGCTCAGTCAAGGACCGCGTTGCCCTCGAGATGCTGCGCGGCCTGGACGCGGATGGAAAAACCATCATCGAGCCGTCGTCCGGCAACACCGGACTGGCGCTGGCAGCCATTGCCAACACCCTGGGAGTGCCAATCGAAATCGCTGTGCCATCCGGCATTCCGGAGGACAAGAAGATTATGCTGCGGCTCCTTGGAGTTAAACTCTGGGAGACCGACGACGCCCTCTGTCCTCGCTTTCCCTCCGAGGGCGCCCGGGGGCTAGTGGATGCGATACTTCGCAGCCCCGCCACCAGGGACGGATACATCAGTCCCAACCAGTACGAGAACGAACTCAACGTCCGGGCTCACTACCGCAACACCGGCCCGGAAATTTGGCGGCAGACCGGAGGAGAATTGACCCATTTCTTCGCCGGTTTCGGCACCTGCGGCACGATTTCTGGCGTGGGGAAATACCTCAAAGAACAAAACCCCGGGGTGAAGATCGTCGGCGTCGAACCGGCGTCGACCGACCACAAGCTGCCAGGGCTCAAGCGCATCTCCGGCTTGCCATCCGAACTGGTGCCGAAAATCCTCGACCAAAGCGTTATAGATGCCCAAGAGGAAGTCACCGACGCTGAAGCCTACGACACGGCTATCGCTCTGGCCAGAAAGGAAGGGATACTCGTCGGTCCAACCACTGGCGCGATCCTGGCTGTAGCCCTGCGGTACGCTACTACAGGTATTGGTATCGCTGTCGTTATTTCCCCGGACGATGCCTTTAAATATGGAAGTTTCTATCGTGATTATCTGAATAAGGAGGCCTCCGAACGTGGAAACTAAAGAGTATAACCTCGTGGATTATGTTTGTCCGCTGTCTCGAATAAAGGCGGCTCAGGTGCTGAATGGCTTAAGTCCCGGGGATGGCGCTAGGATCATCCTGGGCGACGGGGAGTCACTAAAAAGCGTGGCTCAGGAACTGAAGGTACGTGGCATCAAACCGGAATTTGAGAAAGAATCCGAGACCCGTTTTGTGCTAACGGTCGTCAGGTAGTAAGGAGAAAATCGATGAACGGAATTATCATTAATATAAACCCGATTGCCTTAAGTATAGGCGGTTTAGATCTGCGTTGGTACGGCATATTTGTCGCGCTGGCCGTAATCGCGGCCGGTTTCATCACTCACTTTGAAGCCAAACGGCGTTCATTTAATGTGGACATAAGCACATTACTAATGGTCGTTCTACTTGCTGGAATGCTGGGAGCCCGGTTATTCCACGTTGTCGATAACTGGAGTTTTTACGCCACCCAGCCAGAAATGATTTGGCACATTTCTCAAGGTGGGCTGGCAATATGGGGTGGTCTGTTGGGAGGTGGTATCGCTGTTGTGGTATTCGCCAGGTGGCAACGTCTCCCATTATTGAAACTCCTTGATGTAATGGTGCCCGGTGTCATCGTCGGGCTTATCATCGGGAGACTAGCCTGTGTCGTTAACGGCGACACCGTTGGTAGTATCACAAATCTGCCATGGGCCTTCATATATACCAACCCCGGGGCAATGATTAGGCCTGAACTTTTCGGCCAGCCCGTTCATCCTTATGCGGTTTATGAAATGTTGTGGAACGGACTCGGTCTTGCCTTGATTTTGTGGCTGCGTCACCGTCCGCTCCGCGACGGAAGCTTGTTCCTGGCCTTTGTGGTCATCTATGCTGCTGGGCGATTCCTGTTGACCTTCATCCGGGTAGAGAATGAGGTTTTCCTCGGCTTGCAGCAGGCTCAACTTATTGCTTTAGGCATGATCGCCTTCGCCGCTGTTTTGGCTATTGTTTTAAGGCATATTAGACAAGGCGGAACCACACCCGGTGATCAAAACGACAGCCTTGATCGACTGGCATCAGAGACTAAATTGGTTAGGTAACGGGAATATGGTTGGAGGTGGCTTTATGTGGTACGGCGACAACTTAGGAATAGGCATGTGGCTCATGATGTCATTCATGGTGGTTTTTTGGGTCGGAATCGCTGCTCTCGTTGTTTGGTTAATCACCCGAGCAACTAAGTGTAATTCATTTGTCGGTGAGCAACGCACGCCATTGGAAATTGTTCGTGAACGCTATGCCAAAGGCGAAATCTCTAAGGAAGAATTCGAAGAATTGAGGAAAAATCTGGTCTAACTAATCAGCCGACAATATCCGCAGGCAAGCTCCTTGGTGGGGAAGCCAGGGTCCCCGATAGTTGCGCGACTCAACTAGCGGTTCGGAGATACTGTGAAACCCCTCTCGTGTGTTCCCTGGACGTAATCGGGTTTGCCAAGGAGTTTGCCTATTTTAACTTGACACCGAGAAGGGATGTTTCAAGGGCTCTGATTAGACAGATTTCCAATCGGTTCTCAACTACCTCTCCATAAGATAAAAGCCGCTGACCATGATCTGACTACCTTCTAGCCGACTGAAACTCAGCGCTGGTGAAGGTTGACGAAATCGGGTTTTCTAGGTAAAATAACGACTAATAAGATATAATAAGTCAACTATTACAAGGTGACGCAACCGTAGAAAAAGAATCATCATCCCTTGAATATTAGGCTCCGCCTCCCCTTCCCTCCTCCCCGGAGCCTTTTTTAGTACAAAAAATTGATTAACAAGTAACACCGGGAGGAATAAATGGGGAAGTCAATTCCGAAGGTCATCGGCATCCTCGTTATGGCGTTCATGCTGACGCTGGTCGCACCCACCGCCTTAACCGCCAGCGGTGAAGGTCTGGAAGAAGATGTTGATGGTTACCATGTCAGCCTCGCCTTTGCCGCAGGCCAAACCGTGATTGGCCACAACGAAATAATTGTCCACATCGCCGATACCCAAGATCGAGGAGTAGGCAGTGCCTCGGTAACAGTCACCGCCGAACTACACGAGCAGAAAACGATGACTACCGGCGGAGGTCACAGCGCTCATGGGGGTGGCGGCGGCACCCAGGTGGTTCAAGATGTTGTGGTCCGCAGCGCAACCGCAGAACTTGCAGAGGGACCACTCGACGGAGCCTACGAGGGCGAAATCGAACTGGTCGAAGCTGGCCATTGGATGGTAACCGTTGTTTTCGAAATTCAGGGCACTGAAAAGTCCGTCGAGTTTCCGGCGGATATTGCCAAGGACGGCTCGAAAACAGGTATTTTAGGGGCTTTCCTGGGAATCAACGCCGCCATCATTATGGGAGGGGCATTTACCAAGTCAAAGGGTGGTAGATCCCTCAATAACAAACGGCCGGGAGCAGTACGATGAAGCAGAACAATACACCCTCGGCAGTCGAGCGAAACCTGCTGGACAACCGCTTCATCGGCGGGCTGATGAAGAGCAAATGGTACCCGGGTATTATCCAGTGGCCTACCGCCCTGGTCTTCTTCCTCATCATGTATCTCCTCCTCCTCGGGCCCACGATGTCCCACTCCAACTTCGGTTCGGCGCTGACCTGGATACTTTGGTGGCCGCTCATCCCGCTCGTTTTCCTGCTCTTCGGGCGATTTTGGTGCGCCATCTGTCCCTTCGGCACCATCAATGACTTGGTTCAGAAATATGTCGGGCACAATCGCCCGGTACCTAACTTCTTAAAAAAATACGGAGTCTGGATCATCATGGCGGCCTTCATCGCCATCACCTGGGCCGATAACGTCTTTGGCGTTATCAAGTCCCCCTGGGCGTCCGGGGTGCTCCTGCTCCTAATTTTGACCGGCGTGGTCATAAGCGGCGTCTTCTTTGAACGGCGCGCTTGGTGCCGCCACCTGTGCTTCCTGGGTGGCATGTCCAGCAACTACTCACAGACCGGCATGCTGGCGCTGCGAGGCACCCCGGAAAAATGCGCCAAATGTAAAGTCACAGCCTGCTACAAGGGCAACGACAAGGCACCCGGTTGTCCGATGTTTGAATTCCCCCGGACGATGGATACCTCAGGCCAATGCAACCTGTGCGGTTACTGCGTCAAGTCCTGCCCCAATAACTCCCTCACCCTGACCGTTCGCCCGCCAACAAAGGAGTTATGGTCGATCAAAAAGCCACGATTCGCCGCAGCTCTCCTGGCCGTGGTCATCATGGGCATCCTGTTCGTCCAGAACGCGGCCATGCTCGAGATCTGGCAATCGATCTTGTCTGGGCTTGAGGGTGTGCTCGGTACAGACAATAATACGATTCTCTTCACCGCAGCTTTTACCGCAGCAATTGGAGCCCCGATTCTGTTGCTCTGGCTAGCCAGCCTGGCAGCCAAGAAGATCAATGGTGAAACGGTAACCAAAAACTTCGCGCGGTTCGGTTATGCCGTGATTGCTCTGTCGCTTGCCGGCCATATCTCTCACAATCTGTTTCATCTCCTGGGAGAAGGCGGCTCCATCGTCGCCATTGGCGCGACCTTTGTCGGCGCAACCGCCTCCGTCGCCCCTGGGTTGTTCAATGGTTCGATCATCCAGGTGCTTCAATACTTCGTTATCATTCTGGGTATCGCCGGTTCGCTGTATACCACGTACCGCATTGCCAAGAGTAATTTCCCGGACAAGGTTCTGGCAACGGTGCTGCCTTTCGGCGCGCTCATCCTTTCCCTTGGTATCGTCAATCTATTCCTGGCCAGCATGCCGATGACCCATCGGATGTAAGCCGTCGCAAGGTAAATCTAACCGCGCCGGCGAATCAAGAATCGCCGGCGCGGTTTTCGTATAATACGTATGAAACCATTGAAATCGAGGAGACACCATGAATTTCGAGACTGCCGCCATCCACTCGGGAGAACGACCGGACAAGTGTTACGGCGCGCTATCAGTACCCATCTACCAGACATCCAACTTCGTTTTCGAGGATATCGGCAAAACTCGCGGTTATGACTATACTCGCAGCGGTAACCCGACGCGGAAGGTGCTCGAGGACACCATCGCCCGGTTGGAAGGCGGGCACGCTGCCTTCGCTTGCGCCACCGGCATGGCGGCCATTGCCACGGCCTTACATCTGCTGAAGGTCGGCGATCACGTCATCTCCTGTGACGACATTTACGGTGGTACATACCGGCTTTTCCAGAGCGTCATGAGCCGCTTCGGCATCGAGATAACTTTCGCCTGCCTCCGGAGCCGAGCCGAGTTGGAAGCCGCCATCCAGCCGAATACCCGGATGATCTGGCTGGAGACGCCGTCCAACCCGCTGCTCAATATCACAGACCTGGAGATGGTGGCTACCGTCGCCAAAGAACGCCAGATAATGACCGTGCTGGATAACACCTTCGCCTCGCCCTTTTTCCTGCAGCCGGTGTCCTTTGGCATCGATCTGGTCGTCCATTCGACCACCAAATATTTGAACGGCCATTGCGACGTCGTCGGCGGCGCCATAGTCACCACCACGCCCGAGCTGTCGCGGGAGGTCGGGTTTCTAGTCAACACCATGGGTGTGGCCGAAGCCCCTTTCGATGCCTGGCTGGTGCTGCGTGGCATCGAGACGCTGCCGCTACGTATGGCGCGGCATGAAGAAAATAGTTTTGCTGTCGCCCGCTTTCTTAAAGAACAGCCAGGCATCCGCAAGGTGTATTACCCCGGTTTAGCCGATCACCCCGGCCACGACATCGCCAGACGGCAGATGACTGGTTTTGGAGGCGTGGTCTCCTTTGAGATGGAAGGGGGGTTCGACGCGGCCTGTCGTGTTCTCCGTAAGCTGCACCTCTTCGCACTGGCTGAGTCGCTGGGCGGTCCCTCCTCGCTCGCCGAGCACCCGGTGACTATGAGCCACGCCTCCATGTCCGCCGAACATCGGCAGCGCGTCGGCATTAACGATGGTCTGATCAGGCTATCGGTGGGGTTGGAACATATCGACGATCTCATCGCCGACCTGATGCAGGCGCTCTCAACCGAGGATTGACCATATGACTAAAAAACGAGCCTTAGTAGCTCTGAGCGGCGGCGTCGATTCGGCGGTGGCCGCGGCTTTGCTCAAGGATGATGGCTATGAAGTCACCGGGATCATGATGAAAATCTATGATGGCAACGAGAAGAGCTCCGATAGAACTGGAAGACACGGCTGCTACGGCCCCGGTGAGGTTGAGGACATCGATGATGCCCGGAAGGTGGCCGAAAGTCTGGGTATCCGCCTGGAAGTTTTCGACCTAAGTCGAGAGTATGAATTGGAGATACTCAACCAGTTCAAGGCTGAATACCGTGCCGGACGCACCCCGAATCCGTGTATTCACTGTAACCAGAGGATAAAGCTGGGCGCTCTCATCGATAAGGCTCGGGACTCTGGACTAGATTTTGAATTCGTCGCCACCGGGCACTATGCCCGAGTGGAATACAACCCATCATCGGACCGCTACCAACTCCTTCGCGCCATCGATCATTCCAAAGACCAGTCCTATTTCCTATCACGATTGTCGCAAACGCAATTGAAAAACATCCGTTTCCCGCTGGGTGATCTAATTAAAGGGAAAGTGCGGGAATTGGCTGAGAGGTACGGATTGTCGGTTGCCGATAAAGCCGAAAGCCAGAACTTCATCACCGGGGGCTATCACCAACTGGTGAACCAGGAGACTGAAGCGGGAGCAATCGTTGACGAGGCTGGAAGACAGTTAGGCACTCATCCGGGGATTTCCTTTTTCACTATCGGCCAGCGGCATGGGCTTGGACTGTCAGGCACCGAACCGCGGTACGTGACGGCTATCGATCCTGTCCGTAACGCAGTCATCGTAGGAGGTAGAGATTCCCTCTTTACCTCTACTGCTGTGGTAGAAGATTTAAACTGGATCTCCATCGAGCATCTTGACCGTGGCATGGGGGTAATGACGAAAATCCGTTCAGGTAGTCGCATGGTTTCAGCTTGGATCGAACCTTACGTTACTAACCAAGTTAGAGTTACTTTCGACGAATCTCAGATGGCGCCGGCGCCGGGACAGGCGGCGGTATTTTATAAAGGTGATGTCGTGCTGGGTAGCGGAATCATAGCGAAGGCGTTATCCTAGAAGAAAGTTGATGAACATGGAAACCGTCGTCGAAATGATCCGAATGGACCGGGTAGAATGGGACCTGCTTACCGGGATTCTTGACGATCATCCTCATCATAATCTGCATGGCTCAGGCTCGCCCTGGACGAGCCGTGATGTTTACGCCCACCTTGCCCGCTGGATTAGTTATTCAAACAATGACATGGAAGCGTGTTGCGCCGGGCGCGAAATTTCACCACCGATCGAAAACATTGAAGAGATGAATTCTGGGTGGCACCAAGAAGATAGCCGAATGACTCTTGCGGAAGCACGGCAGAAAGCCCATGATGCCTTCAATCGGCGAATACTCATAATCCAATCGATCAGGCCAGACCGCTGGAATAAGGACCTGGAAAAGATAGCCCGGTATGACGGCGTTGGACACTTGTCGGCGCACAGGAGTTACATAAACATTTAAGTCGTGTCTGCAGCTAGATAGAGACCAAAGCGTCTCCAAATGCTGGGTCTTTGCCGGGGGCTAGCATGGATAAAACCAAAAGAAAAACACTACTCCATCAAGGTGCGGGAGAGGGTGACAAATACATCCCTCCTTTAAAATTTGGCTGGTTGACTCCTGCCTTTGATTCACTGCTTCGCCTGACCATGCGCGAACTGGTTTTCAAACGTCAATTGATAGATCAAGCCCATGTCGAAAAGGGGTATCGGATACTTGATGTGGGATGCGGAACGGGCACTCTGGCAATTATGATCAAGAGCGCCCATCCAGATTCTAAAGTGACCGGTCTCGATGCAGATGCCAAGGCTCTGGAAATTGCCGGTTTGAAAATCAAGAACGCGGGACTTGAAATCTATTTGATCAGGGGGATGTCCTACAATTTACCGTTCCCCGATGGCATCTTTGATCGTGCGTTTTCCAGCTTGATGTTCCACCATTTAGATCGGAACAATAAACAACGGACCTTGCAGGAGGTTTTCCGGGTGCTACGGCCGGGTGGAGAATTTCATCTCGCAGATTTCGGCCGGCCGCGAAATCCTGCCATGTATCTGATCTCGCAACTTCTCACTCTATTTGAAAGGACCCAGGATAACATCCGAGGCTTACTGCCCGGCATGATTATTGACGCAGGTTTTGAAATGGTTGAAGAAACGGCCAATTATCTAACCATGTTCGGCAATCTGAGATTATACCGAGCTCGAAAACCCCGGTAAATCAAATGTGTGTGACGGCGTCTCATCTGTAATCCCACGTGCGGAGTCGCCCGATGAGGGCGCACACCATCTAAACTAACTTATTTACCCCAATAAGTATTTTGTGCCCCGTTTTGGGTCTAGGGCCAGCCGGGTTCCAGGGTGTTGAAATAGGAGGTCTTGGCGTCAGCTACGGTCATCGCCAGGTCGCCGCCCTGGTTTGTATAAGGTACCAGAGCCTTGGGGTAATTCACGCAAGCGCCGTCGATGCCGTCGCCGGTCTTTGCGTTGAAACGGGTCCCGCAGGTATCACACTGCAGCACATCTCCGACCAACGAGTAGTTGTACGAGCGGCAGGGCACGCATAGATTAGCCCTGACGTACTGTTTGTTGTCGAGTTTGTAGGCCATGAAAGGCATCTGGCCTTCCGGAATGGTTACCCAGAAGTGGACGATTGTATCCTGGTTGATGACCTGCGCCGGCACTGACACTGTATCCAGAACCACTTTAGGAGTTATCCAGGTGGCCTTGATCCGTCCGCCTACTGCTGCCGCGCCGGTTTGGGTGGTGGTCGTGCCGCTAGTCCCGGAACTGCATCCGGCAACTATCAGCACCAGAGCGAGGATCATTAACGCCGCGATTTTTACCCTGAACTTCGAGAACATCTTGTTACTCTCCTCCTAATTTGCTGTTGTCCACTATTTCGACGACCTTGCCGTCCTTGAGGTGCAATGTTTTCTGAGCGCGGCGGGCAACCTCTGGGGCATGGGTGACCATGACGACGCTTCGTCCCTCAGCGTGCAATTCCTCGAACAAATGGAGGATCTCACCGCCGGTCTTCTGGTCGATGTTGCCGGTCGGTTCGTCGGCTAGGATGATCCTGGGATCGGAGATCAGCGCCCGGGCGATAGCTACCCGCTGCTGTTCACCACCTGAGAGCTGGCCGGGTTTATGGTAAGCCCGCTTGGCAAGCCCGACCCGTCCTAGTGCCTCCAGGGCTTTATTGGTGTCAGCCTTAGCGCCCGAGTAGATCAATGGTAAGAGCACGTTCTCAACCGCAGTCAGCGACGGCAACAAATGGTACTGCTGAAATACATAGGCCAATTTACCTCGGCGCAGGTTTACCAGCTGGTTTTCTGTGAGATTATCGACACGTTGATTGTTAAGTATAATCTCGCCGGATGACAGATTATCCAGCCCGCCGATGATATTGAGCAAGGTAGATTTGCCGCTGCCGGAGGGCCCCATGATTGCTAGGAAAGAGCCGCTTTCGACGGTGAACGATACGCCGTCAAGAGCTTTTACCTGGCTCTCACCCTCGCCGTAGATTTTACAGACGTTTTTGACTTCAAGCATACGTTTTCCTTATAACGATCGGAAGGAATCTGCCACCCGGATTCTGGTGGCCCGGTAAGCTGGGTAGGCTGCTGCCAGTACCGCCACTAACACCGAAACACCCAGCGAAAGCGGCAGGAAAGCTATAACGTACCTTATGGCGGTACCTTCGAAGATCAAAGGGCCGATGGCATAAGCAAGGGCGGAACCGAAGAGATAACCGAAAACGCCGCCGATGAGACCGACGATGACCGCCTCCTCTAGGAACGCGAACAGGATCTGGTTCTGAGAGGAACCCACCGCCCGCATGATGCCGATGTCTTTCCGGCGCTCGTGCACCGAGGTCATCATGGTGTTGGCAACGCCGAAGGCGCCGATGAACAAGGTGACGCCGCCCAGAGCCAGCATCAAGCGGTTGATCCGGTCGAGCATGCCCAGTTCACTCTGAGCCACCTGTTTCACCGCCACCGCCCGAACGCCAGGGACGGCACCGTTGATGGCTGCGGCGATGGTCTCCACCGGGCAGGCGTTGCACAAGGCGCGAACATCGATCATGGACACCAACCCTACCTTGCCGGAGACTTTTTGTAGAGTTGCCAGGTTGGTGAACAACTGGGTGTCGTCAGCGGAGCCGGTTTCTTCAAGCACGCCGGCAACGAGGAAATCGGCGCCATGGATACGCACCGTATCGCCGGATTCCAAGCTAAGTACCGTCGCTACGGTGGATCCCAGTAGAACTTCATTACCTTTATCGAGATATGTGCCGCTCTGGATCTTCCACCAGGTGCGCACTTTGAGCTCCGCGGCTGGGTAAATCCCAACGACCATCGCCTGGGCATCATTGACTGCGGTCACTGAGTACAACCTTGGAGCCACGGTGGCCACATTGGAATCGGCGTCGATCCCCGGCAGAATCGCTTGGATTTGGCCGTTAGACAGCGCCTCACGGATTTGTTTGTCAGCGATATCCTGGATCTCGGCAATTCGGGAGTCCGGAATATAAGTCTCACCGACGGTAACTTGTCCCAGGCTGAGGTTTCCCAGGGTCATATCAAGTGAGGATATAGCTGGGGTAATGGTTAGATTGGGGCCGTACTTTTCCAGTTGGTTGACGATCCTGGACTGTCCGGAATCGGCCACGGTGAGAATACCGACCACGGTCATAGTGCCGATGATGACTCCGAGAGCGGCATAGAGGACGCGCTTTTTGCGTCGAGAAATGTCTTTAAGGATCAGCTGGTACAGTTTCATCTGATACTGTCCCCTCTTAACGATTGATACTTTACTAATATGACCTAAATAGTCGGATATGATTATACCGCACTCGGCATGATCTAGCAATACGTAAATATACTTAATTTGAAGAAGAAACAGAGACTGTGGGTGTCTTGGTGGAAAGACTTGCAGTAGGTCGCCCGTCAAATCTCCAACTTCATCATGAAACGGAGATATAGCAGCAGAATTGGGACACTTGATAGAAGCATGATGCCTCGACTATCTCACCGAAAACCCCGATGGTAGGAAGATGGCAAGCAGTCCCTAGGCGAGGCACCCGCGCCGTTAGGTTTCATTCAGGGGCAGCGCCTTAAACGTTTAATGATGATGTTCGTGGCTAACCGGTATCTCGAACGGCGGTTTCTCTCCGCGGCGCTCGTAGTAGTTTTCAATGGCTTTCTTTAAAGCTTCCTCCGCCAGTACCGAGCAATGCATCTTGACCGGCGGCAAGCCTCCGAGCGCTTCGGCTACGGCTTTATTGGAGATCTCCAGGGCTTCTTCGATGGTCTTGCCTTTGACCATCTCCGTGACCATGGAACTGGTGGCTATGGCGGCGCCGCAGCCGAAGGTCTTAAATGAGGCATCGGTGATAATGCCATCATTCACCTTGATGTACAGTTCCATGACATCGCCGCAGATAGGGTTGCCGACACGACCGACGCCGTCGGGGTTCTCCATCTCGCCTATGTTGCGGGGATTTCTGACGTGATCAATGACCAAAGGACTATAAGCGGCGGGGCCGGTTGAAGTCATATCGTTCTCCTAACGAACTAAGCCTACCGACTTGGGTGCAAGCGGCGACATAGCTCTCAATTTTTTCACAATGCGCGGCAAAGCCTCGATAACGGAGTCGATATCTTCCCCGGTGGTGAATTTCCCCAGGGAGAACCGCAGCGAGCCGTGGGCTTCCTCGGCGATCTTGCCGCAAGCCAGCAGTACGTGCGATGGCTCCAGGGACGACGAGGAGCAGGCTGAGCCGGTGGAGGCGCAGATGCCCTCGAAATCCAGGTTGAGCAGGAGCGATTCACCCTCGACATAGTCGAAGGAGATATTGACGTTGTTGGGTAGCCGTAGGGTGTGGTGGCCGTTGGGGTGGGAGTCAGGGATGCGGGTCAGCAGTTCGGAGGATAGCCTGTCGCGAAGGAGCGTCAATCTCACGGCCTCGTCAGCCATCTCCGCCTTGGCGATCGCCGCCGCTTCTCCAAAGCCGACTATACCAGGAACATTTTCGGTGCCGGGTCGCTTGCCCCGCTCCTGGCTGCCGCCGGAGAGCAGGGAATCTATGCGGACGCCTTTCCTGATGTACAGGGCACCGATACCCTTGGGGCCGTAGAGCTTATGGCCGGAGATGGATAACATATCGACGTTCAGGTCATTCACGTTAATCGGCAGATGGCCGGCAGTCTGCACCGCGTCCACGTGGAACAGGACCCCGTGTTCCCGGGCAATCTTGCCGATCTCGGCCACCGGCTGGACAGTACCGATCTCGTTGTTGGCATGCATGACTGAAATCAGGATGGTAGGGCGTTACCGCTTTTTTCACCTCTTCGGGGTCTACGAGGCCGTACTTATCGACCGGCACCAGGGTGATGTCGAAGCCATGTTTGGACAGGTATTGGCAGCTCTCGATGACGGCATGATGTTCGATGGCGGTAGTGATGATGTGGTTGCCCTTTTCAGCCTTGGCCCAGGCCGTGCCTTTGAGCGCCCAGTTGTCGGCCTCGGTGCCGCCGCTGGTGAAATAGACCTCGTCGGCGCGGGCACCGATGAGCGCAGCTACTTTGCCGCGGGCCTCTTCAACTGCCGTGCGGGCTGTCTGTCCCGCTGAATGAACGGATGACGGGTTGCCGTACAAGTCCTCAAGATATGGCAGCATCGCCTCTTTGACCCGGGGGTCGACAGGCGTCGTCGCCGCGTTATCCAGATATACTTGTTTCATATTGGTTTCCTTCGTTAAACGATGGGAGGAGTTGGATAGACTTCCTGGAACAACCAGGTGGAGAGATAGCGCTCGCCGGTATCCGGTAGTACCACTATGATCAGTTTTCCTTTCATTTCCGGTCGTTTTGCCAACTCCACCGCCGCCCAGGTTGCGGCGCCTGAAGAGATGCCGGCCAGGATGCCCTCCTCCCGTGCTAGGCGACGAGCCATGATGCCGGCGTTCTCGTTGGATACCTGAATTATCTCATCGATGAGATCGGTCCTTAAAACCTGGGGCACAAAACCGGCGCCGATCCCCTGGATCTTGTGGGGGCCTGGCTTGCCGCCGGATAGCACCGGCGATGCTGCCGGCTCCACGGCAAAGGCCTTGAAAGACTGCTTTCGTTTTTTAAGTTCCTCGGCGACGCCCGTGATGGTGCCACCCGTGCCAACACCAGCGACCAGTACATCCGCTCGGCCCTCGGTATCGCGCCAGATTTCATCCGCCGTGGTTAGGCGGTGGATCTCCGGGTTGGCCGGGTTCTTGAACTGCTGCGGCATGAAGTAACCTGGATTGGCGTCAGCCAGTTCGGTGGCGCGGCGGATGGCGCCACCCATGCCCTCGCTCCCTGGGGTGAGGATGATCTCAGCACCCAGGATGGCGAGGAGTTGTCGTCGTTCCATGGAGAAGGTTTCCGGCATGGTCAGGATCAGCCGATAGCCGCGGGCGGCGGCGGCGAAGGCCAAAGCTATGCCTGTGTTGCCGGAGGTCGGTTCAACGATCGTTGTCCCGGGCTTGAGTTTGCCCGAAGCCTCGGCGTCGGTGATCATGGCCACGCCAATGCGGTCCTTGACCGAGTGCAGGGGGTTGAATGATTCCAGTTTGGCCACTACCTCGGCGCCCGCACCTGACGTTACCCGGTTAAGACGAACCAGCGGCGTATTGCCGATAGTCTCGGTGATGTCAGTGGCGATGCCGCGGGTTAGCGCGGGGAAGCTTTTGTTCCTGAAAGTCACCTTTTCGACTTTACGCTCAGTTTCCATTCCTATCTCCTTTAGCTATTTTGGGTTTTCGATATAACGTAGATGCCGGTCTGGGCCAGGAGGTTGGGGAACATCCTGATCCTATATCCACCGTTAAGAAAGATGGCTTTCTCGATCATTATGCCATTAACCCTGCAATAGTTGTGAAAATCAGACAAACTCAAGAAATGCAGATTGGGCGAGTCATACCATTGGAACGGCAGGGCAGGGGTTACGGGCGCCCGTCCTGCTACACCCAGTTGCCACCGAGCTGAGATGTGGGCGAAGTTGGATACGCCAACGATGGCCTTTTTGCCTACCCTAACTGCCTCAGCCAGAACCTTCTGTGGCGATTTGACCTGTTGCAGGCACTGGTTGAGGATCACATAATCAAAAGACGTATCGCCGTATTCGGCCAGACCGTTGTCGATGTCCTGATGCGAAACCGACAGGCCGCGGCCGACGCAGCGGTAGATAGCCTGCTCGGAAATCTCGACGCCGCGGGCTTTGACCGAGCGTTTTTCGGCGAGATAAGCCAAGAGTTCGCCATCACCGCAACCTAGGTCGAGCACGCTCGATCCAGGATTGACCAGCCCGGCGATGACCTCGTGATCTTTTCTAATGGTGTTCATCGTTGTTTAAGCCTTGGGCGCTTTCCCGGAGGATTTTGTGCAGGAAATGGCGGATAAGGTGAGTCTCTTCATTCACCTCCAGAAGGAAGGCGTCATGACCATATGTTGAGTTAATCTCGCAATAGGTAACGTCGATGCCAGCTAGTTTGCAGCCGCGCACTAACTCACGTGATTGATTGGCAGGGTAAAGCCAATCGCTCTTGAAGGCCAGTACTAAAAACGAAGCGTGACAGACGGGGGCTAGCGTCGCAGCAAGTTCCTTCTCTCCAGCCAGATCGAAGAGATCTACAGCTCGGGTTATGTACAAGTAAGAGTTGGCGTCGAAGCGCTTGACGAAGTTGTCACCTTTATACTGTAAATAACCCGCTACCTCGAAATCGGCAGCGAATTTTTGCTTCGAAGTCGATTCGCGGAAGCGGCGGCCGAACTTCTCGGCCATGGACTCGTCGCTCATGTAGGTGATATGCCCGACCATGCGCGCAGTAGCCAATCCTCGCTCCGGCGCTTTGCCGTCGTAGTATCGGCCATTGTCGAAGTGTGGGTCAGAGAGTATCGCCTGTCGCCCCACCTCATTGAAGGCGATCTGTTGTGGCGAGTGTTTGGCCGTCGTGGCGATGGCGATGATTGAGTTGATCTTGTGCGGAAATTTCGCCGCCCAGGCCAGGGCTTGCATGCCGCCCATGCTACCGCCGGCCACACCGAGCAATTTTTCGATACCCAGATACTCGATGAGTCTGGCCTGGGCGGAGACCATGTCGCCGATGGTGATGATAGGGAAATCCAAGCCATAGGGTTCACCAGTAGCCGGGTTGGGGGATAATGGGCCTGTTGAGCCCTGGCAGCCGCCCAGGACGTTGGAGCAGACGACAAAAAGCTCGTCGGTATCGAAGGCTTTACCCGGCCCGACCATGCTGTCCCACCAACCGTCTTTCCCGGTGGCAGCGTTTATCCCGGCTACATGGGCGTCGCCGGTTAAGGCATGGCAGATTAACACTGCGTTGGATCGCTCAGCATTGAGGCGGCCATAGGTTTCATATGCCAGCATCACCGGTGCGATCACCTCACCCGACTCAAGCACGAGTCGGTCGATGGTGAAGTATTCAGTTCGGACGAGACCGAGTTCCGAGGTTGTCGAATCAGTCATTGGTATCTCGTTAAGCCGTTGCTTGCCGGAGGGCTTGGTCGATATCTTCGAGAATATCATCGATATGTTCGATGCCAATTGAAAGACGAATGTAGTCTGGGGAGACTCCGGTCGCGGCTTGTTCTTGGGATGTCAGTTGCGCGTGAGTGGTTGATGCCGGATGTATGACCAAGCTCTTGGAGTCTCCGATATTGGCCAGGTGGGAAAAGAGTTTCACTGAATTGATGAATTTCCGACCAGCCTCAAGCCCGCCCTTAATGCCGAAACCTACTAGCCCACCAAATTTATTCCCGAGATATTTGTGAGCGGTTGGGTAATTCGGATTATCGGGGAGGCCGGGGTAGTTTACCCAAGCCACTGCCGGGTGTCTCGCCAGGTGTTGGGCGACTTTGAGGGCGTTCTCGGAATGACGTTCCTGTCGTAGGGCCAGGGTTTCAAGTCCCTGCAACAATTGGAAGGCGTTGAAAGGTGAAAGTGAAGCGCCGAGATCGCGAAGTAGCTGAACACGGGCTTTGATGATGAAGGCCACGTTACCCATACCTGGGAAGTTGCCGAAAACGTCCCAGAACTTGAGACCGTGGTAAGTAGGATCGGGCTCGGTGAACTCTGGGAATTTACCATTGCCCCAGGTGAACTTACCGGCATCGACAATAACGCCGCCGATACTGGTGCCGTGGCCGCCGATATATTTGGTAGCCGAGGCAACAACGATATCGGCACCGAAGTCAATCGGGCGGACGATGCCGACCCCTACGGTATTATCGACGACGAATGGAACGCCCGCTTCATGGGCGATTTTGGCTATGGCCTGGAAATCCGGGACATCCAGTTTGGGGTTGCCAATGGTTTCCGCGTAAATGGCGCGGGTTTTAGTGGTGATTGCACTTTTCAAGGCGTCGAGGTTGCCGGATGGCACGAATTTGACCTCTCGCCCCAGCTTGGGGAAGGTGTAATGGAACAGTTCGTAGGTGCCGCCGTATAGATTGTTTAACGACACGATCTCATTGCCGGGGCGGGTGATGTTTAGGAGTGCTAGCGTCTCCGCCGCTTGGCCGGAAGCTACCGCCAATGCCCCGACGCCCCCTTCGATAGCGGCGATACGTCGTTCGAAGACGTCGGTGGTGGGGTTCATGATTCGCGTATAGATGTTGCCAAACTCTTTCAGTGCAAAGAGGTTTGCGGCGTGGTCGGAATCCTTGAAGACATACGATGTGGTCTGATAAATGGGTACAGCCCGGGCGCCGGTGGCTGGATCCGGCGTCTCCTGGCCGGCATGGACAACTATAGTTTCCAATTTGTGAGCGCTCAAATTAGTGTCTCCTTCTCGTCTAATTCTTTTTGGCTCCGACTAGATATAGTACATATCGGAATCAGGAGACACTTTGGCCTGTTGACGGCTCACAAGATCGGCCAAGGTGGTTTTCTCCAACACCGACGTCATAGCTCGCCCCATATCGCCCCAGATATCCCTAGTGGCACAGAATTGGGAACGGTTACACTTATCAGGGCTCTGGATGCAATCCACCGGCTCAATAGGACCTTCCAGCAGGCAAACGACTTCGTTTAACCGGATGTTGTCTGGCGATTTGGCTAGTTTAAGCCCGCCACGGGAACCGCGGACGGATTGAACGAGATGGGCATCAACAAGTGGACCTACCAAGTGCTCTAAGTATGGTAGAGAAATCTGCTGCCGCCGGGCGATGTCTTTTATAGGCACGACCTCGTCGCCGTAATGCTGTGCTAGGTCGAGCATGGCGCGGGTACCGTAACGGGCTCGAGTGCTAAGTTTCATTTTTATCTCCCAACTTTAATAGTTGAAGATTTGAATCAACATACTTATATTACCAATAAACAAATCGGAGGTCAAGGTCGTTTAGAGTCGTCGATGTTAAATCCCATGATGCACTGGTTATTCAGGACCGAGCAAAGTGAATGCGCTGGGGCAAGATCACTGGTTAAGCTGCTCCCGCACGATCAATCCAACATTCTCTGCGAATGTTCACTAGGTAACCAGCCATGACGTTTACGAGAGGCAATTCGACATACTATTGCCAAACGAGATTCCCGGATGGTACACATGGAGTTACATCTGGATGTAATCATTATTGGAGAACGAAATGGGCCGTTACCCAACCGTCGCCTCCAAACTTGAGATACTAGAGTTCATCGCGAGCAAAGAAACCGCCACGCTCGGCGACCTTGTGAACCAGTTTGGATATACAGCGGGAGCTGCCGCTGTTAGGTTATGCCGCCTCGAACATCAGCGCCTTATCGAAAAAATGTGGGCAAGCAAAGAAGGTTACTGCCTTACTTCAAGGGCATACGAAAGGCTGGAGTCATTAAGGCGTTCACGAGGCAAGACCTATTCCCAACTGCTCAATGAAATCGATGATCTGCGCCGCCAACTGGCCGAAAAAGAATCAGAAAATCAAGGATTGAAGAACGAAAATATCAGGCTCAAAACCGAGCTTTCGCAAATCAAGAGCCAGTATTATTGACCTTCTTAGGCTATCATCCAAACAAAAAAGGCGGCGAGCTCCCGGATTCCCCGGATGCTTCGCCGCCTTTTTGTTGGACACATTAGATAGGTATCAACTTATAGACTTAGCCCGTTCAGCCTCCACAATCCCAATGTCTTTGAAGTGCTGGAAGATTTCGTCGAGGAGTTTGTACGTGTCGCCGGACAACTTCTTACTGGCGCAGTCATTCCAATCCAAAAACAGGTACCGGATTTCCACGGCGTCCAGATCCTCGTCTAAGTAGAACCGGAACTCGTCGGCGGGGCCGCCCCAGGATAATTGCCAGCGAAAATATCCCCGTTTCTGGTCTTGGAAGGTTCCCTTGGCCACGTAATCGAGCACTAATCCGTATTCCTTGAACTTCCCCAACTCCGGGTGTGACGCGTCGGGATGTTTTTGATTCAGTCGCCAGAGCGTCCGTATGTCCCGCAACCGATCCTTAAGCTCGGCGTTCAGCCGTTCTCGGCATGATCCCTGTTTCATTTTGCCTCCTTCAAAGCAGTGTTTAGCCATTAGTAAGAACAAAAAAGGGGATATTCGTTCCCACACACGGGAACGAATATCCCCTTAAATAGCAAAAAGCGGGGCGCACACCCCGCTTCCTGCGTTGGTTGTTTTGTGAGTTCAAGCGTTCAGTTTTGGATTAGACCGCGACAGCTTCCCTTGCGATTTTCTTGGCTATCCTCGGCATCTTGGGTTTCTCGGTGATGGCTCTTGCCTCGGCTACCGCTTCTTCGACCTCTTTGTCCGGCTTAGTCTCGGCCACCTTCGGCGCTTCCACCTTGACCGGCTCAACTGCCGCCGCTTCTTTCGGTGGCTCGACTTTCACTGGCTCCGGCGCTTTCACCTCGGCCTTGACCTCGGCTTTCGGTTGCGGCTTGCCCACCGCCATCGGCATTACAACAAGTTGTAATCCGTCGGCCTTGAAGAGCGTCGGCAAGTGCGGCTCGGTGATGTTAAGTTCCACCATGCCGCCACAGGCTTTCAGGGCGTCGGCAAAAAAGCCGCCGTCAAGCCTTAAGCGCACCGGTTCGCCAGTGGTTTCGGCGGACAGCTCGGTTACACCCTTGTCGTCGGTTGCCGACATGATGACCTTGCCGTCCCCGATGGTGAGGTCTACCGGACAGCCCTTCACGTCGGTCAGCACCTTAAGACTTGCGATGGCTTTCAGCGTTTCCGTGCTTTCGAGGCTTACCGATGTTTTGAAGCCGGTCGGGATGAGAGGCTTGTGGTCGGGATAGTCGCCGCTCATGCCAGACCATCGGTAACGGATTAGCTCCGTTTCGAGAATAAGGTATGTCCGCTTGGTCGGTTCGTCCGTTTCAAAGGCGAGGCGTACCCGCCTGGCACGCTTTAGCGCCTGGGCGATACCCCGTAGCTCGTCCCGATGGATGACCGCAGTCCCTTCGCCGTCGAGGTCGAGCGTGGCGATGGCGAGTCGGTAGCCGTCGGCGGATACCATGTCGAGCTTGCCGTCCTTTGCTTTCAGGCAGACGCCTTGAAGGACTGGCCGCGAGCTTTGGGATGACGTGAAAGTAAGCACCCGCTCCAATGCTTCGGATAGCTCCAAAGCACCGAGGTTCGGTACTATGGAGTAGCGGGGACTGACCTTAAGCTCGCAGTAGCTCGGACTGGTACGATCGCCGGTCCATTCGTTGTTGGTAAGGTAGGCCGTGTTTGCGCCGCAGACTACCTTTAAGCATTTACCAGTGACCCGCGATTCGCTGGCATCACCGCCGGACGGGACAACCTTTATGATGTTGCTACCACCCAATGCTCTAAGGTAGGTAAGGAAGCCTTTGCGGCCTAGGGTGAAACCGAGTAGGTTCACCTTATCGGCCAAGGCCCTATTCAGGGCGCTGATAACACTTTGCCGCTGTGCGATAAAACCCTCACCTGAACGCCTGCCCTCAATATTTAATTGTTCGATTGTCTTTCCCCCCTTTTAGCTATCCAGTGATTGGGCAATTCCACCGGCTTCGCATAGTAGTAAGACACCCATTAGCCGCCGTTCGCTGGCCTAATGAATGCTCCCACTTATACAACCGCTAGAAGGGGTCAAAACGTTACCCACAGAAGGAAACTTGTTCACGCTTACGGAAGTGGCAAAGATACTTGCGTTCCGCGCCGTCCAAAGTTACGCCGTTCACCCGCTTGAAGGCAATCTGGATTAGCCGCTTAGGACAACTTAGCAGGAAAGTACGGGCGTCTATCCAGGCATCGAGGTCGAGCGCCGAGTCGTCGGGCAAAACGGACGACAAGCCGGTATCATTGTCGGCGTCCTCATCGCCGTCGAGACTTAGCAGGTTAGGGCTACGCTTCTTTTTGCGCCAGTAGTCGGCCACCTCGAAAGAAGCAATCCGGTACATGGCCGCTTCGGGCAAGGGCAAACCGCCCTTGCGGTTTTGAGCGTCGGCCAGTTCCATCATTATGCTGTGCCTTACGTCCGGCCTATCTTGCGTCGGTATTTTCCACATGAACCGCTTGGCAACTGCGTAGTATAGAAGCCAATCGCCGGTTAGCCGGTCATAGGACGTTGGCGGATTGTTTTGATCGTCAGGATAAGATAGGGTCGTTCTCAATACTTGACCCCCCTTTCAAAGAGGGGCAAGCGTTCAGGTCAAGGATTATCGCCTATTCAGTTGGTAAGGTGCTGGCGGTACAAAACCAGCACCTATCATGTAACAATCTTTGCGTTTGTTCAGCTACAAAATGAACCTATATTTACGACGCTTTCCCCGCCCACGATGAAATGATGGACATACCGCTTTAGCTTTGGAGTAAGCCCAGTTGAACAATAAGGAAGCTCTCTATTGCTCAGCAATCCACTCTTTCCGGCTGGTAGTTCGTCTCATTGGGAGGAGGCATTGCACAATCCGTCTTTGAACGTGGTGATTGTGTGATCGAGAGGCGGCAGATGGAATTACTTTACTGAATGACTAATGCGGTTTCTTTAAGCACCACAGGGCTTTGTATTTGGATTGCCGCGGCCTTACCGGCCGGTGTTTTTGGAGACTAAGCCTTTTGTGGGTTAGCCCAGGCGCTGTCGCCGGCGCCGCGCCCGGCCTTGGTCAGGCGGTAGAACCGCCGCGGCTGCCCGGGCGGGAAGTTGTCTTGGAAAGCCGATGGTTCGGTTTGACCGGTGAGCTCGACCCAGCCGAGCCTTGTCAGCATCGAAAAGTAAACAACAAACGAATGGTAGCGGCAGGCGATGGTTTTATAAGGAAGGTGTAAGTAGTATTCCTCGAAAAGCGCTTCGATCTTGTCTGGCGAGATGGGCTTGCCTTCTTTCCGGGCGATTTTCTCTGCCTGCCGTGTTGCCCGGTCCATGGCAATCTCTGAGATGAGGGCGAGTTTGTACTCCTGGAAGAGCTCCGATTGCGGCGCACCGACATCGGGATCGATCGCCGGTGAGCCATAAGGCGCTCGACCAGCCAAATATTCCCGAATGAACCAACCGCAACCGAACGGCCGGAGGAAGCCGCCCTTCTTAGGCTTTAATGGAATGCCCATCGCCCTTCCACAAATCATCGTACCAGCGGCGGTGTTCTTCACCGGCGACTTTGCGGTATTTGGCGGTGGTGTTGAAGCTCTGATGACCAAGGTGTTCCTGGAGCATTCTTAGGCCATCGCCGGAGTCGTTGTGTCTCATCGCGCGAATGGCGAAGGCATCCCTCAGTTTATGGGGCGACACGTAATGCACCTTGCCAGATTCATTATTTATGATCCGCGGCAACCCGGCTTTTTCTCCAAGTGTTTTAATGATCTGCCAGGCTCGATGCCTGTTGATTCCAAAAAGGAGTCGCTTGCCGTTACGGTTAATCGGACCTCCACGCGAGATGAATTCCTTTAGGAGGGCGATCAGATCATCATCCAATGGGAGAATTCGCTGCTTCCGATGTTCCTTGAGTTCCTTCACTGCGGCCTCGACCTTATCGCCGCATTTAGGGCAGAAGACCGAGGTCAAACCAAGAGAAGTACCGCACTTGGGGCATTTGAGCTTGACGCGGGATTTCAGATGTTTGATGGTGACGGTGCCAGCATCGAGATCAATGTCGCCGACCGCGATCCCCAATGCCTCAGAAACACGGCAACCGAGGTGGAACAACATCGTCACCAGAAGCATGTCGCGGAGGTTATCAGCGGTCGCGGCCAGGCGGTCGATCTCTTCTAACTCAAGGTAGGCTTTCATATTCTTTACTTTGCTCGCCATTTAGGGCAGGTGCATTCAGATTAAGATTTGCTTCCCTCAATGCTTTTTGCTGTTTCCGGTGGGCATCGGCGATAATCGAAGCAAGTATCCGCAGACCTGACAACAGCAAGTCTTCCTCGACCTGGTCTTCCGGATCTATTAGCTTGCGCTTTCGCATGTAACGAGAGTACCATACCTTTCGTCCCCCGTCACCGCAGAATGTTAAGTATGCGTAAATATTGACAGCCGCACTAAACAGCAATAAAATACATGTATGACGTTTGCAATATAATCATCAATCGTAGAAAAGGGGAATATTTTTCCATGCCGAAGAAATATAGCGCGGAAGACAGGGCGAGGTGGCTCAAACTAATTGAAGAGGGGAAAACTGAATCCAAAATCGTAAATGATACCAAGGCTGATCCTCGCACGGTCAGGGACGGTATCATCCAAGCGCGACGGGAACGGGACTTGCGAGAGGCAAATGTGAGCCTGATCCGAGATGCCCTTAAAAGGCATCAGGAACAACTACTTGCTGAACTCACTGAAACTGCCCGTTCCGTTGAGGTCCCGGCGGTTGAACTGGCGGTTGTCTCCTGGTACGAGCGCGAGCCACTGTCGGTCTTCCTCGATGAAGAGCGCCTGAAAGAAAAGTTCCTCGCCGGGAGATTTCCAAAAGCCGCCCTCAACAAGCCGTCTCCGATCAAGCAGCACCTGGGCCAAATCAAGCTTACGCGCTTTCTTTCCAAGTGGCAGAAAGAGTATCAAGCCCATTTGTTGGCTCGAATCGACCTCCAACTGAAGACGCTTGAACTCATCAGGAATAAGACGGGTTTACCGGTGGTCTCGGAAACTAAAGGTATTCATCCGCCGTTCGTTTTCAGTCACACCGCCTGCGCTGAACTCTATAAGTACGCGCTTCGACGACGTTTCTCAGGGGAACCTGGGAAAACGGATGCTGAGTTGAAAAATGGGATGGTTGTCGATCGGGAGCGGCACCTGGTCACCCTGTTTGGCAAACAACTGGCTGAGGTAGATGCCGAAGGCGAGGATAAGTGCAGGTCCGGTCTTCTTGCAGCATACGAAGAACTCACCAAAACGGTTGAACTTAAAGAAGTAGAAACAACGTATAAGAGCCTTGGGGAATGGGTAACGCCAATCAGAGAATTAATCAGCGAATATTCAGCAATAGGCATGCTACCGGGGACTTGCTCAATTTGTGAGCGGATCGGGACATAGGCGAAAGGTTAGGGAGGACAAAAGATATGAAGGCGGTACTTTATTGTCGGGTTTCGTCCGAAGCACAGGACACCGTGCTTTCCTTATCAGCGCAGCTTCGGGCTTTGAGAGAGTATGCCGAGAAAAACGGCCATGTGGTAGTTCGTGAATTCATTGATGAGGCCGAAAGCGGACGCTCAACCGACCGCCCGGCCTTTATGGAAATGATCTCGCTATCAAGGCTTAAACCGCCCCCGTTTCAAGCGATTTTAGTATGGAAGCTCAATCGCTTCGCCCGAAGCCGCAGCGATTCGGTGACCTTCAAGATGCTCCTGAAGAAGCAAGGCATCTCGGTGATATCAATCAGCGAGCCGGTGGATGATTCACCGACCGGACACCTCTTGGAGGGTGTCATCGAATCTATCGACGAATTCTACAGCCTGAACATGGGGCAGGACATCAAGCGTGGCCAGATGGAAAATGCCAAGCGCGGCTTCTTCAACGGCTCCCGGCCTCCTTATGGTTACAAGGTCATCAAGGTGAAGGACGGCGAAAAGCTCAGGAACAAACTCGAACCCATGCCGGATGATTCGGTTCCGATCCAGGTTGTTAAGCTCCAATTTGAAATGGCGTTGAAAGACCAGTGTTGCAAGGCCATTGCCTGTAAACTTAATGCGGACGGTCTTCGTACTCTTAAAGGTGAGTACTGGGGCCGGTCTACAGTCTACCAGGTGCTCACTAACGAAGCCTATGCCGGAGTTCTTGTGTGGGGCTCGGTCCGGCTGAAAAACGCTTGGCCTGCTGTCATTCCGCATGAGGATTTCTACCTTGTGCAGAAGAAGGTGGGGAATAAAAGCCCGGCCGTCGCGCACCCTCGGACGGTTACAAGCCAGTACCTCCTCTCCAGCTTTCTATTCTGTTCTTGCGGGCACTCGATGACTGGCCACAGCGCCAAATCCGGGGAATATGCTTACTATCAATGTATGCGGAACTACAAGCAAGGCAAGGAAGCGTGCTGCGCTCGTAGCCTTCCCAAGGAAAAACTTGAGAGGCTTGTGACTCAAAACCTAAAATCCACGATCCTGAACGAACAGAACTTGGAAGAACTCGTAAAGCTGGTGAATGAAGATCTGCGATCAGGTCATACCGCTTTATACGAGCGGCTATCCAACATCGATTCGGAACTGGAGGAAGTGAATACCAGGCTGCTCAAATTGTACGAGGCTCTTGAAACCGGGCTGTTAACGCTTCATGATCTAGCGCCCCGAATCAGGGAGTTACGGAACAAGCAAGATGAACTCAGTAAAGTGAAGGTACAGCTTGATGCAGACGCGGTCGTCGACAAGATGGATCAACTCAACCTTGAGGCAATCAAAACTCATGCAAGGGATTTGAGGGCTTTGCTTGAAGATGCCGATGTGGTAAGGCGGAAGGCGTTCATTAAGACATTCGTGAAAAGGGTCACTGTTGAGGGCAACACCGTGAAGGTGGAATATAGGCTGCCCATTCCGGGCGGTGATGGTGAAACAGTTCTACCTATTGATAGTTTTGGTGGAGCTGAGGGGACTCGAACCCCTGACATCCTCCTTGCAAAGGAGGCGCTCTCCCAGCTGAGCTACAGCCCCATGTGACGGGTGGGATTATACCAGCCCCCCGGAATAAGGCGCAAAAGAGCCGTCAGTGGACCGGGTCTTCGGTCAGCCTTACATAAATTGCGTCAGACATTTCCCGGTCGGTGGCGAACTGGCTCATGCCAGCCTGGAAAACGTATGACGGGAAACTCTGGATCAGCTTCACCGGCGCCCCCGGCAGGACGCCCATCGCCATCAGCTTTTGCAGCTTGTCAGCTTCCGGCGCGTAGAGATAAGCGACGGTACCGCTTTGTCCTGGACGCAGTTCGGATAACGGCGAGACCAGCTTCTGCGGGCGGGAGGCCGCCGCCTGGCAGCATTTGCCCGGCGGGATCGGCTTGTTATGCGGGCATACTTTGGGGTGCCCCAAAAGGACGCAGATGTTCTCGTCGAGTCCCTTATCCAGCAGATGCTCGAACTTGCAGGCCTTGTCGTGCATCATCTTGTCGCGGGTGCCCAGGACGTCGTATAACAGGCGCTCCGCCAGGCGATGGCGCCGCACCACGCTGCGGGCTTCCGGCAGACCTTTCTCAGTCAAATAGAGTAAACCATCACCGCCTGAAACCACCAGCCCGTCCTCGATGAGCTGCTCGAGGGCTTTGCGGGCTTGAAAATCGGCGGCGCTGGCGCCGGCTTTTTCCTCCTGTGTCTTGATCCACAGGCTCTCCAGTATCTCTTCACCGTGCTCGTCGATGTTCATCGTTTTCTCCTCAGCTTCTTGATGGCGGCAAATAGTTTCGGTTCGGCCGGTGTCTCATAGGCGCAGTTGGGGCAGCGCACCAGCCGGCAGCTTTTCCCCATGGGACAGGAGCCGCAGTAGGCGGTGCCGGAGGCGGCGTCGAACTCGAAGCCGCAGAAGGGGCATTTTATCCTGTCGGCGGAGGCGTCGTTCACAGGCTGACTCCGAGGAACTTCAAGGCCCGGTCGAGTCCCAGGCCAACCAGGAAGGCGAAGGGAAAGATGAAGCCGGCAATAGCTACCGCCGTCTTCCAGCCCCGCTCCTTGATCATGACCATGAACTGGGCGATACACGGCACGAACAGGGTCATGACTACCGCCGATACCAGAAGGGCGTTGCCGAAGAGCAGCCCCTGGGCGGTCAGATCATACAGCCCGGCGGCGCCGAAGTCCCGGCGGAAGAAGCCGATGACGAAAGCCACCGCCGCCTCGGCGGGGATGCCGACGAACTCAACGACCGGTTTAAGTCCGCTAATCAGAATGTCGAGGAGGCCGGCGGCATCGCCGGCCCACAACACCACGCTGGCCACGATGAAGAAGGGGATGACCTCTTTCAAATACCACTCCAGCCGGGCGTAGGTTTTTTGCAGCACGTTGGACAGGCGCGGCAGCCGCAGGGGCGGCACCTCCATGTAGAAGCAGGCACGCTGGCCCGGGATGATTCTGGAAGCCAGCCAGCCAACCAGGATAAAAACCGCGCCGACCACGCCAAGCCAGGTCAGCAGCATGCCGGTGGAGACGGACAGGATGCCGAAAATGACGCCAAGCTGGGCGGAACAGGGAATGGCCAGCGCCAGGAGCAGGGTGGTGATAACCCGCTCGCGTTTCGTTTCCTGGGTGCGGGTGACGATGGTGGCCATAGTGTCGCAGCCCAGGCCCAGGACGATGGGAATGACCGCCCGCCCGTTCAAGCCGATAAACTTGAAGACGCGGTCAATGAGCATTGCCAGCCGCGGCAGGTAGCCGGAGTCCTCGATCATCGAAAAGACGATGAAAAAGGTGGAAACGATGGGCAGGATGATGCCGATGGCGTAGGTGATGCCTAATGTGATGATGCCGTAGTCGCCGACGAAGAGGTCGGAAATGAGCTGGATCGGTATCAGATTCTGCAGCGTATTTTGAAAGAAGGGATTGATGAGCTGGCCGAAGACCTTCTCCTCCAGCAGCCCGACTAGCGTACCGGCGCCGAAGACGCCGACAATGAAATACATGGCGTACAGCACCGCCGCCAGGATGAGCCCGCCGGTGAAGGGGTGCATCATTGCTCGGGACAACCGCTCGCCGAAGCGCAGTCTGCCGGGCACCTGCTGCGACATGACGCTCGCGGCCAGTTTCGAAGCCGCCCGCTGCTGGGCCACCGCCAGAACGTAAGCCGGCGCCTGATTCATCGAAAGCCTGGCGCGGTCAACGATGGCATCGATTCGCGAACCGTCCGACCCTTCGCCCTCGGTTGCCGATTGCCGAATTTGCCCATCCTGCCTTAATAGCAGTAAAGCGATCGACCGGCTGGAAATGCGCTCGGCCGGCGGGCTGCCGCTGACCAGCGGCTTCAGATCGGCGACGGCGTTTTCAATTAATTCATCATAGACTATCGGCAGCGCCAGGCTGATGGCTCTGTAATCCAGAATTGCCTGTTTGAGTTCGGTAATGCCATGCCCGAGGGATGCCGCGGTGCCGATGACCGGAACACCCAGTTCGGCGGCAAGTTTCCCGGTATCGATGCCGATGCCGTGGGCTGACGCCTCGTCCATCATGTTCAGGACGACGATGACCGGTAGTCCCGCCTCGATGAGCTGGAAGGTCATCGGCAGCATCCGCTCCAGGTTTTTGGCGTCGATGACGTGAAGCACCACGTCCGGCTTCTCCTGGAGCAGGATAGCCCGGGCTACCCGCTCCTCCTCGGTAATGGAGTGCAGGGAGTACATGCCGGGGGTGTCGATAACCTCCACCGGGCGGCTGTTGAAAACGGCCTGGCCGCGGAAGATGTCAACGGTAGTGCCGGGGTAGTTGGAAATGATGACGCGCCGTCCGGTCAGGGCGTGGAAAACGGAACTCTTGCCGACGTTGGGGCTGCCGACCAGGGCGATCTTCAAGGAGGGTGCGCCGGTCATCTCAAGCCGGTGTCCGCGGCGCCGGCGGTGCTGGTTCGGGGCATGGCAGGCGGGGCAGCTTTCGACAGGCATATCGGCAGGTTCAGATCTCCTGGCGGACATATCTTTAGACCGCTTCCTGCCGGCAATCCGGGCACAGCCCGGTGAGCGAAATTTCGCCGCCGCTGATAGAAAAGCCGCCTGCTTGCGGCACCGCACCGACAATCTCAACTATGGGAAGCGTAAACTCGACGACTTTTCCGCACCGGGTGCAGATCAGGTGATGATGATGTTCCTGATGCGAAATCTCATAGTGGTGATGGTTCTGGTCAAGGTGCCGTTCCTCAACCAGCCCGCTCTCCTTGAATTTAGCCAGCGCCCGGTAAACTGTCGAAAGGGAGATCCGAGGCAGCTTTTTCCTGGCGCGCTGGTAGATCTCATCGGCATCAAGATGGCCCTTGCCGGCCCGGATGATGTCCAGGATGACAGCCCGCTGCCCGGTGGCTTTTAAAGCGGTTTTACCGAGCGGCATCACCGTCTCCGAGATATACGCAAATGCTAATCATTTGCAATTATTATATGGGAAACGTGGAAGAGTGTCAAAAAGCCGACCGCTGATTCATCGCCGGGGTGACAGGCTCAATAAATTGGAATGTGTTATAAAAAGCGCCGGCGGCTGAACCGGGTTTTTAGCCGGGTCAAATCCCGCCGCCGTCGAATTCCTTGGCCAGGGCTTCTAGCTTCTCTTTTAGTTCGTCGGTAGGCGTCACGATGCCGCCGATCTTCTCAAGGGCTTCGCAGCGTTTTTCCAGTTTGGCCTGTTCCGCCAGGATGTAGCGCACCGCTTCGGCCACCGGGTCGGGAAGATGGCCGTGTTCCAGGTCGGTGACGATTTTGGGCTTGTGTTCCTCGACAACCCGGCCGGGTATGCCAACGACGGTGGAACCCGGCGGCACGCTCTTGACCACGACAGAGCCCGCCCCGACTCTGCCGCCCTCGCCGATGGTGATATTGCCCAGCACGGTGGCGTTGGAGCCGATGACCACGTTGTTCTCCAGGGTCGGGTGCCGTTTGCCCTTGGACAGGCTGGTGCCGCCCAGGACGACGCCCTTGTAGATCAGCACATCGTCGCCGATAACAGAAGTCTCGCCAATGACTACGCCCATGCCGTGGTCTATAAAGAACCGTTTGCCGATAGTGGCGCCGGGGTGGATTTCGATGCCGGTGAGGAAGCGGGTCCAGTGGGACAGCCAGCGGGCCAGAAAGTGCCACCTGATCTTCCAGAACCAGTGGAAGACGCGATAGCCCCATAAAGCGTGCAGGCCGGGATAGCAGAAGATAACCTCGAAGACGCCCCGGGCCGCCGGGTCCTTGTCGAACACGTTCCGGATGTCTTCCCGAATGGTCTTAAACATACGTTCGCCTTTGAGTGGCGTTATTATACGCCGGGAAGGGTAAAATAGCTACGGAGCGGCGGGTTCGTCGGCCTTCGCCTCCAGCGACTCGTCCAGCCATTCGAAGTATGCCTCCGAACCTCCGATGACCGGCAGGGCGATGATCTCGGGGTTGTCGTAGCTGTGTATCTCTCTGACAGTCTCGACAACTACGCCAAGGAGTCCGGCCTGGGTCTTGACCATGAGCAGGCTCTCAGTGGCGTTTTCGATGCCGCCCTTCCACCAGTAGCTTGAGTTCATGCCGTCCATAATGCTGACGCAGGCCGCTTTTTTTTGTTCCAGCAGCACCTTGGCGATAAGCCTGGCCTCTTCGTTGTCCGCCGCGGTGACCATAATCAGGACGTGATTGAAATCATTCACCTAAACCTTGACCTCCAGCATTCTCTCGATTGCCCGGCGGGCTTTTACCGCGACTTCCTCTTCCACCTCCACCCGGGGTGCCTCGGTCTCCAGCGTATAAAGCACTTTATCGAGCGTGATCAGCTTCATGTTGGGGCACACCGCCTGCTCGGAAACCGGATAGAACTTCTTGCCTGGGTTCTCCTTCCTGAGGCGGTGGATGATGCCCATCTCCGTGCCGACGATGAACTCCTTGACCCCCGGGTCGCGGGCATAACGGATCATGCCGCCGGTAGATAAAACGGCGTCGGCGACCGCCGCCACCTCCGGCCGGCACTCCGGATGGACCATAGCCCTGGCGCCGGGATGCTCGGCTTTGAGTTCAAGTATGTACTCCGGCAGGATACGGGCGTGGGTGGGGCAGTAGCCCGGCCAGAAATGAATTCTTTTGTTCGTCTGCTGCTGGACGTAGAAGCCAAGGTACTGGTCGGGGACGAAAATAATCTCATCCTCCGGCAGGCTCTCAACGACTTTGACCGCGTTGGCCGAGGTGCAGCAGATGTCGCTTTCGGCTTTCACTCCGGCGGTGGAATTGACGTAGCACACCACCGGCCGGCCCGGCAGTTCGTCCTTCATCCGCCGCAGGCCGGCGGCGGTGATCATGTCGGCCATGGGGCAGCCGGCATGGGCGTCCGGCAACAGCACTTTGGACTCCGGCGAGATGATGGCTGCCGTCTCGGCCATGAAGTGAACGCCGCAGAAGACGATGATTTTGGCCCTGACTTCAGCTGCCCGCTGCGACAGCTCCAGCGAGTCGCCGACGAAATCGGCGATATCCTGTATCTCGCCCAGCTGGTAGTTGTGGGCCAGGATGACGGCGCCTTTCTCAGCGGCTAAAGTCCTGATTTTGTTGGCGATGCTGTCGGTATTCATATTCTTCTCATTTTATCATTCATGATCCCCGGTGCCGGGCCCCTTAACAGTGACTAACCGTTCCGGGTTGGCGTAGATGTTCATCCGATGGCCGCGCACGAAGCCGATGAGGGTGATGCCCAGTTTTTCGGCCAGCTTCACCCCGGAATCGGTGGGAGCGCTCCGGGAAATGAGGAATGGTATGCCGCGCCGGGCGGTCTTGAGGAGTATCTCGGACGAGATGCGCCCGGAAACCAGCAGCATCCTGTCTTTTGTCCCGATGCCCTCGATGAGGCACCGGCCGAAAACCTTGTCGACGGCATTGTGCCGGCCGATATCCTCGGAAAACAACTCGATGCCGCCGGGAGCCGCCAGGGCGGCGGCGTGGACGCCGCCGGTCGTCTTAAAAACCTCGCTTCTCTCCTGGAAATCTTTCATCAATCGGTAGATCTGGTCGGGGTGCAGCTTCATCGAGGAAACAACCGGCGGGCTGGCAACATCGGCGGCGGAGTAGAATGTCGCTCCCCGGCCGCAGCCGGAGGAGATGAAGCGTTTCCAGATCCGCCCCGCCTCGCCGCTGCTTTTTGCCGTTACCCTGGCGATGCCGCGTACCCCGTCAATGGTCATCGAGGTGATATCCCCGGCCGACTCGATAAGTCCCTCGGCGGCTAAAAACCCGGCCGCCAGATAGTTCTCCTCGGCTGGGGAACAAAGCATGGTCACCAGTTCCATATCGTTGAAAAATATGGTCAGCGCCGCCTCCCGCGCGACCTCGTCGCCGACAGGTTCCGCCGTTGCCTCTGACACGCGGGTGACGTCTAACCTGACGGTGTTATCAGTCAAGGTTCCCCGCTTCAGTTGTCTTTACGCTGCTGATAATCTGGAACATGCCCCCGAGCGCCCGCTTCTGAAAAATCACATCGAGCCCGGAGGCGATGATTTCCGCCGCCAGGCTGCCCTTCATCATTTTATAAGCGGTGTCGTTCTCAAACAGCCTGACGAAAGCTGAAATGGGCAGCTTGAAGATGATGTTTTTCGGCAGGCCGTAGTCCAGCGCCAGAAATTTGCCGCCGGGTTTCAATACCCGCCTAACTTCCTTGAGCGCCGCGGCCCGGATTTCCCTGGGCAGCTCATGAAGCCCGTAAGAGCAAAAGACATGGTCGAAAACGCCTTCGCTGAACGGCAAGGCGTCGACACTGGCGCGTTGGAAACTGACCCAGGCGGCCACATTTTTTTTCTGGGCGACGGCCAGCATATCCGGCGAAAGATCAACCCCGATAACCTGTCCCTGGCACACCTCGGGGGCGATGAGCGCGGTTGTCGATCCCGTGCCGCAGCATATGTCCAGCACCCGGTCGGTATCCTTGAGGCCAGCCATGGCCACAAATTTTTGCCTGAAACGCTTCTCCCCGCCGAAGGGGACAAAGGAAAGCCTGACAACGCGGTCATAAAGTTTCGCCCAGCGCCGCCAGAAGCTGACGCTGTAATACGAGGGTATTCGGGTGGATTGGATTTGTTCCGGCATAATCTCTCCTCTGGGGAATAAGAGCATTATACGGAGGCGGCAGGTGACGGGCAAGGGCGGCTCCCCGCGGGCATGTCAGGCTTATCTCCGGCCATGTCCGCTGCCTTTGGCGTATGGTAATATTTAGCCCGATGAGTGATTCCAATTCAGATACGGCGCGGCGGGCTCATCCGGCGGTGAGCCGGCTTTCACTGGGTCTTGAAACGCGCGCCCTGCTTGAGCGTCACGGCCTGGCTGCCCTCAAGAGCATGGGGCAGAATTTCCTCACCGACCGGGGAGTGCTGGATAAAATTCTGGCCGCCGCCGCGGTCGAGCCTGAAGATACCGTCGTCGAGGTCGGCCCCGGTTTGGGCGTACTGACCAGGGCGCTGGCTGAACGTGCCGGCCGGGTTATCGCCGTCGAATTGGACCGGGGCATGGCCGCCTTGCTCAGGGCAAACTTTGACGGGGTACCCAATGTCGCCATTGTCGAAGGCGATATTCTGAAGGCCGATATTGAAGCGCTGGCCGGCGGCGCGCCTTACATGGTCGTCGCTAATCTGCCGTATTACATTACTTCGCCGGCACTGCGCCATTTTCTTGAAAACCCCCATCCGCCAGGGAAACTGGTGGTGATGGTGCAGAAAGAGGTGGCGCAGCAGATCACCGCCCGTCCGCCGGAGATGAGCCTCCTTTCCGTAGCCGTCCAGTTTTTCGGCGTGCCGAAGCTGGTGAGCCGGGTCCCGGCCGGCGCGTTCTACCCCCCGCCCAGGGTTGACTCGGCGCTGCTCCGTATCGACGTCCTGCCGGTCCGGCGTTTATGCCTGGAGGAAACCGCCGGGTTTTTTAAGGTCGCCAGAGCCGGCTTCGCCACCCGGCGCAAACAACTGGTGAACGCGCTCGCGGGAGGGCTCGGCATCGGGAAAACTGAAGCCGCGGCATGCCTGGCGGCGGCGGGTGTAGACCCGTCCCGGCGCGCCGAGACTTTGTCAGTTGACGATTGGGTTGCCCTGTATCGAGCTTGCCGGAGCGCCGGTGCTTAAGCTGCTGGCTCCCGCTAAAATAAACCTTTGCCTGGAGGTCACAGGCCGCCGTTCTGACGGCTACCATGAAATAAAAAGCATCATTCAGGCGATAGACCTGGCGGATGAACTTGTCTTTGAGCCGGCCGACACTCTGTCCATTTCGGCGGACGCCCCCGGCTGGAGGGCTGAACGGAGCCTGGTGTCCAAAGCGGCCCGGATGCTTCAAGAACGGACCGGGACCAGCTTCGGCGCCCGGGTCAGGCTGACCAAGCGCATCCCGCTGGTATCGGGACTGGGGGGCGACTCCTCGGACGGCGCCGCGGCGCTGAAAGGATTCAACCGGCTGTGGCATCTGGGGCTGTCCGAGGCCGAACTGATGGAAATCGGGGCGGCGCTGGGGTCCGATGTCCCCTTCTTTTTTTGCGGCGGCACCGCGCTGGCGGAAGGCCGCGGCGAACTGCTGGCGCCGCTGCGGCCGTATCCCGGCAGCTGGGTGGTCATCCTGATGCCGCCGCTCAGGGTTGAAGGCGGCAAGACGGCCAGGCTTTACGCCTCGCTCCGCCCGGAGGATTTTTCGGACGGGTCGCTGACTGAGGAATTCGCCCGTTTGCTCATGGAAGGTAGCGCAGTCCCTCCGGAGATGTTCCACAACACTTTCGAGAGGGCGGCCTTCGAACTCTGGCCGGATTTCGGCCGCTACCGCTGGCGCTTTATCGAAGCCGGAGCGACAAGGGTCTTCCTGTCGGGCGCCGGGCCGAGCCTGTTCAGCCTTCACGCCGACTACTCCGAGGCGGAGCGTATCGCCGCCAATCTTGAGGAGCAAGGCCTCAAGAGCTTCCTGGCGCGGACCGCGGGACATTTGGAATAGCCGCCGCGGCAGGATATTATTAAAGATATACTGGAGAGGAGCCGAATATGGGAACGACGGAGAATCTTGGCGCGGCTTTTGCCGGCGAAAGCCAGGCTAATAGAAAGTACCTCTTTTTTGCGGAAAAAGCGGAGGCCGAAGGGCAGTCTCAGGTAGCCCGGCTTTTTCGGGCCGCCGCTGAAGCGGAAACGGTGCACGCCCGCAACCATCTCAATGTATTGAGAGGCATCGGCGGAACGGCCGACAACCTGAAAGCGGCCATCGGCGGCGAGCACTGGGAATTCACCCAGATGTACCCCGGCTTTATTGACCAGTCACGCAAGGACGCAAACGCTTCCGCGGAGCGCAGTTTTTCCACCGCCAATGCCGTGGAGGAGATCCACCACGCCCTGTTTCAGAAGGCTCTGGCCGACCTGCAGGTAGGCGTCAAAGCTGAAGCCCGCCCTTATTTTGTTTGTCAGGTGTGCGGCAACACAGTGCTGGGTGAGGCACCTGATTTTTGCCCCATCTGCGGGGCGCCGAAATCCAAGTTCAAGCAGGTAGATTAACGGCCGGCAAGCCAATCGCGGACAAACGCTTCTTCCGCGCCGCGGGTGCCGATAGGGCCGTCGAGCCGCCGGTCGCGAAGGTCTTCTAGCAGGCGTTTGATGTCCGGCCCCCGGCTGACACCCAGGCGTTTCAGGTCCTCGCCGGTGAGTTCCGGGGCGGCGCAGCGCCATTCGCCCTGAAAGCGTTCCACGTAATATGCCGCGCCTCGGCTGAATGCCGCCAGGGCGGCGGTTAAAGCCTCATCCACGAGGCCGTCCAGCAGGTGATGGACCAGGCTCGGTTTAGTCCCAACGGCAGTCAATGTCGCTTCCGCCTGGACTAGTTTCCCGGCATCGCGGACGGCGCGGGCTTGATGCTTGGTCAGCCTGAGCCTGCCGATGAATTCTTCCCGGTGAGAGGCGTCCAGCCGCCAGGCGAGCAGCGCCAGGTAAGCTTCCGGCGGCGGTTGTTCGACCAGCGACCGCAGCCTTGAACAAGCATCCATCAGCCACTGGTCGCTCCGGAGCGCCGGATGCCACGTCCGCAGCAAGCCCAATTCGCCAGCCCGGCGAAAGACTTTTTCCGGCGCCGGTTCTTTCAAGACGCATTCCAGTTCGTAGCGCAGCCGGTCGGCGGTGATGGTTTCCAGCAGGGGAAGGCCGCGCTGCAAGAGGTCCAGCGTCATCGGTTCGATTTTAAAGCCCAGGCGCTGTTCGTATCTTACGCCCCGCCACAGGCGGGTGGCGTCGTCAATGAAACTCCGGACATGCAGCACCCTGATCAGCTTGCTCTCAAGGTCGGGCCGGCCGCCGCACGGATCGATTAAACGCCCGAAATCATCCGGGTTCAACGAGACCGCCATGGCATTTATGGTGAAGTCCCGCCGGGCAAGGTCCTGGATAATCGGACCGGGACGGGTTGAGGGCAGCGCCCCCGGGCGGGGGTAGGTCTCCTGCCGGCTGCGGGCGATGTCAATGACGTATCCGTCCCAAAACAGCCTGGCGGTATTGAACCGGTGGTGAACGTTAACGTCCGGAGGGGATGCTGCCAGAGCCTCCGCCAGCTCAATGGCATCGCCCTCGACGCTCAAATCCAGGTCGCCCCCGCTCCGGCCCAGCAGCAGATCGCGGACGGCGCCGCCTACCAGATAAAGGCGCCACCCCCGCGCCGCCGCCGCCGCCGCGGCGCCCCGCAGGAATTCGGCAGCATCAGCCGGCAGCAGCGCTTTCAATTCCCGGGCCAGATTGAGATCAGTCATATTAAGCCCCAATTATACACGAAGTCCTGCCCGGAATCGTAAGGTTTGACATCCAGCCGGCCAGCTATTAATATGAGAAAGTTCCTAACGTTTGGTATCTTGATACGCTATCAGTGGTTTATTGCCGCAGGGAGATTGACCGATGAAATTATCAGCCCGGGGCCGGCATTCGATGGAAGCGATGTTCGACCTGGCCATCCATTACGGTGAGGGGCCTATTCTCATCCGCGATATTGCCATGCGCCGCCGGATTTCCGAACAGTACCTGGCCCAGCTGTTTATCCCCCTGCGCATCGCCGGACTGGTGCGGAGCGTCAGAGGCGCCAACGGCGGATTTGTATTGGCCAAGGAACCCTCCGAGATCCGCCTGTCGGAGGTCGTCCGGGCTACCGAGGGTTCCACCGCCCCTTCGGAATGTGTTGACGATGCCCGTGTCTGCTGGAAGGGCGAGCACTGCGTGACGCGCCAGGTTTGGGCCCAGATCAAACAGGCGACCGACGGCATTCTGGATTCCCTCACCCTTGCCGACATGGTCGAACGCTGGCGCCAGAGCGGAGTACCCGAAGTGCCGGAAGAGGAAGGCCTCTTAAGTGCCTGACCGGACCTGCCACTGCTACGGCTGCGGACGCAATCAGGGTGTCGACCCATCGGAACTGCCCTGTTTCGCGCTCAAGGGCTGGTATATCTTATCCCACCTGGAGGGGCCGGAAGACATTAAACGCTACGGCTTCTGTTCCATCACCTGTTTACAGCGCTGGGTTAACGAACACGCCCCGTCCGTCCCTGAAATCTTCCTCACCATCGACGAATTTTAACCCCCCTTGAAGCCGGGCGTCGATTGCCTTCAATTGACCTTCTGCTATAATCAGGTCGCATGAAACGCTGTTATTTTGACTACGCCGCCACCACGCCGGTCGCTCCTGAAGTGCTGGAGGCGATGCTGCCCTATTTCAAAGACCGCTCCGGCAACCCTTCTGCGATCTACGCTGAGGGCCAGTTGGCGAGGCAGGCGGTGGAACATGCCCGCGCCTCCGTCGCCGGGTTGATTAATGCCCGGCCGGATGAAGTGGTTTTTCTTTCCGGCGGCACCGAAGCTGACAATATGGCTCTGTCCGGCGTCGCGGCCGCCGGGTGCAAAGGCCGTCATATCATCACTACCGCCATTGAGCATCACGCGGTACTGGAAACCTGCCATCAGTTGGAAAAGAACGGGGTGGCGGTAACCTACCTGCCGGTCGACGCTGAGGGGCGGTTGGACCCGGCGGAGGTGCGGCAGGCCATCCGCCCGGATACGGCGTTGGTCTCGGTGATCATGGCGAACAATGAGATAGGCACGCTCCAGGATCTGGCTGAGATATCTGGAATCACCCGTGAACACGGGATCCTGCTGCACACCGATGCCGTTCAGGCCGCCGGCCGGGTCCCGGTGGATGTCCAGGCCCTGGGGGTAGACCTCCTGTCGATATCGGCGCACAAGCTCTACGGCCCGAAGGGCGTCGGAGCTCTCTACATACGCAAAGGCACCCGGATTGTGCCGATTGTCTGGGGAGGCGGCCAGGAGCGCGGGCGCCGGAGCGGGACGGAAAACGTCCCCGGCATCGTCGGCCTGGGCAAAGCCGCGGAGACGGCGGTGTCGATGATGGCTTCAGAGGCGGCCAGACTGGCTGCCCTCCGCGACAAATTAATCGCCGGGGTGCTTGCCGCGGTGCCTGCTTCCCGGCTGAACGGCCACCCTTCACACCGGCTGCCGAATAACGCCAATTTTTCATTCGACCATGTTGAGGGGGAGAGCGTCTGCCTCAACCTTGATCTGGAGGGCGTCTCGGCTTCGCCGGGATCGGCCTGTTCCTCCACCAGCACGGCGCCGTCTCACGTCTTGCTGGCTCTGGGATTACCGCCCCACCAGGCTTTCGGCTCGCTCAGGTTGTCCCTGGGGCGCTGGACGACGGAGGCGGACATCGACCGGGTGCTTGCAGTCCTGCCCGGCATCGTCGCCCGACTCCGGGCGATGTCGCCTTTCCGCAACCAGTAAACCAGCTGAGGGCTATTCGGCAGGCGCCGGGGGTGCCGAAGCCTGCGGCTCTTTGCCTTGAGCCTCAAGGTACGGCTTGATGCGTTCGATGACCGGGAAACCGGACAGCACCACGGTGACGTCAATCAATCCTTTTTCGATAGGGTAATCGCCGTAGCGGATTGAGGCTTCGGGGGCGATGCTCTTCAGATATTCGCCCAGGAATTTTATCAGGTCGGTGCCGATCTCTTTCTCCGGCGCTGAAACCAGGTACAGCGCCTTGGTGGCGGTTTTGGTGTCGCACTGAATGGATAACTCGCTGATAGCCTCATCCATAGCTTTGCGGCCGCTCATATTCTCGTCGCCCTCTTTATCCCAGGGCATGGTGATCAGCGGGATCAGGGTTTTGCCATAGCCGATGGCTGTCCATCCGGAGAGCATTTGCAGGATGTCGCTGGCGGCCAGCATGCCGACGCCGATATGGCTGCGCTTCTTCTCTTCGCCGGCGCAAAGCAGGCTGTAGAACGGCCCGGCGATCGCCTTGTTGATCTCGGCGATATTGGCGCTCCAGGACATACCCTTTTTTACATACCGCTGATTCTCAATCAGGAAAACGGCGTCCATATTGACTTTGGCGCTGCGCAGGCAGTGGGTGGTGTTTTCGACGTTGATTTTTTCCAGCGCTTCCTCATGCTCGAAAGGCAGGACGCAGATGCCGAAAACCGCCTGATCGCGGTAGCGTTCCTTGAGTATCTCGGCGATTACCGGCATGCAGCCCGCAGCTGTGCCGCCGGCCGTGCCGCCCAGCAGCAGGAAGGCGTCGGATTCGGCAAATTGTTTGGACTGGCGGATGGCGTCGATAACCTTGAAGCCCTCCTCCCGGGCAATTTGGGCGGCCAGGGCAGCCTGTTTACCAACGCCGCGGCCTTTGGTCTTGTTTTCGCCGATTACCAGTCGGTGTTTAGCTTTGATCGATGCCAGGCCGCGGAGTGACGAGGCATCGGTATCCACCGCGAAAGCCCCGGTCAGGATATCGACTTTGCGGAAACTGCGGGCTCTTTCGTGAAGACGGACGAATTCGTCAGCCAGCCGTCCGCCGCACTGTCCCAGGCCGATTACCATCAGTTTCATGGTTTTCCTCCTCGATTTTATTCTGGCTGCTGGTGGAAAAATGGGGAAGCCGATCCAGAGGGAGCCGCGGGTTTCCAGTCCTTTGATTCTAACCCCCGATCCGCAGAATAGCAATAGATAGATGACATAATAATCCTGTTCAGGCGGTGTTGCGCACGTTTCAAGCCGTTCACGTCAGGTTGTATTTGACATCTCAGGGCGACAAACCTATTATTTATTACCGTTCGTAACGATAAATGCCAGGTCTGCAAGATATATTTCCACCAGCGGCGTTTCTCATTTATTCCAGGGCCGGCTTGCGACCTTTCGGCGTGCATTTAGATAAGACAGAGGAGTGCTGATGGAGACTGTGGCGCCGGTCAAGGACCCGGGGTTCGATTCCGAAGAAGCTAAAAAACGTAAGAAGTACATGGTGGACCTGTTCGTGGTCCAGGCCAAGAATTATGATTTCCACGATGATGTCTACGGCCTGTATGCTCACCGGCTGTGGGTGCGCACCATGGTCAAGATTATCGAAAAGTTCCTGAAGGGCAGGAAGCGCGCCGACATGCTGGATATGGGCTGCGGCACCGGCTTCGTCACCTTCAACGTCGCCCGCAAGCTGCCCAAGGTGGAAAGCATCGAGTCCTTCGACCTGTCCCCGGACATGATTGCCGTGGCTAAAGAGCGCTATGAGAAGGGTTTTAAAGGCCGCAAGATTAAGTTCTGGGTGGCCGACGCCGAAGTCCCCTTCGGCAAGAACAAGTACGATATCGTTACCACCTCCTTCGCCTACCGCAACTTCGCCAACAAGCACCTGGCCACCCAGAACGTCTTCAATTCTCTTAAGCCGGGCGGCATCTTTGTTATCCAGGACCTGACCAAGCCCGAAAAACACCCCATGAAGGGTCTGTACGCCTTCTATATGAAGTTCATCCTGCCGGTCATCGCCAGGATCCTGGGCACCGAGAAATCGGCGGCCGGCTGGCTCAAAAAGAGCACCGACATGATGCCGACCAATGCTCAAATCCAGAAAATTCTGGAAGACAACGGCTTCACAAACTGTTATTACAAGAGCCTTTCAGGCGGCATTGCCTGCATCGTCGTTGGCTTCAAGCCGGGAGGTTAGGGATGGCGGCGGAAACAGCCGAGAAACACCTGCAGGACCCCGGATTTGATTCCGAGGCGGCCAAAAAACGCAAGGCTTACATGCTGGAGCTTTTCGGCTACCAGGCGCCGAAATATGACCTGCACGACGACATCATCGGCCTGGGTATCCACCGCCGCTGGGTCAAGGATGTCCTCAAAATCATCGGCCATTATAAGAAAGATAAAACCAACCTGAAAATGCTCGACCTGGCCTGCGGCACCGGCTTCGTCACCTTTAACACCGCCCGCCATTTCACCGACATTGACATCGACGCCTTCGACCTGGTGCCGGAGATGGTCGAGGTGGCCAAAAAGCGCTACGATAAAAGTTTCCAGGGCCGCCCGATTAAGTTCTGGGTTGGCGATTCCGAGGTCCCCTACGGGGAAAACAAGTACGACATCATCACCACCTGTTTCGCCTTCCGGAACTTCCTCAACAAAAACCTGGCGGCGCAGAATGTCTTCAAGGCGCTCAAACCCGGCGGTATCTTCATCATCCAGGACATGACCAAGCCGGAGAAGCAGCCGCTGCGGGCGCTGTACCTCTTTGCCCTGAAATATCTGCTGCCCGTCGCCGGGACCATCCTGGGCACGGCCAAAGGCTCGCCGCGCTACCTGTACAACTCGGTTATGCTGCTGCCCAGGAATACCGATATCGCTAAAATCCTTACCGACAACGGTTTTAAAGACGTCTGGCACCGCTACCAGAGCGGCGGTATGGGCACGGTCGTCGTAGGTTATAAAAAATGATGAATGAAACGGCATACATGAAAACCCTGCAATATGACATCGGCGGCGGCCGGTCGCGGCCGATATATATCGGCCGGGGCATCCTCGACCGCTTATCCGAGTGCGCCGCGCCGCTTAAAGCCGATAAATTTTTCATTATCACCGACGATACCGTCGCCAAAACTTACGCTGAACCGGTCACCGCCGAACTCTGCAAGGTCGCTGAGACCCATGTATTTGTCTTCCCGGCCGGCGAACAGTCCAAGACGCTGACAACCCTTGAACAGCTGGGCGCCAAGATTTTGGATGCCCGCGCCACCAAATCCTCGGTCATCGTCTGCCTCGGCGGCGGCGTCGTCGGCAACCTTGGCGGCTTGCTGGCGGCTTTACTTTTTCGCGGCATCCGCTTCTTTCACGTGCCTACGACCATGGTGGCCCAGATCGACTCGGCTATCGGCCAGAAGCAGGCGGTCAACTACAAGCGCGGCAAGAACCTTTTCGGCCAGTATTATCCCCCGGAGTTCGTCTTTATCGATTTCGCTTTCCTGCGCAATCTGCCGGCCCGGCAGATCCGGGCCGGCCTGGCCGAATCGGTCAAACACGGCCTGTGCCAGGAAGAGAGCTTCTTCGAGTACATCCGTAAGCGGGCGCCGGAGTTTTCCTGGGATGACATCGAGTACATCTCCGCCCATACCATAGAATTAAAGCTGGAGCTGCTGCTTATTGACCCCTATGAAGGCAAGCTGGACCCGCAGCTTGAGTTAGGCCATACCATCGGCCATGCCGTCGAGATCCGGAAAAACGGCCAGCTGCTGCACGGCGAAGCCATCGCCATAGGCATGACTGTCGAAGCCAAAATCTCGGCCGCCCTGGGTTTCATGGATCCGGGTCTGGCGGCCCGAATCGAAAATATTTTTCAGAAGATCGGACTGCCGACGCGTATCCCCGCCGACATCTCGATCGATGAAATCCTGGAAACGCTCACCTTCGACAACAAGCGGCGCACCGCCATCAACGATTTCTTCCTGCTGGCCAGGTTCTGCGAGTTCCACAAAGAGAACGGCAAGATCGCCTGCAAGGTGCCGGAAGCGGTGTTGAGGCAAGTCCTTGAGAGCGCTTACTAATCCGGCCTCGGTACCGGCAGGCGTCTGGCTCCAGGCAGCCCGCCTGAAGTTTCTGCCCCAGGGCGTCTTTCCGGTGATCATCGCCGGAACGGCGGCCTACTCGGCCGGGTTGTTCATTCCGCTTCACTTCGCTATCGCCCTGCTGGCCGCTGCCGCGGTGCAGATCGGCCTGACCATGTTCAACGATACCCTCGATTTCCAGTACGGTACCGATAAAACGACGATCGGCGCCAAGAACCCTTTCTCGGGCGGTTCGGGCGCCCTGACGTCCGGCCTCGTCAAGCCGCGGCAGGCGATGGCCGTCATCGTCGGGCTGTATCTCTTCGCCCTGGCCTGCGGCATCGGGCTGGCCTTCTATTCCGGCATTGAGAGCCTGTACATCGCCGCGTTGGGGGCTTTTATCTCCATCGCCTACTCGGCCAAGCCTTTCCGCCTGGCTTACCGCGGTTTCGGGGAGCTGGCGATGCTCATCGGGTACGGCCCGGTGTTAACCGCCTGGGCTTATTACATTCACGCCTCGACGGTCACCCTGGATATTATCCTGGCCGGAATTATCCCGGGGCTGTGCATGTGGGCGATGATCCTGATCAACGAAATCCCGGACTACGCCGAGGATTTTGCCGCCGGCAAGAAGAACCTGACCTACCGGCTGGGTCCGGCAGGCTCGAAAAACCTATTTATCGCCTCGCTGGCCGCGATCTATGTCTATATCGCTGTTCTCATCGCCGCTGGAACTCTGCCGCAGGCGGCGGTCCTGGCTTTCCTGGGGATACCGCTGGCCATAGGAGCGGCAGTGACCGCCCACCGGGAGTACGCACATCCCTTAAAGGTTGCCAAAGCTAACAAATACATGGTATTAATATACTCTCTCACCAATGCGGCCGTAGCCGCGGCATTTCTGGCGGCATGAGCCGTTCCCTTTCTTCAACGAAAGCGTATGGCTCTCAAGCAGGGGTAAGATGAGCAAAACGTTAGATGAATACCGGGACATGACCGAAGAATACGTCGAAGCCAAACAGGTACTCCAGGGTATTTCGGATATCACCGCCAGTGTTGCAAGGTGCCTGACTACCGAGCCGTACCGGATGACCTTCTCCGGGTCGGGGATGGATCTGCCGCTCGACCCGGATTTCGCCGGCAAGCCTCTGGTCTGCGCCTCTGAGCAGTGGCCAACGACGCAGATGATGTCAGAAGCTGTCACCAGGCTGTACCGAGCCGAGCAATCGTTGCGCGCAGCCTATGAAAAACTTTCCCCGGGTGAAAAACACCTCGTGGAGCCGCCTCCGGCTTCAAAATAGCAAGGATGGACGATGGTAGAACCGAAGTTTTTTGAGACGATCGCCCCGGCATATGATTTCCTGACCCGGCTGTTCATGGGAGGCACCTATGAGAGCATGCGGAAACGCATGCTGAATGAGGATACATCCCAGATGGACATTCTGGACCTGTGCTGCGGCACCGGCTATATCAGCAATTCCATCAACGCCAGGCGTATCGTCGGGCTCGACCAATCGGAAGCCATGCTGGCGCGCAACGCCAGGGTGAAGAGGGGCAACAAGGAACTGATCAAAGGCAACGCTTATCAGATCAATTTCAAAGAAGGCGAGTTTGACCGTATTTACAACTCCAGCGCTTCTCACGAGTTCAAGCTGTTTTCTCGCCTATTGCAAAAAAGCTTTCATGCCCTGAAGCCCGGCGGCAAGATCATCATTTTCGACATTTACCAGCCCAAGAACACGCTGCTTCGTCTATTTATGAACACTTTCGTGAAATACGTTGTTGAACGGGGCATCATGTTCGTCCATACCAAAGAAGAATGGGCGCGGATGGTCACTGAAGCCGGTTTTGAGATTGAAGAACTCGAACCGGTGAGGGGCCTTTATATCTTCGTTAAAGCCCGGAAACCGGAGCAGGCGGGGTTGCCGGCTGCGGCTTAAAGCCCTTACATCAAACGGGCTGACGGTGTATAATACACCAGTATTTTCTTGAGGGAGAAAACGGCAAATGGGACTAACACTGGGTGAGGCTATCCGTCACATCACCAACAAGAATTACGCCTTGGTGGCCGGAGACCTTTTTGAGGACTGTTTCGGCCGCAAGTACGGCAAGTCCGCGGCCATCCCGGCTAAAGACAAAGCGCAGTGGCCGATCAAGCTGGAGGAGAAACTCAAATCCATCCACCAGCTCAAACTCGCGGAGGGCGAGTACAAGCGGACCCGCCAGGATATTGCCTCCGACACCTATCTGGAAGTCAAGGAATGGCTAGAGGATTCCATCGGCATTCCCCATCCCGAGATCGACCGCACATTCAAACTCGGCATCAAATAGGTTCGTTTTCGCTTCGAACTCAGTCCAGTCCTTCTTTCTGAAGGGCTGGATTATTTTTAGGAGACATCTTGCGCCTGGACAGGTATTTGACACGCCTGGTGATGCCTCCTAGAATCGATGCAAACGGATAAAGATAAGGAACCGCAGATGAGCCTGAAAGAAACCCTGCCCCTGGAACTCAAAGACGCTCTCCGCTCCGGCAACAAGGTTAAGCTGGACACTCTCCGGCTGATCCTTTCGGCGGTTAACTACGCCGAGATCGAGCAGCAGAAGCAACTTGACGACCCCGGCGTTCACGCCGTCATCGCTAAAATGATCAAGCAGCGCCGCGAGAGCATTGACGCTTTCAAGGCGGGCAACCGGCAGGATCTGGCGGACCGGGAACAGGCCGAACTGTCCATCCTCGAGAGTTACATGCCCAGGCAGTTGACCAGAGAAGAAATCACCGCCGAGGCCAAAAAGGTCATCGCCGAGGTGGGGGCTAACAAGCCGCAGGATATGGGCAAAGTCATGGGCAGGCTGTCGCCGATGTTGAAGGGCAAGGCAGACGGCAAGGAAGTGGCCTCGGTGGTGACGGAGTTGTTGAAGCAGTAATCCCGATTTTTGAGTTGGAATCAGGGGTTGCATTTGAAAAGAGCGTACTTGATCGCGGCGATTGGGTGGCTGACGGCGCTAGCTGGAGCAGCTGTGCTGGCGAGCATTCTGCGACCTAGTACATTCCATATTACGTGGAACCCTGCCCAATTTCTTGACCCTTTGAAGTTCTTTACCGTCGGATTGCCGGCTATTGCCCTTGTCCTGTTAACAACTGCTCTTTTTATGAACCGCGGCCGACCGCAGGTAGCAGAGATCCTCGTTCGTGTAGCCTTCGTCATCCTTTTCGCGCTGTCGCTGATCGCGGTAGTCAGCATTTTCGGCGGGCTGATAGCCCCGGCTGCTTGTTTTACCTACATGGCGACGTGGCAGATCAAAAAGTCTCAACCTGCCTGACTCCCCTGACCTCACCCGAGTATTTTTTGATTTCCAACCTGAACTAAAACCGCCTATAATTGGCTCATCCATCCAGGAGGTGTCCGCTTGGCAGACCGAGAAGAACGCGTCATGATCTTCATTGACGGGTCAAATATGTATCACTCGCTGAAAGCTTATTTCCATCGTTCCGACATAGACCTCAACAAGTTTTGCGAAAAACTGGTCAACAAGCGCAAACTGGTGCGCATCTACTATTACAACGCCGAAGTCGGTCAGCGCGAGGAACCGGAGCGCTATAAGGACCAGCGGGCTTTCTTCGACAGCGTCGAGGCCATCCCGTATACCGAATTGAGGCTGGGCCGCCTGGTTTACACCAACGCCTGGCCTAACACCCCGCCCTATGAGAAGGGCGTCGATGTCATGCTGGCCACCGATATGCTGACCCACTGTTTCAAGGGCAACTACGATACCGCCATCCTGGTCGCCGGCGACTCTGACTTCGTCGGCGCCTTACAGGCGGTCAAGGACTACGGCAAACATGTCGAAGCCGCCCTTTTCGGTGAGGAACGGACTTCGGTGCCGCTGCGCAAGGTGGCCGATGTCGTCCACATCATTGACGGCAACCTCCTCAGGGGCTGCTGGAAGGCGCCGCCGCCTCAGCCCCGCCAGCACCGCCCGCACCACCCCCGGCCGCCGCAGCCCCAGCAGCAGCCGCAGCAAGCTCAATCACAAACTCCGCCGCAGGCTCCCCCGCCTTTTACGCCGACCTTTTCGCCGCAGCCGCCGGCTCCTCCGCCATCGCACCAGCTGCCGCCGTCACCCCCGCCTCAGTTCCTGCCGCGGCCCTTCAACCCCGATGGCTGAACCGGGAGTGGCTTCCCTTGGTCTGGGATAGAGCGCTCAAAGACCGTCTGGCTGCCGAAACCGGCGCCCGGGTCCGGGACTGGGGCGGCGGCCTGCCGCTGGCGGTGGTTTACGCCAACAGCTACCGCGTCGCCATGTCCAACCTGGGCGTTCACGCCCTTTACAAATGGCTTAACGACCGGGAAAACTTACTCGCCGAGCGTGTTTTCTGGGATACCGACCGCCTTTCCACCTCCGGCGCCCTGTCCGTCGAGAGCCGCCGTCCGCTGACGGATTTTTCCGCGCTTCTATTCTCCATTTCCTGGGAGCTAGACTTCCTGAACCTGCCGCCGATGCTGCGCGCCGCCGGCATGCCGGTTTATTCAAAGGACCGGGACGAATCCCAGCCGCTGGTTATCGGCGGCGGCGCGGCGCTGACCGCCAACCCTCTGCCGGTAGCCCCGTTCTTCGATGCCGTCTGTATCGGCGAGGCCGAGGCCATCCTGCCCCAACTATGCCAGGCTCTGGAGCAAACGGTCAGCCTCTCCCGGCAAGAACAGCTTGAACGCCTGGCGGCGGTGCCGGGCGTGTTCGTGCCGTCCATCCCGGCCGAGGTCAAACGCCGGTATGTTCAGGATCTGGACCTTTTCCCGGTCGGCACCCAGGTCTTCACCGGGGACACCGAATTCGGCGATATGTTCATGATGGAAGTGCAGCGCGGCTGCCGTTTTTCCTGCCGCTTCTGCCTGGTGGCCGCCGCTTTCTGCCCCTTCCGCTGGCGCTCCCTAGATTCATTGCTGGACCAGGCGGCCGGCGCCCGTAAGTACCGCGGCCGGGTGGCTCTGGTCGGCCCGGTGGCTGCGGAACACCCGCGTTTCGCTGACCTGCTGCGCGGTTTGCGGGAACTGGGCTACGGCCTGTCGGCCGGCTCGATGCGGGTCAAGCCGATATCCGATGAAATTCTCGATGAACTGGCCAAAGGCGGCGTCAAGAGCCTGACTGTCGCCCCGGAGGCCGGCACCCCGGAACTGCGCCGCGCCATAGGCAAAGGGTTCTCGGATGATGATGTGATTGCAGCGGTCGGCAAGATCGGCCGGGCCGGCATCAGGCAATTGACCCTCTACTCCATGGTCGGCCTGCCGGGTGAGACCGATGCCGACGTCCGCGCCCTGGCCGCCCTGGCGCTGCGCTGTAAAGCTGAAGCTGACCGCTACGCCGTTGTCCTGTCGCTCAACGTCTCGGCTTTCGTCCCCAAGCCCCATACCCCCTTTGAGCGTCTGCCGATGGCGGATTCACCGGACATTGACCGGCGCTTCGACCTCCTGGAGCGGGCGCTGCAGGGCTGCGGCGTCAAAGTCAAAGCAGACAACGCCGCCTGGGCTCAGGTCCAGGCGGCGTTGTCGAGGGGGGATGAGAAGCTGGCGCCGGTGATCGAAAAACTGGATAAGATTTCGCTGGCCGGCTGGCGCCGGTCCCTGAAGGCCGCGGGTCTTTCGGCGGCGGATTTTACCGCCCGACGCTACGCCCCGGGTGAGACCCTGGCCTGGGACGTCATTAAAATGTAGTCTCGGAACGCCCAATAATAAAAACGCGCGGTTTAAGCTGCGCGTTTTGTCGTTCGAGTGGAAAATTCAGCTTTTCAGGATGCGCACCGTCTGGATGGCCGGCAGCATGATGATGTAGATGAACAGCACCACCACCAGCAGGGTATTGCCCTCTATGCCGCCGTCCGTCACGCTGACTTTGATCAGGGCGCCGGCCGCTGCCAGGTAGAGCAGGACCGAAAAAATGGTCTCGATGCGGATGATCCAGCGCGGCACCAGCTGCAGCGCCCCGGACAGGGCGACCATGAACCCGATGACGATGAACAATATCCCCAGGATGCTGGCCGCCACCCCGAAGGTGTCGCCGGAAGTGATGATGAACAAAGAACCCACGGTCACGTATGCGATTGACTGCGTCAGGCGGCCGAAGATGTTTTCTCTCACAGGCGCTCCTTATCAACCCGGTCTGCTGCCGATTGCCGGAAATTATACACCGCTTTACTCAGTTTGTAATCAATTTTTCCATGTAAAAAGAACGAGGCGGGCATTTGCCCACCTCGTTCCTGCGTCCGATTCGGAAGCGTTTAGCCTTTGTTGTAGCCGCCGTGCCGGGAAGTGACGGCGGTGCTGTAACCATGTGAAGGCAGGGACATGTCCCACCATTCTTCTTTTTCTTCATCGTTTTTGAGGCCTAAGCCAAAGACTTCGTGCATCTCAGCGAAGAAGCTGTTGAACAGCGGAGTAACCGCCGAAGTGCTGCGGACCAGATCATGGATCATGGCGTCGTCTGCGGAGTTGAAAACGCAGGAGCCGAAGCAGCGCAGGCAGGCGTCAACCGATTTACGATAGCCGGCGCAGGAGATCATGTCGGTCCAGTAGGTTTTGCGCCCTAATTTGAAGTATTCGCTCTCGCCGGGGGTTGGTTTGTCCCAGCCGAGGCCGGGCAGTGGCGGATCTTTAGGCGTTACGGCTGATGGGTATGGATCATAGGATATTTCGCGGCCGCCTTTGGGTTCAATGGAGTTGGACGGGCAGTATTTGGCGCAGGTGCCGCAGGAATGGCAGAAGCGCCAAATGCCGGCGTCGATAGGTTTGGTTTCTTCCAGCGGCAGGTCGGTCAGGATGTGGAAGAAGCCGGTCCAGGAGCCGTGTTCCGGGTTGATGGCCATGATGGTGTGCCTGGAGTTCTCCGCCAGGCCGGAAAACACCGCGCCGGCTTCGGAGGGGACGCCGCGGTAAGGATTGTCGGCTAGACCCTGGTAACCCAGGCCGCGGAGGAATTCCTGGGTGTTGGGCCTGATGACGGTGGTCATGCGGTAGCGGCAGTTGTTGGCGGCGCCGAAGAGCTGAGAATGGGCGGTGCGGGCTAGTTCCTTGGGCATCGGGATAGTGAATGTGACTTCCCACATGTCTTTGTTGGGGATGTAGAAGGTCCCGGTAGCCGAATCGACGTAACCGGTGGGGACATCCGCGAAAACCATTGGCTTGGTGACCGTCGTCGGCACATTGAACTTCGGCGGGTAGTACGAGTAAGAAATATTGTCGCCATGGGTACCGACCAATTTCTTGTGGTGGTCATCCAGCTTGGAAACCCCGATATCCTGGGCGCCATACAGCTTCATCGCCGCCCGCAGCATCTTGGTATTTTCCTCCGGCGTGCCTTCCCATTTGGGTACGCCGAGCTGCTCCGGGGTCTTGGCCCGCTGCGGGCCGATGAAAGCGGGGGTGTTGGCGCCTCTGAAGGTGTCTTCCCATTTGCCGTAGGCTGAATTTTCGCGGTTGGCGCCGTTGGCCAGCGCGTAATCGCGCAGGCTGTAGCCCGGTTCGCCGGCCTTCATCCGGTCGGTGGCTGAAGGCATGGTCATGGCTTTCCATTCTTCGAGGCCGTAATACCTTGCCTGGATGATGTCAGACTGGGTGCTGTGGAAGCCGTGATGGCGGGCCATCAAATCCCAGTCAACATCAACGGTGGGTTCGTCCTTTTCCTTGATCCACCATGAGCGCTTGGGAGCGCTGCCCTTGGCGGCGGCAACTTCATCCAGGTCGTGGAAGCCGGGTGCGGCCAAAGCGGCCGCGGCGCCGACGCCGCCAGCCAGGCCTACATTTTTAAGAAATTCGCGGCGGGATACTGTGCTGTGAAATCTGGACATTTGGTACTCCTTAAATGATGATAGTCGACCGTCTTTCCGGCAGCCACCCGGCCTGTTCCCGGGAGTCAAAGGGGCATATTCCATCTCCTTTCAGGTCAGATTTTTATGACTTGGCGGTAGAGCCCCAAGACGAAAAGGTACCAAAATCTGGGTTCTGGCACGGCTTTACGCTTCAATAATCCTTGCCGGGATTAAATTAGTAAGGATTTTATCTGAGATGGGCGTTGAGATGCAGTTAAATTGTGTTAAGTCAGCTCAACACAATAAAAAACCGAAGGGGGGCGGGAGAAATTCTCCCGCCCCCCTTCGCATATACCCTTGCCGATGCCGGTGTTACTGCAGGTGCTTCTTGATCGTCTCGAACTGCTCCTGGGTGATCTCGCCTTTGGCGTACCGCTCCTTGGCTATATCCAGGGGCTCCCGCCGCGGCTCCCCGCCCCCGGTATGGATAGTTCCGGACCGGGTCAGCGTGACTACAGCCCAGATGACGAGCGCGATTATGGCAATCCAGAAGATGAACATGAAGAACCCCCCGAACCCCCAGTTGGCCATATGACTAGACCAGTACCACATAATCCCCTCCTGACAGCGGAATTATACCACCGTATCCGTGGAGGCGAAGTGATGTGGGTTACAAGCCTGAATCAGCAGGTGCCTTTTTCCAGCACCAGGGAAATGACGCTGATGTCTTTGCGCAGCGTCCAGCCGAGGCTCTCCCAGAACCCGATGCCCTCGGCGTTGTCGTTGAAGATGAACAGGTGGCATTTGTTGATGCCCTCAGCCTTCAGCGCCGAAAGCGTCGCCTCCGCCAGCCGCCGCCCGATGCCGCGTTTGCGATAGTCGGGATGAACCGCCAGGTGGTGGATGTAGCCCCGCCGCCCGTCGTGGCCGCCCAGTATGGTGCCGACCAGCCGTTCTCCGTCCCAGGCACCGAAGCTGCAGCCGGGGTTGCGCTCAAGATACTTGGTTATGCCGCAGCGGGAGTCCGCGTCAGACAGCCCGATGCCCTCGCAGGCCTGCCACAGGGCGATGGCCTGGTCATAGGCGGCGGCGGTGAGGGGGCGAAGTAAAGTTTGCACTTAAACCCTTTAACGGAGTGTATTAAAGTATCAGCGATTTAGGATAGTCTAGGCTAAAGCTGGTATTCTGTTTTTAACTTGATGACTTATTGAGATTTAAGGCTAAGATTTCTTCCAAGCTGTTCAAGTTCGAGGAGTTCAAGCTCTACTAGACGCGCATTATTTTCATGAATTTCTTTTGCGTACCATTTTGAAAAACTTTTTAGATAGTACGGACAATAATTATTAATCGCTAACTGAGTAGATAAAACAAGAATCGATAAAGCCATTGTACTAATGTGGGCGATATCCCTCTGGTTTCGAATGGGACCCAAAAAACTGTTACCATCCAGTGTGCGCGCAGTCAGGTGGTGGGCGTCGTTCATATGGGATATCCTTGACCATGACGCATACAGCGTTAGATATAATGAACCTTGATTCAAGTGTTTAGCAAGCGCCTTTATATTACGGGGACCGTTAAAAAACGAATACCATTCGGGATGGATGTTTCCCATTGAAACCATTTTTTTATATTCATCATAGAATGGCTTGTAACTTGGTTGGTTAAGATCTTCTTCAAGTTTTTCGGTTTCCTTACTAATATCTGGAATAGGCAAGCGCCCTGTGTATCTGAAGGTTTCGTCCTTAGCAAACGCCTGTTCCAGCTCCGCCCCTTTTTTTGTTGTCGGTGTCATTAATTCGCACGAATTCATTTGATCAATCTTATTTTTTACTATCCAAGCCTTGGATCTTTCTTCTCTGTTCTTTTCAAGCAGGTATTCAAGTGATAGCCTTGCTTCAAACATGCTTCGAAGTAGCAAATGGTTTGGTGACCCACAACCATGTGTAATCAAGACTTCGATACTATCGGCCAATTGGATAATATGAAGGTAAGTTGCCAATGGTGGGAAAGCTTCGTCAGTCTTGCCTTCTTTTGATAAAACACATTTCTGATATGCGGTTGTCGCGTAATTGATCGCTTCTTGAAGTACGGATGATATGAGTGTGGTTAAGGAGTTATTTGTATTTGGCTCACGATTGAGTAGATGAGTTTCTGCTTTCGTTGGCATGTGGTTAACTTAATTTTAAGAGGATTATAAATAAATGGGAAAAAGCGCCTGGGCATCTCGCACCAGGCGCTTCAGTGAATCCGGCTGGACTCGATCTATTTCCAATCATATGTACAACGCAATTAGCACTTCGTAAATCCGCAGCCGGGGCAGATGAAGCACCCTTCCTGATACACCAGGATGCTGCCGCAGTCCACGCACTGGCCGGCCACGTTCTTCACGATGCCGAAGTCCTTGATGACCTTCTTCTCCCCGTGGCCGTTGCCGTTCCCGTTGCCGTTGACCTCAGCCTTGCCCTCCAGTTTGACGGACAAGCCGCTGTTGATGTAGTTCTCCAGCACCGTGGCAATGGCGTCGGCGCAGGACAGCACGCTCTTGCCGTTGTCCCAGGCGATGCTCGGGCAGCGGATGCCCTTGAGCTGCTTGGCCACGTCGTCAATCGGCACGCCGGAGCGGAGCGCCAGGGAGGCCAGGCGGCAGGTGGACTCAAGCTGCGCCGTAGCGCATCCTCCCGCCTTGCCCAGGTGGGAAAAGACCTCGCAGATGCCGGTGGAATCGGTGTTGATGGTGATGTACATGTTGCCGCAGCCGGTCTTGACCTTCTCGGTGAAGCCGGTGGTGACTTTGGCGCGCTCGCGCGGGCCCATCGGCTTGGCCGGGGCGGCCGGCGCGGCGGCTTCGGGCTTAACTTCGGCTTTGCCGGTGGACATCGGCTGGTCGGCCTTGCAGCCGTCGCGGTAGATGGTGATGCCCTTTAGGCCTTCATCAAAGGCCATCAGGTACACCTTGTCCACGTCGGCCACGGTGGCGTCGGCCGGGAAGTTGACCGTCTTGCTGACGGCGTTGTCGGTATACTTCTGGAACACCGCCTGCATCTTCACATGGCCTTCCGGGGTGATGTTATGGGCGGTGACGAAAAGCTTCTTCGCCGCCTCGGGCACTTCTTTGAAGTCCTCCAGGTGGGCGCCGGCGGCCAGCTTCTCCATCATCTCCTTGCTGAAGAAGCCGCCCTCCACCGAGGCGCGCTGGAAGTAGGGATTGACCTCCACCATCTTCGTCCCGTCCATGATGTTCCGGGTGAAGCACAGGGCGAAATGCGGCTCGATGCCGGAAGAGCAGCCGGCGATGATCGACAGCGTCCCCGTCGGGGCGATGGTGGTGCAGGAGGCGTTGCGCATCTTGACCCGGCCGTCGTAGACCGATTTTTCATAGGCCGGGAAGGTTCCGCGGCTCGCCGCCAGCTCCTCCGATGCCTTGTGGGACTCCGCCTGGATGAAGCCCATGACCTCCTCCGCGGCTTCAAGCGCCTCCGGCGAGTCGTAGGCGATGCCGAGGTCGATCAGCAGGTCGGCGAAGCCCATGACCCCCAGGCCGATCTTGCGCGTCTGGCGCGTCCGTTCGGCGATCTGCGGCAGCGGGAACTTGTTGACGTCTATGACGTCGTCCAGGAAGCGGACGGCGGTGCGCACGGTGTAGCCCAGCCGGTCGTAATCAATGGATTTCCTGCCGTTGCCTTTGGTCATTTTGGACAGGTTGATCGAGCCCAGGTTGCAGGACTCGTAGGGTAAAAGCGGCTGCTCGCCGCAGGGGTTGGTGGACTCGATCTTGCCGAGGTGCGGCGTCGGGTTGCCGGCGTTGATGCGGTCGATGAAGACTACGCCCGGGTCGCCGGTCTTCCAGGCCAGGTTGACGATCTGGTCGAAGATGTCCCGCGCCTTCTTTTTCTCGACGATCTCGCCGTTGTGGGGGTTGATCAAATCGTATTCGCCGTTGGCGCGAACGGCTTCCATGAAGGCGTCGGTCACAGCCACCGACAGGTTGAAGTTGGTCAGCACCCCGGCGGTCTGTTTGGCCTTGATGAAGCGCTCGATGTCCGGGTGATCCACGGAAAGGATGGCCATGTTGGCCCCTCTGCGGGTGCCGCCCTGCTTGATGACGTCGGTGGCCACGTCGAAGGCGCGCATGAAGGACACCGGGCCGGAGGCGACGCCGCCGGTGGAGCCGACGCGGTCTTTCTCCGGCCGGAGGCGCGAGAAAGAGAAGCCGGTGCCGCCGCCGGACTTGTGGATCATGGCGGTGTGCTTCACGGCGTCGAAAATGCTCTCGATGGCGTCATCGATGGGCAGGACGAAGCAGGCGGACAGCTGCCCCAGCTCGCGCCCGGCGTTCATCAGGGTGGGGGAGTTGGGCAGGAATTCCAGCCGCGCCAACAGGCCGTAAAATTCATCCTCCACGGCGCGGATATTGATCTTCGGATCGTAGGACAGCTCGGCGGCGGCGACAGTCCGGGCGACGCGCCGCAGCATGTCCTCCGCCTTCTCGACAGGATTCCCGGCCTTGTCTTTTTTAAGGTAGCGCTTCTCCAGCACCGCCAGCGCGTTCGCCGAAAGCTCGACTCTCTCCGGAATGATGTTTCGGATTTCGGTTTTCGGTTTTCGTGCTTCGGATTTCGTATTTCGGGTGGCGGCTGGCATGTTCTTCTCCTGTTTTGATGTTTTAGGCGCGGCGGCGGCAACCGGCGGCGGGGGTATGGGTGGTTTGGGTACCTCGATAACATCCGTTCGCCCTGAGCCTGTCGAAGGCTGAACGGCGGAACCGGCCGACTTCACGCCCTCGACGGCGTCCTTGACCAGGTTCTCGATCTCGTCCTCGGTCACCGCGATGGACACTCTGGCCTGCGGCGTGACGAAAGCCTCCATGCCGGGCAGGGCGGCGGCGGGTTTTTCGAGCCGCTCGATGATCCGGGCGGTGATCTGCTCGATGCGGGCGCGGTCGGCGATGCCCATGGCCGAAGCCTGGTTGAAAATTAAGCTGGCGATGCGGTTTTTATCTACTATTGGTTTGCCCGATGGCTGCGGCGTCATAAGCTGTCCTTTACGCTATTGTCTTTGCGAGGACTCGCTCGCATGGCGAGTCCGTGGCAATCTGATTCGGATTGTCATCATTTCCCCTGCCCTTTGGCCGACAGCGACAGATGCCGCCCGCCGCGCCCCTGGCCGGCGCCGTCTTCTTCGGGCAGCAGCGGCAGCTGTGAGCGGGGCGCCGGGTCGCGGTCGATCAGCCGGTCCACCATCTCCTTGAACTCGGTGACATCGGTGAACTTGCGGTAGACCGAGGCGAAGCGGATGTAGGCGATGTTGTCCGCCGCCTTCAGCTTCTCCATCACCTTGTCGCCGACAAGCGTCGTCGGTATCTCCGCCCGGCCGGTCTCGATCAGCTCGGCCTCGATCTCGTCGGCGATGCGGTCTACCGTGCCTGCCGGCAGGGGGCGCTTCTCGCAGGCCTTGTGCAGGCCGCCCAACAGCTTTTCCTTGCTCCACTCCTCGCGGCGGCCGTCGCGCTTGAGGACGAACAGGGCGGCCGGCTGGATGCGCTCGTAGGTGGTGAAGCGGAAGCCGCAGCCCAGGCACTCGCGGCGGCGGCGGATGCCGTCCTCCACTTCGCGTGAGTCAACCACTTTCAGTTCCGGATTTTTGCAGTTGGGGCAGTTCATCTGTACTTTCAGCGGGGCTGTCTTTTGTTCTAAAAACCACAACCTGTTGTGGTCGCCGGTATAAAGTACCACTAGGTGTTGGGTAAGTCAATAGGTAAAAAGTAATTTATTTTTTAGAAATACGCCGTGTCCCGCCCGGATCGGCGGCTTCGGCGCCCGGAAAAAATTTCCGGCCAAAAACGACAAAACCCACTTGACAGCCTGAAGGAACTGGTGTGCTATAATCCGGCTCCCCGGTAAAACATGAGAGGATCACCTGACTTGGATAACGCCGCCGCCGCCGATAGTTGTTTCTTTTTTGCCGGTTTCCGCCTGCCGCCTTCAGCCTGGGGAAAGCCAAACGCGGGAAAGCGGTATCGTTTCCTTCGATATATATTATTTTGAAAAATACAAAAACAATTCCCGGCCGGAGAGCTGAAACGCGGCGCTATTTGACCAGCCGCGGCGCAAGTGGTTATAATCCAACTCTTGTAAGAAGCTTGAATGACTGAAAATATCTCCCTCGATAATTTAAAGCAGAACGCCCTCGCCGAGCTGGCAGCGGTCTCCACCGCGGATGCGCTGGAAGCCTGGCGCGTCGGCTGGCTGGGTAAGAAGAGCCAGTTGAACACCGTCCTGCGCGGCCTGGCCGCCCTGCCGGTGGAAGAACGGAAAAGCCTGGGCGCCGCGGCCAATGTCGTCCGCCAGGACCTGGAGTCAGCCTTGGCCGCCCGTGAACAGGATTTTTCAGACCGGCTTTTGGAATCGGCGCCGGGTATAGACATCACTCTGCCTGGACGGCCGTGGCTTTCCGGCCGGCTGCACCCGGTGACCCGGGTCATCAACGAGATCACCGATATCTTTTCCTCGCTCGGCTTTTCCGTCGTCGAAGGCCCGGAAGTCGAATATGACCGCTACAACTTCGATGCCCTGAATATCCCCAAGGAACACCCGGCCCGCGACACCATGCAGACCTTCTGGGTCGACGATGTGGATGAAAAAGACGAGCGGCACGTGCTGCTGCGGACCCACACCTCGCCGATGCAGGTGCGGTTCATGGAAAAATACAAAGAACCGCCGATCCGTATCGTGGTGCCGGGGCGCGTCTACCGTTATGAAGCCACCGACGCTTCCCATCTGCCAATGTTCCACCAGGTCGAAGGGCTGATGGTTGACCGCAATGTGTCGCTGGCCCAGCTAAAAGGGACGCTCTTTGAGTTCGCCCGGCGCTTTTTCGGTCCGGAGCGGCGGGTTCGTTTCCGCTGCGACTTCTTCCCCTTCGTCGAACCCGGCGTCGAAATGGCGGTGGAATGCGCTTCCTGCAAGGGCGCCGGCTGCCGCGTCTGCGGCAATTCCGGTTGGCTGGAGATTCTGGGGGCGGGCATGGTGCATCCCAAAGTGCTTGAAGGGGTGGGGATAGATTCCACCATTTATTCCGGTTTCGCTTTTGGCATGGGTGTTGAGAGGCTGCCGATGCTGCGCTACGGCGTTGATGACATCCGCCTGTTCTATTCTTCAGATTTGCGCTTCTTGAGGCAGTTTTAAATGAAGGCCCCGATTTCCTGGCTTAAAGATTATACGGATATCGCTATTTCCCCTGAGGAACTGGCGGAGAAGCTGACGCTGGCCGGCAATGAAGTCTCCGGCATCTCATCTACCACGCCTGCCTGGACGGGGGTACTGGCCGCCGAGGTGGTAGCCGTAGAGGCTCATCCTAACGCCGACCGGCTGAGACTGGTCACCGTCAACACCGGGGCCTCGGACCAGCCGAAGGTAGTGTGCGGGGCGCCCAATGTTGCCGTCGGCCAGAAGGTGGCTTTCGCCGCTGCCGGCGCCAAACTCATTGACGGTCATACCGGCAAGGAGATGGAACTCAAACCCGCCGTAATCCGCGGCGTTGAATCCCGGGGGATGGTGCTTTCCGAGCGTGAACTGGGATTGTCGGACAAACATGAAGGGATTCTGGTTCTGCCGGAAAATACGCCTGTCGGCGCGCCGCTGGCCGATGTTCTCGGTGATAAGGTCCTTGAAGTTGATGTCACCCCGAACCGCGTTGACTGCCTTTCGATCATCGGCCTGGCCCGGGAAGCCGCCGCCGTCATCGGTTTTGAGAAGATCAAGTTAACTGAACCGTTCGGCATCAAGATGCCGGACCTGAACTACGAAGAAAAAGGCTCGCCGATCGCCGATGAGCTTTCAGTTGAGATAGCCGATGCCGAATTGTGCCCGCGTTACACCGCGAGCGTCGTAAAGGGTATTAAAATCGGCGAATCGCCGGACTGGCTGAAAAAGCGGCTGACCGCAGTCGGAATGCGGCCGATAAACAATGTCGTTGATATCACCAACTACGTCATGCTGGAGTACGGCCAGCCGCTGCACGCCTTCGACCTCTCGAAGATCGCCGGCGGCAAGATAATAGTCCGCCGCGCCGCCGAGGGGGAGAAATTTATCACCCTGGATGGCGAGGAACGGCAGCTTACCACCGATACACTGATGATAGCCGATGCCGAAAAAGCCGTGGCTATCGGCGGCGTCATGGGCGGCGCCAACTCGGAGGTATCGGAAACTACCGCCGACGTGGTTATCGAATCTGCCAATTTCAACCCGGTCAGCATCCATCATACGTCGCATCGCCTGAAGCTGATCTCCGAGGCCTCGATTCGCTTCGAACGCAACATAAACCGCGAAGTGCCGATGCATGCGCTTAAAAGGGCGACTCAATTGATGCTGCAGCTTTGCGGCGGGCAGGCTCAGACCGGGATTATAGATGTTTTCCCGGGGAAGAAGCTTCGTGCCGGAATTCAGGTATCACCCACCCGCTTCAGCACCATTCTCGGCTCCGATATGACCTACGACAGGATACTCAAGGCGTTGAAAGCCCTGGGAATCGAATGGTACTGGGAGACGACTGACGAGACCGATTACAGCGGTTCCGAAACCCAATTCCTGCGGGTTTATCCCCCGTGGTGGCGCACCGACCTGTCGATCCAGGAAGACATCATTGAGGAAGTCGCCCGGATCATCGGTTATGACCAGCTTCCCGCTTCTCCGCTGTCCGGCGAGATTCCCAAACGGGTCGGCCCGCCGATTATGGCCTTTAAGAAGCTGTTCCGCATGGCGCTGGTCGGTTTCGGCTTCCAGGAAACGCTATCCCTATCGCTGTCCAGCCTCGACGCTCTTAAGCGTACGGTGTCGGACGGCAAGCTCGCCTCCGAGCCGGTGATGTTACTCAATCCGATGTCGTCGGAGCAAGAATGCCTTCGCACCAACCTGAGAGCGCCGCTACTGGCTGCCGTGGCTGCCAACCGCCGTTATGAAGAGGGCGGCCTTCGCCTGTTCGAGGTGGGCAGGGCTTACCACGCCAGGAAAGGCACGCTGCCCCACGAACCGGAGATGGTCTGCGGCATTATCGCCGGCGAGGCTGAACCCAGCGGCTGGCAGCAGTCCAAAAGACCCTTCGACTTCTACGACGCTAAAGGTGTTTTGGAAACTATTTTCGGCCGCATGAACTTGGCCTACACAATCGAGCCGGGGAGCGACGGCGGGCTGCGCCCCGGTCACCAAGCCCAGCTCTCCATTGGAGGGGTGACGTTTGGCGTCTTCGGCGAAGTGCACCCCAGGGTAGCCAAGAATTTCGACATAGAAGAGAAGGTCTATCTCTTCGAGATCAACCTGTCGGCGCTGATGCCTAAGGTGCGGCCGGGCCGCGCCTACCAGCCGCTGCCCAGATATCCGGCGGTGGTCCGGGATATCGCTCTGGTGCTCGATAGCTCGGTTACTCACCAGAGGGTAGGTGAAGTGGTGTCGACTTTCCCGCTGCTTAAAGAGGTCAGCCTGTTCGACGTTTACAGCGGCAAGCAGGTATCAGAGGGCAAGAAGTCGCTGGCCTACCGCCTTACCTTCCAGTCGCCGACGGCTACCCTGACCGACGCGGAAGTGGACAGGGTCATGGCCGACATCGTCTCGGCTCTGATGAGCCAGCTGGGGGCGACACTGCGGGCTTAGGCCGCCGAAAATCGAAATTAGAAATGAAACCGGGGCGTGTTGCGCGCCCCGGTTTTTTTCTTAAATGGGAAAACGAGGGTCGGCCATAGAACGGCGTGTCTCGCTGAGAATCAATGGCTTAAGAGCCCAGTTCCCGCGCCCGCCGCAGCGCGGCTTCGATGGAATTGTTCACCAACTCCTTAAATCCGCCGGTCTCAAAAACCTTAAGCGCCTCGGCGGTAGTACCTCCGGGGGAAGTGACCATCTTCCGAAGCTCGGCCAGGTCTTTACCGGACTGCCGGGCGAATTCCGCGGAGCCGACGGCGGTCTGGAGTGTGAGTTGGCGGGCTGTTTCTGGTGTGAATCCCATCCTGACGCCGGCTTCGATGAGCGCCTCCATGAATAGAAAGAAATAAGCCGGACCGCTGCCGGAGAGGGCGGTGGCTTTATCCAGGTCGCCCTCGTCGAAGGTGAATAGTTCCTCGCCCATGGCCGACAGGATTCGGCGGGCGGTCTCTTTTTGGTTATCGTTCACCGCATCGGTCGCTGTCCAAACGCTCATCCCCTTATTGACCATGGCCGGGGTGTTGGGCATGACACGGACAACCGACTGGTGTTTTAATCCTTCGACAAGAGTTTTGGCCGTCTTGCCGGCGATGATCGAAACTACCAGTTGGCGCGGTTCTAAACGGCCGGAAAGATCAGCGGCGACCTCCGCCAGGTTTTGGGGCTTGACGGCCAGGATGATGACATCGGCGTTGCGGACGGCTTCGACGTTTGAGGCCGTAGCCCTGACCCCAAGTTCCAGGATAAGCGCCCGCCGGGACTCTTCGCGGACATCAGCCACGATCATCTCGTCCGGCAGAGCGAGTTCCTTGCCGATGATGGCGGAGATCATGGCGCGGCCCATGTTGCCGCCGCCGATAAATGCGATTTTCATCATGCCCCTCTTTTTACCCCGTTCCGGCTCGTGTGAAAGACAAGGCCGCGAACGGCTGCTGGCCGAGCTACACCACGACGTTAATGAGCTTGCCGGGTACGTAAACGACGCTTCTGATCGCCTTACCGGCGATGAATTCCTTGACCCGTTCGTTCGACAAGGCCAGGTCGGTGGCCTGACATTCCGTGATGCTGGCCGGAACCTGGAAGCGCGCCCTCACCTTGCCGTTGATCTGAACCACCAGCGTAACCTCCGGCTCCACTGTCAAAGCCTCATCCCAAATTGGGAAAGATTGGTTGTGGACGCTATAAGGATTACCCATCAACTGCCACAACTCCTCAGCGAGATGCGGGGCGGTAGGAGCGAGCAGCAGCACCAGGCATTCGACAGCCCTGGTCCAGACTTCCGCCGAGACCTTCCCGGATTCCTTGACCGGAGCCAGGTAGTTGGTGAATTCCATAAGGGCGGCCAGCATGGTGTTGAACTGGAGTTTGTCTAAATCAAGATTGACCTTGCGGATGACCTGATGGGTTTTCCGTACGAGTTCGGCCTCTGCGGCGCCGTCGATGCCGCCGGGGGCGTATTCCTCAAGAGCTAATTTCCAAACGCGGTTGAACCATCGGGACATGCCTCCGATGCCGGAATCGTTCCAATCGCCGCCCAGTTCCCACGGGCCGACGAACATAAGGTAGGCTCTGACAGTGTCGGCGCCCAATTCGCCGACATATTTATCGGGGTTCACCACATTGCCCTTGCTCTTGGACATTTTCTGGTGCTGGCTGGTGATGACCCCCTGGTTGAAAAGGCGCTTGAAAGGTTCGCCGAACGGCAGTCTGCCCATGTCGCGCAAGGCCATGGTGAAAAAGCGGGAATAGAAGAGGTGCATTACGGCGTGGTCGGCACCGCCGGTGTAGATGTCCACCGGCATCCAGTATTTGGTCTTCTCCGGGTCGAAGGCCTGCGCAGCGTCACGAGGCGAGCAGTAACGCAGGAAGTACCACGAGGAGCACATGAAGGTGTCCATGGTATCGGTTTCGCGGCGCGCCGGGCCGCCGCACTTCGGGCAGGTGGTATTGACGAAACTCTCGACATATTTAAGCGGTGACTCGCCGGTGGGTTTGAACTCGGCGTCCTCAGGCAGCAGTACCGGCAGGTCCTGTTCCGGCACCGGCACGATACCGCACCTGTCGCAGTGGATGATGGGAATAGGGGCGCCCCAGTAGCGCTGGCGAGAGATGAGCCAGTCCCGCAATTTGTAACTGATGGCGCGTTTGCCAAAATTCTGAGACTCCATCCAATCGATGATACCGCCGAAAGCCTCGGTATTGGATTTGCCGTTAAACTGCGCCGAGTTGCGCATCAGGCCCTCGCCGATATAGGCGGCTTCTATGGGTCCGCCCTCGTAACCGGGCGGAGAGATAACGACACGCACCGGGAGCTTATATTTTTGGGCGAAGGCGAAATCGCGTTCGTCATGGGCGGGCACAGCCATAACGGCGCCGGTGCCGTAGCTCCAGATAACATAATCCGCGATCCAGACCGGCACCGGTTCGCCGTTCAGCTGGTTCATCACATAGGCTCCGGTGAAGACGCCGTCCTTTTCCCGTTCGGTGGACAGCCGGTCGATCTCGGTCAGGCGCCGGGCTTTGTCGACATAAGCCTCGACGGCGGCTTTCTGCGCCGGCGAGGTGATTTTTTCGACCAGGGGGTGTTCGGGAGCCAACACCATGAAGGTCACGCCGTAAACGGTGTCCGGCCGGGTGGTGAAGACCCTGATCTTCTTCTCCTCGACGCCGGGGATTTCCAGTTTGAAATCGATCTCGGCGCCTTCGGATCGTCCCACCCAGTTGCGCTGCATGATCTTGATGCGCTCCGGCCAGTCCAGGCCGTCATGCTGCATCAGTTCATCGGCGTATCTGGTTATCCTGAAAAACCACTGAACCAGGTCCTTGCGGACGACCTGGGTGTCGCACCGCCAGCACTCGCCGCCGCCGATGACCTGCTCATTGGCAAGAACCGCCTGGCATGACGGGCACCAGTTGACCGGCGCTTTGGCCCGGTAAGCCAGGCCAGCCTCATACAGTTTCAGAAAGAACCACTCGGTCCACTTGTAATAATCAGGCCTTGAGGTGACCACCTCGCGGTCCCAGTCGTAACAGCAGCCCATGGTCTTGAGCTGCCGGCGCATGTTCTCGATGTTCTTTTCGGTCCAGGTGTGGGGGTGGATGCCGCGCTTGATGGCGGCGTTCTCCGCTGGAAAGCCGAAGGCGTCGAAACCCATCGGGTGCAGCACGTTGAAGCCTTGCATCCGTTTGTACCGGGCGTAGACATCGGATGGAGCCATGGCGTACCAGTGGCCGATATGAAGGTCACCGGACGTATAGGGGAACATGGTCAGGGCGTACCACTTGGGTTTGGGCGACTCGTCCGGGACATGGTAGAGTTTGTCGGCGGCCCAGCGGTCCTGCCACTTTTTTTCAATTGCCTGTGGGTCGTACCTGTCAATCATCGAGTCTTTACTCCGCCGGGGCGATAATCCAGTAATCTTATCCTCATCACCGATGACTCTTCAAGTCGGTGAAGCTGTGGCATTTTCCACCGCCAAGTTGATCCTAACGGGTTCCGGCTTCCAGGCTCTCGACAATATTGAGGTAGCGGTCCTGGAGGACCCGGCCTTCATATTCGGCATAGTCCCGCAGCATCTTTTCTTGTTCCACCGGAGAAAAGTAGTCCAGGCAGGGATAAAAAAAGCGGTTATCCTCTTTATCAATGTGGTTGTTGTAGAAAACGGCTATTTCGGCGACGATGCCGGCAAGTTGTTCCCGGCTTACGGCATCGCCGGGAATCAATTCGGTCCGAGCTTGGTCCAGGCGCTTGACCAGATTTCGGCCGGCTATATGCTCTTCGACGAGTTCACCGAGTATGCGCCGGTGTTCAGCGGAAAGCGTTTTGGTTTTCAAATCCCGGAACAGGATATCCTCCTCCTTACCGTGATGGATTTGATCCACAAACGTCTTCATGAAATCGACTGCGGCTGTCAGGAAGGCAGGATCGGGCTCGGTCAAGGCAATTCTGCGCTCCATCACCCGGATCATGCGTTCGATCAGCCGGTGTTCTCTCATCAGCGGTCCGATTGGTTTCAACTGTCAGCCTCCTTGGGTTTTTCCTGGGGTGTCTCCGACGGCGCTTTGTCGGTGCAATTCCGAATTGATCTCGGCGCCTAAGATTAGAATTATCGAAGAAATATAGATCCAGAGCAACAAAACGATGACCGAACCCAGAGGCCCGTACACCGTGGTGTAATCCGCGAAATTGGCCAGATAGTAGATGAATCCCCAGGCGCCCGCCTGAAACAACGCCGCCGAAACCAGAGCGCCCGGCCATATCCACCGCCACCTGGTTGGCGTATTGGGTATGAACTTGTTGACGATCAGGAATACTGAAAGAACCAGCAGAAAGCCTAACAGACGGCTGCCCAGGGCTGCCAGATTGCCAATGGCCGGCTGACCATCGGCATCCGGCCAGCTGACAGCGGCCGACGCCGCCATGGACAGGAGAAACAAGATGCCGGTGGTCAGAACCAGGGCCAGGTCATGCGCTTTGCCGGGTATAAAGCGGCGGTCCCGGCTGATGCCCCAGGCCCGGTTGACGGCACGGCGGATGGCGGCGAACATGTTGCTCGCGCTCCATAGCAGAGCGGCGGTGCCGGCAATACCGCCGATTCCCCGCAACTCGATGACGGTATCCAGAATATCTTCTATGAAATCGGCGGATCCGGGCAGCGTCCTGATCAGGGCGTCTGATACCGCTTGACGGACTTCGGCATCGGGCAAAAAGAATCCGAGTAAAGCAATGCCGCCAAGCATCAGCGGGAATAAAGAAAAAAAGGCATGATAGGCTACGGCGGCGGCTCGATCCGTGGCGTCATCGGCGGACCAGTCCGCGGCCAGGCGTTTCAGAAAGCGGTAGAAAGGATACTGTTCCGCCCAGGCCCGGAGCGCGGCGATATTATTCTTGATCCCGGTTTGCGATTCTCCCACGGACTGATTATAAAGCCTGAACCGGAGACGACGGAAATCGCCCGGTTGCCCGGTGAACTTTTAGACGCAATCCGCTGTTTTCCTCGAGTTGGGGGCAATCGGTTATTGACGCCGGGCCGATCCACTCGTACAATCGGCGTATGAGCAAATACGATGTCATCATCATTGGCGGCGGGCCGGCCGGGCTCTTCGCCGCGCTCGAACTGGCACGAAGCAGCACCCTGAATGTACTGCTCCTGGAAAAAGGCAAGGACATCGATGAGCGCAGCAATATTGTCTCCGGGCTCGGCGGCGCCGGCGCTTTCTCCGACGGCAAGCTGACTCTATCGTCGAAGGCCGGCGGTCACCTTGCTGAATACGTCGGCGAGGCGGCAGCGGAGAAGCTCATCGTACAAGTTGACAGGATATGGCTGGATTTCGGCGCGCCGGACAAGGTCTACGGCTTGGGCGATGCAGTGGCCGGCATCGAACGGCGGGCATCGCTGGCTGGTCTTCGATTGGTTGCCCTTCCGGTGCGCCATCTGGGCACCGAACGGTGCCCGGCCGTCCTGCGCGGTATCCGAGAACGGCTGAAAGAGCGTATCGAGATCCGCACCTCAACTGCGGCTAAGAACATCGTTGTAAGAGACGGGAAACTCACCGGCGTCGAGACATCGGACGGCGAGGTAATCGAGGCCGGGAACGTCATCGCCGCGCCGGGGCGTGAGGGCGCCGACTGGCTGCTGAAGCAGGCGAGGGGTCTCGGCTTGTCTCTGGCAACTAATCCGGTTGACGTCGGCGTCAGGGTCGAACTGCCCAATGCGGTGATGGACGAACTGACCTCTGTCTTGTATGAGGCCAAGCTGGAATACTTGTCGAAAAGTTTTGACGACCGCATCCGCACTTTCTGCATGTGCCCGCAGGGCACGGTGGTGCGGGAGACCACCGGCGGCGACGACCCGGTGGTCACGGTCAACGGCCAATCCTTCGCTTCCCACGACAGTCCCAACACCAACTTCGCCCTGCTGGTTTCCACCCAGTTCACCGAGCCGTTCAAAGAGCCCATCGCCTACGGCAAGTACATCGCCCGGCTGGCCAACATTTTAAGCGGCGGCGTTCTGGTGCAGCGGCTGGGCGATTTGAAAAAAGGCCGCCGCTCGACGCCGGAGAGGATAGACCGCGGCCTGGTGCTCCCTACCCTGGAATCCGCCACTCCGGGCGACCTTTCGTTCGTTTTGCCCTACCGCCACCTGACCGGCCTTTTTGAAATGCTGGAAGCGATGGACAAGCTATCGCCGGGCGTGGCCTCCGACCACACGCTGCTCTACGGCGTGGAGGTGAAATTCTATTCGTCGCGGCCGAAGCTCTCGGCCGGGTTCGAGACGGAACTGCCGGGGCTCTTTGCCATTGGCGACGGGGCGGGGGTGTCTCGGGGACTGGTGCAGGCGAGTGCTTGCGGCGTTGTTGCGGCGCGGGAGATATTGAAGAGAAATGATGACCGAAAATCTTGAAGATTGCCGCGTTCACCCGTGATGTAAATGACTGATTACACCAGGGACTGGATGTTGTTTTTAGCCGGAGCCATTGGTTTCGGAATCATTGTTGTGGTACTTGCAGTCAGAACGCCAGAATATCGGGCGTTAGGCATCGCTTTTTTCGCGCTTTTAGCGTTGTTTGGCCTGAGTATGGGGATTGGTGATGGATTTGGGCTGGGGAGTTGGATGTTGATATACCTCGGTATACTGGGCATCCTCGCTCTCGTATTTTTCAAGCCGGTGAAAAAAGTGAAGTAGCGATATGGACAACCAAAAAGCCATCGAAATCCTTAAGAAAATGCTCGAAAAGCCGTCGCTTGACGCGGAGGAGAAGGAAGCGATGATGGCGGCGCTGGGAATGCTGGGATGGGTCAAATTAGCAAAATCACGAGTCAAGGCGGCTAAAGAGAAACGGGACCAGAGCCTTCAATGGCCGCCCTGACCACTGAAAAACAGCCTGGTATTTTACCCTCCCAGGTTGTTCTCCGAGTACTTTTTAGCCGCGGCGCTGTCAATGGCTTCCTTGACGAACTCCTGGGTTTTATCCGCCATGTCTTCCACTTCGTCCTTGACGTCTTCAAGGTAGTCAAGACCGGTGTCCCATATGTCGTCAATTTTGTTCTGGATCAGGCGCCGGGTTCTTTTACCGGGATAAGGAGCATAGAGAAGCGACACCACGGCGCCAACTGCCGCGCCGGTCAGCAAGCCCAGGGCAAACCCGCCGATAAAATTACCTTGATTGCTCATGTGCTCACTCCTCAACCTGATTTTTGATCAAACCTCATCCCTTAAAGAATTATAGCGCTGAATCAAGGCTGTGAACAGAGTTATTTTACGAAACTTGTTTCGGGTGGGTTGGCGGCTGGATTTTGCTTGTAAGAGCAGAGGCGCAGGCGCGCCTCTGCTCTATGGTCCGATTACTTTTTACGGCTGGCGATGTAACACTCGATAGCGCTGGTCATGAATCCGGGCATCTCCGGGTGGAATTTCAGGTAGAAGGCGGCGAAGCGCGAGTCTTCTGAATACATCCGCCCCAGGCCCAGGATCATTTCATCGGTATAGTGGTGGAAGTTCTCCATTAGCAGCCGCCAGCGGGCGATCTGTTCCTGGACTTCCTTGCTCTCCGGCCCCTTGCCCATACTGGCAACGATTTTCTGGTAGATCTCGCCGAACTCTGCCTGTACGGCGTCGAGTTTTGCCTTGCCCATAGCCACGACTCGGGCTTCGGACTCGGCGACGGTTTTTTCACCATATTTTTCGCGCGCTTCTTGACGCATGCTGTCGATTTCCTTGTCGGAAAAACCCTTGTAGTAGTCCTTGATTTCCATTTCTTTTTCTCCTTTTAGTCTTCTGATGGTACTGTCCACCGTAACCAGCAACTCGCTGAGGCGGTCCGATTTCTTTCGGAGCGCCTCGCGATGCGACTCCATGGCAGATAACAAGTCGAAGTCCGGCTTTTCCATGATGGTCTTGATATCGGACAGCTCAAAACCCAATTCACGGAAGAACAGGATCTGTTGCAGCCGGAGGGCGGCGGAGTCGTCGTAGCGGCGGTAGCCGGACTCCGAATATGACTCAGGTTTGAGCAACCCGATTTTGTCATAAAACTGCAGGGTACGCGGGCTGACGCCGGACAATTTCGCCAGTTCACCGGTTGCATAGCTGCGGGCGACGGCCAAGACTGATCTCCTTTCCATTACTTATACCGATCGACAAAAAGCAGTATAAACTATGACGTTACGTAATAGTCAAGTGGTTGGAAATAAAACAAAGCGCTCGCCATTGGCGAGCGCTTGAGTGGTTAACGAATTGGGCTACATCGCTTTTCCCAGTTTATCGATAATCTTATTTAGCATCGCTTCCTGGTCTTTAAGCTGGGCGCGATAGTCCGGGGTATCGGTCTGGGAGATCTCCATACGGAAGTCAGACAGGTAGTTTTTTAGAATGTCACGCAGCATGTCACGTTCGGCGGCGGTCAGTTCCAGGTTCGGCATGGCAGTCTCCTCGGTTGTTTATTTAATTTATTCTAACACCGGAGTCCAGTTAATCAAACATTTTGTCAGGTACCGGGCTGCAGATGGGACGAATTAACTCTTGAAGGCTTTATTAGCCAGGCCGTCGGCATCAGAGTTGCGTTCCCTTGGGACATGGCGGTAGGTAACCTTCTTAAACTTTGATTCCAATATTTTGACCTTGGCGTAGAGCGGTTCAAGACCGGGATTTTTCACCCGGTACCGGCCGGTAAGCTGTTTAACGGCTAATTCAGAATCAGCAATCAGCGTCAGTTCCTCCGCCCCCAGCTTTGAGGCTTCCTCCAGCGCCGAGATGATGGCGTGGTATTCGGCTTGGTTGTTGGTCATCCGTCCGATGGCGCGGCTGACAGTCTTCACTACCTGGCCGGTTGAAGTGCGGATGAGGATGCCGATGGCGGATTCGCCGGGATTGCCGCGGCAGGCGGCGTCGGTGTTGGCGATAAGATATGTCATACGGTCACTCCAGGTATAAAATCCGGGCGCAGTTGGTGCAGCGGACGATCTCACCCGCCCTGGCGCGGTGCAGCCACGCGGAGGTGACGGCGATGCCGCAGCCGCGGCAGGCGCCCTGCTCCACTCTGGCCACGGCGCGGCCCTTCTGCTGCCGCAACAGGCGATATTGCTCCGCGGCCTCGGCTGGGATCTCGGTTAACAGGGCGGCGCGCCTGGCTTCATGCCCCGACAGTTCGGCGCCGGCGGTCCGCATTTTCTCGCCGAGTTCCCTGCGGCGAACCTCGAGAGCCTCCTTGTGGCGCTGCAGCGTCGCCTCGGCCCGGGCGATGCCGTCCTCGGCGTCGTCGATAGCCTCCATAAGCTCCAGTGCCCGGTCCTCGTGTGGCGCGCGGTGCCCTTTCAGAAGTTCGATATCCTTCTGGAGGGTTGACAGCTCTTTGGGACTGGTGATGCGGCCCGAGTAAAGCTTTTCCTCGTAGACCTGGATGCGCGATGTTAGATCGTCTGCTTGAGCGGTTGTCTCCCGGAGCTGATGGTTAAGGTTCTTCAGGCTGTCCCGCATGTTCTCCAGTGCGGCGCGCTCCGGAGCCAGAGCGTCCGAATTTAATTCCGCACTGATGCGGCCGATCTGCTCCCGGCAGGCATCGGCGGCGAGATCGGCATCCTGGAGTTGCCCAAGCAACCGGGGAATGTTCATCGCGCCCATTGTAAGCGGTCATCGGTAGACAATTCAACGCCGATGGCCCCTGGGGAGATGGTGATTTAAGGCACAACGATGGCATTCTTGATAATAACGGTTGTTTTAAGGTAGTCTATCTGGAAGGAGACTGCGAAATTCATGTTAGAAAACATATTGAGTTTTTTCTTCGGCGGGTTTTTCGGTTTCGTGAGCCTGCTGATAAGTGCTGTGCTTTACTTTTTGCCTACCATTATCGCCCTTGCCGGGCACCGCCGTAATACACTTTCCATCTTTCTGCTTAACCTCCTGCTGGGCTGGACTTTTATCGGTTGGGTAGTAGCTCTGGTATGGTCAGTCAAAAAGTAGATTAAACCAGGGCTTTGAGTAACCGAAAGGCGGGCGAAAAGCCCGCCTTCTTATTTTCCCCGCCAACCTTTCGTCAGAGCAGGGCGCTGATAAATGCGCGCGTTCTAAAATATTTCTAAAAAAAGTATTGACAACGATTATATACGCCCATAAAATGGGTAAACGTGGTAATTTGTGGGAGATAGGGGGCCCACGGGGCGACATGTTTTTTGGTGAGTTCCATTATAAAATTGACGAAAAGGGCCGGCTTCCTGTGCCGCCCCGCTTCCGGCCGCAGCTTAAGGACGGAGTTATCCTGTCCCCCGGACCTGACGGTAATCTCAACGCCTACTCCGCCGAAGCGTGGCATCAGTTTACAGCGGCGATTTCCACCGCAACCACCAGCCATTCCAAATTACGCAAGCTGAAACGCTCCGTTTTCGGGCAAGCCTTTCCAGCTTTAATGGACAACCAGGGCCGTTTAGCACTGCCTGAACCGCTGCGCATCGGCGCCGGCATCGGCTCGGATGCCGTGGTGGTAGGCGTATCCGACCATCTTGAGATATGGGATAAAGCAGCCTGGGACATCGAGAAGGCGGAGGACCTGGCCCAGGCTTGGCAAATTATGGAAAGCCTCGAGAAGCGCGGATGAAGGACCTGCTTCATATTCCGGTGATGCTGGAGGAAACGCTCCAGGCCCTGGCGGTCGGGCCGGGAGGCCGTTACATTGACGGGACGGTTGGCGCCGGGGGTCACGCCCGCGCTATCCTGGAACTCTCAGCGCCGGGAGGACAACTTCTGGGTTTCGACGCCGATCCGGCCAGCCTGGCGGTCGCCCGCCGGAACCTGCGGCATTCCGAAGGCTCGTATTTACTGGTCAACCGCAACTTCGACCAGATGGAAGCGGTCGCCCGCAGCAACGATTTCTACCCGGTTCACGGCGTACTCCTTGATCTGGGATTGGCATCGATGCAGCTGACCGAGGCCGGGCGCGGCTTTTCTTTCCAGCACGGCCAGCCGCTGGACATGAGATTCTCGCCGGAGCAGAAACTCACCGCCGCCGACATCATCAACACCTATGCCGAAGCCGACATCGCCGATATCCTGTGGCGCTACGGAGAAGAGCGGAAGAGCCGCATTATCGCCCGGCGCATCGTCGAGCACCGGCCCTTCAAAACAACCACTGAACTGGCGGCCATGATCTCGCGGGCTGTCGGCCGGCACGAGGACATTCACCCGGCTACCCGCAGTTTCCAGGCACTCAGGATCGCGGTCAATGATGAACTGGTCAAACTGGAGCGCGCTCTGGACCAGGCGACCAGGCTGCTGGGCTTTGGCGGGCGCCTGGTGGTCATCTCGTATCACTCCCTCGAGGATCGTATCGTCAAGCGTTTTATGCAGCAGGAATCGGCTGAGTGCATCTGCCCGCCGGAGCTGCCGGAATGCCGCTGCGGGCATGCCGCCCGGCTGCGGCTCCTGAATAAGAAGGTGATTACGCCTTCGCCGGAAGAGGTATGGGACAACCCGCGAAGCCGCAGCGCCAAGCTGCGGGCGGCGGAGCGGATTCTAAGCCGTGAGGAGGCTGCACCGCTTGAGACGCATTTTTTTCTGAGTCCAAAAGAACCCGTGATAGCCGAAGAGCAAAGTGAGGTGGGCAGCCCAACCCCTGAACCCTCAGGGACCCCCTTGAGAAGGAGGTTGGCGATGTGAGAGAGGCGAAACGCCGAGCAACATAAAATACCAATCGAATATTAGAAACGCGAATCAGATTCAAAGGAGGAGGAAATGAAACGCAGGGTAATTACGGCGATTGACGTCGGTACAACTAAGATTTGTACCGCCATCGCTGAAATCACCGAGAACGGCTCAACGCAGGTAATCGGCGTAGGTATCACCCCGTCGCATGGCTTGCATAAGGGTCTAGTGGTCAATATCAACGATGCCGCGGCATCGATCAAGGAATCAATCAGGAAGGCTGAACAAGCCGCCAATTACAGGGTCGAAAGCGCCTATGTCGGCGTGACCGGCCGGCACGTCAGCTCGGTCAACAACAAGGGCGTGGTGGCTATCACCCGGAACGACCGGCTGGTACGCCCAGATGACTTAAAGCGCGTGCTTTCCAGCGCCCAGTCCATCAAGGTCCCCAATGACCGCAAATTGCTCCATGTCATCCCCCGCCAGTACGCCGTCGACGGCCAGGTGGGCGTCAGGAATCCGGTGGGCATGCACGGCTTCCGCCTGGACGTGGAAACGCACGTCATCACCGCGGCTGCCGCCTCAGTCCAGAACCTGGTCAAATGCATCCGCGGACTGGGCATCGAGATCGATGATCTCGTCCTGGAGCCGCTGGCCTCGTCCGAGGCGGTGCTGACCGAGGACGAAAAACAGGTCGGCGTCGTTCTGGCCGACATCGGCGGCGGCACAACCGACGTCTGCATCTTTAAAGACGGCGCCATCTGGCACACCGCCATTTTACCGGTAGCCGGTTACCAGCTCACCCGCGACGTGGCTATCGGCCTTGGCTTGCCGTTCGACGTAGCCGAAGAGATGAAGAAGCGCTACGGTTCCTGCATGCCTGTCTACGAGAGCCGGATGGAGCAGAGCCCCATCTCCGAAGATGGCCACGGCATCTCTTACCAGGACCTGTGCGACATCCTGCGCGCCCGTATCGAAGAGATCACCAGGTTGATCCTGCTCGAACTCCCCCGCTCGGACTACGAAAGCGTCGTACCGGCGGGCATCGTCTTCACCGGCGGTTCGTCCAACATCGCCGGGCTGGAAACGCTGGGCCGGGATATCTCCCGCCTGCCGGTCAGGGTCGGTATGCCGGGTAATATCTACGGACTGACCGATGCCCTGAGAGATCCGGCGTATGCCACCGGTGTCGGTCTGCTGCTCTGGGGCGCCAAGAACGCGCCGAAGAAACAGAGCTGGGGCGGTTTCGGTTTCTTCAACCGGATGAAGGGCATGCTTTCCAAATTCTTCGGCAATAACTAGAAAATAATTGAATCTGAAAATATAGCGAGGAGAAAAAAGAATATGGCTAAGACGAGCTACGTTCCCAATCCGGCCAGGATCAAGGTATTCGGCTGCGGCGGCGGCGGCTGCAACGCTATCACCCGCATGGTTCGGGAAGAGATCCAGGGCGTTGAATTTATCGCTCTGAACACCGATGCCCAGGCGCTGGCGATAACCGAAGCCCCCGTTCGCGTTCAGCTGGGCGAACGGGTGACCCGCGGCCTCGGCGCCGGCGGCGATCACACCATGGGCCAAAAGGCGGCCGAGGAGTCCCGCGATGACATCCGCGAACTGGTTGGCGGTTCCGATATGGTTTTCGTCACCGCCGGCATGGGCGGCGGCACCGGTACCGGTTCTGCCCCCATAGTCGCGGAAGAAGCCAAGAAAAGCGGCGCCCTGACCATCGCCGTGGTTACCAAACCCTTTGGCTTCGAAGGTTCACATCGCACCAAGACTGCCAAAGAGGGCATTCAGAAATTACTCGGAAAAGTCGACACTCTGATCATCATCCCCAACGACCGGCTGCTGGAACTCTGCGATGCTAAAACCGGCGTCGATGCCGCCTTCAAGATGGCCGATGACGTGCTGCGTCACGGTGTCCAGGCGATTTCTGAGGTCATCACCGTTCCCGGTACCATCAACCTGGACTTCGCCGATGTCAAAGCAGTGATGAAAGATGCCGGCCCAGCCTGGATGAGCATCGGCCGCGGCACCGGCAAGAACCGCGCCATGGACGCTGCCCGCGAGGCTTTGGCTTCACCGCTGCTGGATGTTTCGGTTACCGGTTCCCGCGGCGTCCTGTTCAACATCGTCGGTCCCTCCGACCTGTCCCTCTTCGAGGTAAATGAAGCCGCCGAGGTCATCCGCAAATCAGTGGATCCGGATGCCAACATCATCTTCGGCGTGGGTACCAACAGCAATATGGGCAGCGATGTCCGCATTACCCTTATCGCCACCGGTTTCCATACCAATGCTGAGGACGGCGGTATGGATGACGAACTGACCAACCAGCTCCGCGGCATCAAGAGCGAGGATGAACTGGACGTCCCGTCCTTCCTGCGCCGGCCGCTGTTCTCCCAGAACCGGGCCCCGGCCCCGGAAACCGTAAGGTCCAACCGGCCGCCGGTCCGCAATTCCTGGCGGTAGTCTAACGGAAATGGAACCCACAGCGGCGTTCTCCTACGGGAGAACGCCGCTCACCTTTTTCTCGTCTTACGATGATTAGATGGCAGGGGACAGCGCGGCACCGGTCGCCCCGGGCGCATCTTTGATATACTGATACCGATATGCCGGAAAACAAGAGACAAGACTATTGCAAGGCACTGCGGCAAGCGATAAATGCCGCTTCTTCCGGCAGTTCCCTGAAAGATAAATTGACCGCTCTGACCAGAATCACCTCACGCTGTTTTGGGGCGGGCAGCGCTATCGCCTTACTGGATGCCACCGGCAGCCGTCTTATCCATTCCGCCCACTCGCGGCTGCCGCCATCATATATCCACAAGGGCTTGATTGATGCCAGGAAAAGTTTGAATGAGACCTCTTCAGAAGAAATCGTTTGTATTCAGAACGCCGCTTCGGATCCCCGGGTGGAATACCCTGAATCAGCCGCTAAGGCGGGGATCGTTTCCATTGTCGGCGTGCCAATTTTGACTCTGGGACGTTGCACCGGCGCGCTACGGGTATATTTCCAGGAATCCGCTTCTTTAACGGCGCAGGATACGAGCTTTCTTAAAGCTGTTGCCCAGCTGGCCGGAATGACCCTGGCCCGCCAGCCTGAAGAAGGGATGAGCCAGCCGAAAGAAACGTCGGTGGCGACCAAACCCTGTGAACTGGTGAACTTCGCCCATCCCAGCGAAGCTGAGTTTGCCCGGATCCTTGATTTCTATGGCGTTCCCTGGTTTTACGAACCGCGTTCTTTTCCTATCGGACGAGTAATTAAGGGAACCCCGGAGATGTTCACCCCGGATTTTTATTTGCCCAGTTTTGATCTATACGTAGAACTGACGACCATGAAACAGTCGCTGGTGACTCAGAAAAACCGGAAACTGCGGCGGCTTAAAGAACTGTTTCCGGAAATCAAAATCAGCCTCCTTTACAAGAATGATTACGAGCGCCTGCTGGCTAAATACGGAGTCGGGCCGCTGGCCGAAACCCGCGCCCACGGGGTCAGCCGCATCCTGTATTCCGCGCCGGATATCGAAGCCCGGGTTAAAGAACTTGCCGGGCTTATTTCGGCTGACTACCGCGACCGGCGGCCAGTGCTGCTGGGCGTTCAGCGGGGATTTCTCTGCTTCATGGCTGATCTGATCAGGCAAATAACGGTGCCGATGGACCTGGACTTTATCGCCATCAACTATTACGGCGGCACCAAGGAGGCGGGTGTGCGGGTCACCAAAGATGCCGACCTGAATCTGACCGGCCGTCACATCCTGCTGGTCGAGGATATCGTGGATACCGGCATCACTCTGAACTATGTTCTGGAATATCTGAAATCCAAAAACCCCCGGAGCCTGGCTGTCTGCGCGCTCCTCGACCGCAGGGCGAGGAGGTTAATGAACATTGAGCTGAATTATGTCGGTTTTGAAGTCCCTGATGAGTTTGTCATCGGCTACGGTCTTGATTATCACGAAGAATATCGCAATCTGCCGTTTATCGCTGTGCCGAAAATAAGCGGCCCGGAAAAAGCGGGATCATGATAGGGGATTCCGGGGTAAAAAAGGGATCCCAGGTAGCCTTTGCCCCCGGGTCTTAATCAGCCGAACTCCCTGACAGGACCTGCAAAGTTTTCAATAACGCTCCCAGGACGGACCTTGGGTTGATTAAGTTTCCCTTTCAGGTATCCCATCAGGTAACCGTTCAGGCGATTTCCCCCATTGCATCGGTTACCTGGGACAGCTACTATGATTTCACAGCGATGCAGCCAGTGTCAAAGATATCCATGATGAAATAGACTGAAATAACTCGCTAATTCTTCCTGTTTAAACTATATATCTTCTAAAAATCACACTATTTGGATACTGATAAAGGTAAGATAAAAATATCTTCTCATCAGCGGCGCGATAAAAGAAGCATGGTCAATCCGGCAAAAAGGATCAAAACCGCCCAGATGAAGATTTTGGCGATGCCGATAAAGATGATATATCCGGCGGCCAGCAGGCCCAGCCCGCCCAGTACCAGCACCAGGCCGATATCCCACAGCCGGGAACGAGGCGGCGGCTCAGCCGCAGGCTCATCTTCGGCGCCGTCCGCCTCATCTGCAGTGTCATATCCCCGCTTCTCGCCCAGCCAGCGCCAGATATAGGCCGCCGCTGATATCACGGCAATAATCAGGATTATCTCGAACGCGCCGATTCTCATACCGCCAGCTTAACGGCAGGAGAGCGGCGGTGTCAAACGAGTTGCGGGTTACGCGTTCCACCCCCAGTCCAGGCGGCAGCCTGCGGATTGTTTTTGTTTCATCGGTGATTTTTCCTTTTCGAATCCTCCTCAGCTTTGGGTCGAACGCAGGAATTGTTCCAAAATCGAATGCCGCCAAAGCTATTGATTTGGCGGAAAGGGCCGAAATCGAACCTTTCCGGCCGGTAAACGAATCAGTCATCGGCGCACCCCGCGGTCACGGAGCGCTGCGGAGAGGCAGGCTGGCCGGAGGCGAAGCGGTACAGATGTGCTATAAACGTTCACGGCGATAATGATAGCACACCAGTTCCTATGACTGGCAAGAGAGTTTTGTCGTTTTTAGTGGAGTCAGGAAAATATATTTTTGGCGAACGCCGGAACCCCGGTGGTATTAATTGGCATGGCCATTTTCCTATTGACAATTTTCTATCGTAGTACCGGTCAATTACCAACTGGGAACGATGACCACGGGCCGGAGTCAGAATAGCATCGGTTTACACTAATAGCGCGATACCGACGCCCGCCGCAATCAAGGCGAAGATAACGAAAAAGATAACCGTCCCCTTCTCGCCTAAGAGCTTCACGAAACCTTGGATCTTGCCGGTGCGCCAGATGGGGCCGGGTTTGAAGAAAGCGATAGCCAGGACCAGGACCGCATAGGCGATCAGGCCGATGCCCCACCAGGTAGAAGCATCCATTTTCATGTACCTCGATTCTCGATTTTCTAAGCGTTCAGCCGCAGCGCCTGCGTCGACAGCCTGCGGACGACGGAGGCGACGGCTAACCCTCCCAGGGCAACGATGGCCGCCAACACTCCGATGAACACGGCCACATCGCCAAAGGAGGCGCCGTTAACCGCCAGATCGACCACCGGGCGGATAACGTAATAGGTCGGGAAAACATAACCCACCCATGAAGGGATTTGCGGGAACATAAAAACGATGGCCGGGCCGAAGAGCAGGATACCGCCAGCCTTCAAGACGGCGAAGAGCGAATTCATGTCGCTCACCCAGGCGCCGGTAAGAAGGCCGATCTCGGTAGCCATCATCGCGCCCAGGAAAAGAACAAGGACGATAAGAGGCGCCGGGCCGTTGAATGAACCTGACAGAACCAGGGTCAGTACGCCCATGATGGTCGCCAGGGCGACTGCGATGACCCCTTTGGACAGGAAGATATCGCCCAGGGTCGCCGGCGTAACATACAGGGCTTCCAGCGTCCGGTGCTGCTTCTCATTGATCAGGGCTGATGACGGTATCATCAGGCCGGAGTAGAAGACGCCCATCAGGACGATGAGCGGCAGCAGCCGGTCGCTCCATGGCAATGAAGCCTCGTCGCCGAGGGCGACGGTGTCAATGGTGACCGGCAGTTCCGAACCTGCGGCGGCGCGTACCGCGTCGGCCAGGGCAATCGGAATGAGCGCCCGGTTTTTGGCCTGGCTTTCGCCCCAGATGAAAGCCTTCAGGCTGACGGTCCCCGTGCCGAGGACAGTGTCGAAATCGCCCGGCAGGACAATCCCCATGTCGATGGACCCGTCGGCGGCGGCGGCGCGCAGGGCTAGTTCGCTGCTGAAAGATTTGTATATTATGGTATCGGATGATTCGAGGACTGGCACCACCCGGGAATTACCCTGGTCGTAAACACCAAGTTTAGCCTTGTCTGTGAAGATATTGCCGAAGGCCAGGTTAATGAAAAGGGCAGCCAGGATGGGGAAGACTACCGCGATTACCAGCATGACGTCTTTGGGCCCGTGCAGGACTTCGTTTCTGACCAGTATGCCCACCCGGTTAAGTTTCACTGGAATCGCCTCCTTAACACCAACAGCCCGGCGCCAAGCAGGACGGCGGAAATCCCGCTCATCACCAGCAGGTTTCCGGCTGTGTCGCTCCAGCCGGCGCCGTAGTTGACCACCCGGTTGACCGTGTCGATGAGATAATAAGAGGGGATGACCTTCGCCCAATCAGCCAGGAGTCCCGGCACGACGGCGCCGAAGCCGGGTACCGCCAGCAGGATCAGGACCATGATGCCCCAGCCGGTGACGGCGTTGGTATCCCGCGCCAGCGAAGCCAGCAGGAAGCCGGCGCCGACCACGAAGATGCTGGCGATGATCAGCGTGGCAAGTATAAGCAGCGGCTGGTGGCTGAAACCGCCGACCAGGCCCATGAAAATGACCGCCTGCCCCAGAGCCAGACCGACACCCAAAATGCCCTTGGCGGCGAAAAGGTCCGAGGTACGCATCGGCGTGACCAGGAGCGCCCGAGCGGTGCCCTGTTCAATCTCCACGGCGATCAGGGCGGCCAGGGTCATTACCTCGGTGAGCAGGATCAATACCGCCAGCATCGGGCGCATGCGGTCTCGCAGCGCTATCTGGGCGCCGAGGAGATCGGGGCCCAGAATCTCTTCGGTGGTATCGAATTGCAGTGCCTGGCCGGTCTGGATGTAGGAAAGTTCCTTGATTAACGTGACGATGGCCTCGGCGGTCTCCGGGGGAGCTGTGGCGGAGTAGTAAACGGTGATGCCGGGTTTACCGCCGGCATTCCAGACCTCCATGATGTCGGCCGGCAGCGACACGCCCACTTGGTGGCCGCCGTCAAGAACGGCCTGTTTGAGCGCCGCCTCTGTTTCGAAAAATTCAATTTCGGCGCCCTGGGCGGTGAGTTGTTCAAAGGCGGGCGGCACCACCGGGGCGTACATTCCCAGTGACAGTTTTTCATCTACCTTCGAGGGCAGGATCAGATAAATGGCGATATAAAAAATCAGACCCAGCACCGTGATGAGCAGGTAGAAACGGTTGCCGGTGAACAGGGCGATATCCTTCTTCAATAACGCCTTGATCGTCCGGGGGTTCATACGGTCAGCCTCCGCCCCGTGACCTTGATGAAGATGTCCTCCAGGGTGGCTTCTTCGGAGTGGATGGTGACTACTTTGCCTCCGGCGAAAAGATCCCGTACCTCTTCGGCGGTGCCTTCCGCGTCCAGGGTGATCTCCCGTTTATCGAGGCGCCCGCCAGCGGCGGCGATTTCAGCCACCAGCGAGCGCTTGCCGTATTTTTGTTTTAGATTACGGGGCGTATCGAGGGCGGCGATCTTACCGCCGTCCATGAAAGCGACGCGGTCGCACAGCTTGTCCGCTTCCCACATGTCATGGGTCGTTAAAAACACGGTGGCGCCGCGGTCCCGCTCCTCCAGGATAATTTGGCGGATGGCTTCGGAGGACACCGGGTCCAACCCGCTGGTCGGTTCGTCCATAAAAAGGATTTCCGGCCGGTTAACCATACTTCTGGCTACCATCAGGCGCTGTTTCATGCCTTTGGAGTAGCTGGAGACCTTATCCTTCTCCCGGCCGGGCAGCCCGACACGCTTTAACAGGGCATATCCGTCAAAGTTCGGTACGCCGAAAAGATCGGCGAACAGCCTCAAGTTATCGATGGCGGTCATCTGCTCGTAAAGATTGGTCTGTTCAAAACACACCCCGATCCGGGACTGCACTTCCAGCGTCTGCGTAGCCACGTCGAAACCGAGCAGGCTGGCGCGGCCCTCTTTGGGCAGAAGCTGGCCGGTGAGCATCTTCTGGGTGGTTGTCTTGCCGGCGCCGTTCGGGCCCAGAAATCCCAGGATCTCACCCTTGCCGACCGTGAAGTTCACGTGATCCACGGCAATCAGATCGCCGTAACTGTAGGTCAGGTTTTCAACGACAATGGACCTGGCGGTGACGCTCATGCGCTCTCCTTTTTCCCGAAAAGATCGATTTCTTTTGTCAGAAAACCGTAAAAAGTCAGGCGGGTCAGCTGCTCGATCAAATCCATGTTGGATTTCCAGTCGCGGGCCAGTTCGGGCAGCGCGGCGTAGCCCGCCCGGAGCACATCCAGATAAACGGTGAAGGCATCAGGATCAACGGAGGCATCTATGTATCCCTGGCGTTTCCCCTCTTCCAGCAGTTCGATCCAGAGAGGTTTTACCTCCCGCCGGAACAATTCTTCAATAAACGGGGCAATGTCCCTGTCCTGGCTGATGATCTTGGCAACCACTTCATCCGGGGCTTGAGAAGCCCGGCTGATTTTACCCGAGATCAGCCCGGTCAACTTCCGGGCGAAAGGCAGGTCCGACTTAAGGACGCCCCGGGCAAAGGCGACAGTGTCCAGGATCAGACTTCTGGCGGCTTCGCCGATCAGCGCGTCACGGCTGCCGAACTGGTTGTAGACCGTTGTCGGCGAGACGCTGGCGGCCTGGGCGATATCCCCGATGGACACTTTGCGTACATCGTGAGCCTGGCGGAAAAGCTCGACCGTGGTCTCGATGATAAGCTCCCGCTTGGGCCGGCGGCCGGCGGCGCTCAATTTTCTTCCGGTCTTGTTCACCTTCATCGCTCCCCCCGTCGCATCGCCTCCATCCGCCTAAAGATCTTTCACCGCTACCAGCCGGTAAGCCCCGGCGAAGAAGCCGATGGCAAGCAGCGGCACGGCGATAAAGCCGAAGAGTTCGAGGTCCGTCCCCTGGACCACCGCGGCAGCGGGGAAATATTCAAACGGCGAAAAATACTTTAGGAACTCGACATCCTCATTTAGCTTGGAGAAGAAAGACAACAAATACACCCCGATAATAACCGCGGCAACGATCATCCCGGTCCGCTTGTGCCGCCTGGACAGCGACGAGACAAAAAAGCCGAAAAGTAGAAAAAGCATCTGCAGCGCCAGGACGACCAGCATGAACTTTCCAACCCCGGTGATGAAGTCAGCCCCGATACCGAAGCGGGCGAAGGCGCCCAGGGAACCGGCAAAAGTCACCGCCGTCAGGATGACGCAACTGAGGGCGGCCGCTGCCAGCTTCGCGGAGACAATCCTCTGCCGGGTCACCGGCAGGGCGAAGGTGGTTTCTGAGGTTTTTTTATTGATCTCTTTGGATAATATCTGAGCTCCAGCCAGGCCGGCAAAAATGACGGAAGCCAGCACCAGGAAGCCGCCGATATAGCTGAAGTAACCCTCCGGGATGTCCAGGCGCACCGTATCGAGGGAAAAAGCCTGTTTCAAAGCCTCCGGCAATGAATTCAAGAAGGCATTGACTTCGTCTGCCTGACCGTTATAAACCGCGAATTCGGAGGACGCCAGCGCCATCATCGCCAGATAGCTGACGCACCAGATGAGCAGGGACTTTAAGTTCGAGCTGAATTCCCGTTTGAAGATGTTCATTGACGCTCCCGGTCACATTGCGGTGGCGATGTTCCGCCGGTTGTAAAGGGCGTAGCCGGCAATGAGGCTCGCGGCGATGATGCCCAGGCTTAAAACCAGCCCGGATGCCTTGAAGGCGCCGTTCTCAATAATGTAACCCAGATCAAAATAGTCGTAAGGCACCAGATACTTGAGGGGCGTGTCTCGCAATAGACTATCGAATGAATACAGGATGAAGAGGCCGATAGACAGGCCCAGTGAAAACGGCAGGGGCGAGTCCATCCGTTTAAGCGCAACCGAGAGCAGGAAGCTGAAGCTGAAAAACAGGACCTGGAAAATAAACAGGCCGGCGATGATGAGGAGGAAAGTCGTCATCGAATACTCCTGGCCGCCTTTGAAAGACTCCATTCCCAGGAACGAGACCACTCCCATAGCCGAGGTGAATATTACAATATGGCCGAGCCCGGCCAGGATTTTGGCGGTCACGATGCGGTTCCGGGTCACCGGTTTGGCGATTAAAAAATCAGCTGTGAGGTCTCTTTCTTCGACCGATACGGCATTGAAGCCCAGGTGCGATGAGAAAATGGCTCCAGCCAGGAAGAGGTAGATGCCGACAAAGGCAAAATAACCCAGGATGGTTGTCAGGTCCTGATCCAGGCCGAAGGCTTTTTTCAGGGCGTCGGGGAAGCTGTCCAGGAGGTCCAGCATTCCGGTCCCCGAGAACGATTCGAAGAAGGCAAAGGTGAAGTAGACATAAACACCCAGCGAGACCACCCAGATGAGGGTCGGAATCAGCCTTTTACGGAACTCGTAGCGGAAAATGTTCATCGTGTCCCAGTCTAGTTCAGGCTACTCGTAGTAATGCATGAAGATCTCTTCCAGCGTCGGCTCCAGGATCTGGATATCGGTGACGTGGTGCCGGGCGATCAGCTTCAATACGGTATCGATATCGCCGCGGAATAGGAATGACAGTTCGCTGCCGTCCTGATGGATGTCGCTGACCTCAGCCGCCGGCAGGTCGTCGACATTCAGATCGGTCGAGGTTATCCGGAACTGCTTGTAGGCCTGGCGGTTGATGGCGGCTACCTCATCGATCCTGATAATCGAACCTTCTTTGATGATCGCCACCCGGTGACACAGGCGCTGTACCTCTGAAAGGATGTGGGATGAAAAAAGGACTGTCGCTCCACGCTGGTTTTCTTCCCGGATGATGTCGAAAAACTCCCGCTGCATCAGAGGGTCCAGGCCGGAGGTGGGCTCATCGAGGATGATGAGTTTCGGCGAATGCAGCAATCCCTGGACGATGCCGACTTTCTTTTTGTTGCCGTAAGACAATTCATCGATCTTGCGCGAGGTGTCGAGCTCCAGGCGTTCGGCAAGTTCCCGCATCCGCTTTGAGCTGTCCTTGCGGTAGAAGCTGGCGGAGTACCTTAGAAGGTCGATTACCTTCATGTTTTCGTAGTAAAAGACTTCGGACGGCAGGTAGCCGATATCAGCCCGGATGACGTCGCCTTGCCTGACCACGTCTTTGCCGAAGATTCGGGCGCTGCCGCCGGTAGGGAAGATAAGGCCGACTAACAGCCGCAGCGTTGTCGTCTTGCCGGCGCCGTTGGGGCCGATAAAGCCGTAGATTTCCCCTTCCTGAACATTGAACGAGACATCGGTAATACCCCGGTTCTTGCCGTACATCTTGGTCAGGTGGTCAATCTGGATCACATCGGGTCTCATCCGCGCCTCGCAAAACCGGTCTAAATATTTGTATAAATATAGTTATACACTACAATTATACAACTACTGTCAATTGTTTGGAGGCCGGCTTTTTCGGTGAGACAATAGGATTAGCGGGTAAAAGGAGGGCGTATGAACGAATTGGATCACCGGAAGCTGATTGCCGATCTTGCAGCGCAATTTGCACCTGTGCTGGAGAAGTCGTCTCAGGCGGTTTACCTTTACCTTGACGACACTCACAAAGTCTGCAACAAAAAGTTTGCCGATGTCTTCGGGTATGAATCGCCGGATGAGTGGGCTGAGATGGAAGCCCCGCTGGCCGACGTCGTCGCCGAAGACCAATCCATGGTAGTCAGAGCTTACCGGGCGGCGGTTCAGAAATTCAAGACTACCACCTTGAGCGTCAGGTTCCACAACGTGAAAACCCACCGCGCCTTCCGCCGCCGGCTGACGGTCGTGCCGCTGCCTTTCAAAGGGCAGTTATTCACCGCCAATTTCATTGACAAGGCCTGATTTCAAGACGTAGCGCTGATTTCGTACCCCCCCCCGTACTGGGCCGGGCGGGGTAGTGGCCGCTCGCTGCCGGCGGAAGGCATATAGATATGACCGCCCGCCGTGTTAAAATATGCCTGTTATGGCTGAAAACTGGCACGCCCTTTCTTCCACAGACACTCTGACCAGGCTGGAAAGCCGCGCTTCCGGCCTGACCGAGGCCGAGGCTAAAGAGCGCTTGTCCAAATTCGGCGCCAATACCCTGGAAGAGAAGGCCGGCAAGTCGCCGGTTCTCAGGTTTCTCTCTCAGTTCGCCAGCCCGCTGGTCTACGTCCTTTTGGCGGCGGCGGCCGTTTCCGCATTCACCGGTCATCCTGTGGACACACTGACCATCCTCGGCGTGCTGCTGGCCAATGCTGTTATCGGCTATATCCAGGAGAGTAAGGCGGAGAAAGCCATGGCCGCGCTGCGGGAGATGGCGGCGCCGCGGGCTAAAGTGCGCCGGGCCGGCAAATTGAGGGATATCACCGCGGCTGACCTGGTGCCGGGAGATGTCATCATTATCGAAGAGGGCGACCGGGTGCCAGCCGACGCCCGGCTGCTGGAACTGGCCGGCCTGCGGGTCAATGAGTCCTCCCTCACCGGGGAATCCGAGCCTGTCGAAAAAGCCCTTGGCGCGCTCCGGGCCGAGGTCACCGTCGGCGACCGGACCAACATGGTCTTTCAGAGCACCGCCGCCACCCAGGGCAAAGCAGTTGCCGTCGTTGCCGCCACCGGCATGAATACCGAACTGGGGCGCATCGCCGGCAGCCTTTCCGGCATCACCGAGGAAAAGACGCCCCTTCAAAAGGGCATCGCCCGGCTGTCCAATTACCTGGTCATCATTTTGCTGGCGGTATGCGGCCTCATCCTGGGAGTCGGGTTAATCCGCGGCCTGGAGCCGGTGGAAATGTTCCTGCTGGCGGTAGCCGCCGCGGTATCGGCTATCCCGGAAGGCTTGCCTGCCGTGGTCACTGTTGTGCTGGCCATCGGCATGCGTATGATGGCTCAGCGCAACGCCATTATCCGCAAACTCGTTGCCGTCGAGACCCTTGGTTCGGCAACGGTCATCTGCTCTGACAAGACCGGTACGCTGACCTTGAACCAGATGACCACGCGCCAGCTCTACGCTGACGGCCGCAGCGTGGACATCACCGGCGAGGGCTACCGGCCGGATGGCGAGTTCCAGGAGGACGGCAAGGTTATTGCCGCCGATGACGAAACGCTGCGGTTGGCGCTGCGCATCGGCGCGCTGTGTAATAACGCCACGGTGACTACCGGCCAGGAGTGCTGTTCCCTCTTCGGCGACCCCACCGAGGGCGCGCTGCTGGTGGCCGCGGCTAAGGCCGGGCTTTTTAAAGAAGATCTGGATAAACAATATCGGCGCTTGGATGAGATACCATTCTCCTCCGAGCGGCAGTACATGGCAACTTTAAACGACGCCGGCAAGGTTCACATAACCCATGCCAAGGGCGCCGCCGAAAAACTGCTGGGCATGTGTTCTCATATCTATAACGGCGGCCGGCCGGCGGCGCTCGATGAGGCCGCCCGCCACGGGGTCAGGCGACAGATAGAAACAATGGCCGGCCAGGCGATGCGCGTCCTCGCCCTGGCTTACGCCGAATTACCCACGACTGTTACCAGGCTTGAAGAGGAACATATCTCCGGCAAGCTGGTGCTGGCCGGGTTAGCCGGCATTGCCGATCCGCCGCGGCCGGAAGCCCGGGAAGCGGTGGCGGCCGCCCTGGGAGCCGGAATCCGGGTGGTTATGATCACCGGCGATCACGCCGCCACCGCCCAGGCGATCGCCCGGGAAGTGGGCATCGGCGGCGGTCGGGCGATGACCGGCGCCGATGTCGCCGCGCTGTCGGACGCCGAACTGGCCGCTGCGGTCAAAGGCGTTTCGGTCTTCGCCCGCATCGAACCGCTGCAGAAACTGCGCATTGTCCGCGCCTGGAAGTCCCACGGCGAAGTGGTGGCCGTCACCGGCGACGGCGTCAATGACGCCCCGGCGCTCAAGGCAGCCGATATCGGCGTGGCCATGGGCAAGTCCGGCACCGACGTTGCCCGTGAAGCCGCCGACATGGTCCTGGCTGACGACAACTTCGCTTCGGTGGTTGCCGCCGTTGAAGAAGGCCGCGGCATCTTCAACCGCCTCCGCGCCGTCATTTATTTCCTTCTGGCCAGCAACATCGGGGAACTGATGGCGCTGGCGGCGGCCATTGCCATCCTCGGCGATGCCCCCCTGCTGGCCGCCCAGATACTCTGGATCAACGTGGTTACCGATGCCACCATTACCGTGCCGTTGGCGATGGAACCCCGGCGCGGCGATGAACTCAAGAGCCCGCCGCGGTCGCCCGAAGTAAGCATTATCTATCCTGGTCTGATGTGGCGGGTCGGTTATACCGCGCTTATCATGGCGGCGGTGGTTTTCGGCATTTTCTACTGGGCTGAACAGCGCTTCACCGTGGAAGAAGCGCGGACACTCGTTTTTTGTACCGTTGTCAGCTTCGAACTCTGGAAGGGCTTTATCGCCCGCAGCGATGAACTGCCAGCTATTAAAATCGGCTTTTTCTCTAACCGCTGGCTGCTGCTGGCTATTGGCATCGCCGTCCTGCTGCAATTGGCGGCGGTATACCTGCCCTTCCTGCAGGCAGCCTTCCGCACCGTGCCGCCGACACCGCAGATGTGGGCCATCGCCGTGGGCGCGGGCTTCTCCATTTTTGCCGTCGAGGAGTTGCGGAAAATCTTTTTCCCCAGGCTGTTCTCCCGCGGCAAATGGCGGCGGGGAGAATAGATTACTCCATTGCCTCTCGCCCGCCGCCCGTGATAGACTTGCCGCCGTGACCGCCCTCGCCAAAGCTGAACTACTACGCCTCATCGGCAGCGAGCCGCCGCTATTGACCGGATATATTGACCTCGGCGACCAGGTGCAGCCCAACGGCATAGACCTGACGCTGAAAGAGGTTTTCACTCTGGAAGGGGCGGGCGTCATCCCTGCCGATAATGCCGGCCGGAAATTATCGACACTCGTCCCCGCGCCTTTCGATTCATCAGGCCGCATCCATCTGGCCGCCGGAAACTACCTCATCACCTATAACGAGATCGTCAGCCTGCCTAAAGACGTGATGGCATTGGGCAGGACGCGCTCCAGCCTGCTGCGCTGCGGAGCCGCCATCCACACCGCCGTCTGGGACGCCGGCTATTCCGGGCGGTCGCAGTCGCTGGTCGTCGTTTACCATCCTGAAGGCATTGTCGTTGAAAGAAACGCCAAGGTGATGCAGCTGGTGTTTTTCAGGCTCGACTCCCTGACCGATGGGTACGGCGGTATCTACCAGGGTGAAGGTACGGACCGTAGTTCAGAGTATCGGTAGAAAGAATTTGGAGGCAAGTTTGCCTCCATTCCACGATAAAATTTACATCCGTTACTTTTGTTGCAAGTTCCAAACCCAGCTAACCGAAGCTGACCTGTATTCCGCCCGGAGAACGCCGCCCGAGAATGTCCCGGCCATCGGGTACGAGGCGCCATCCTGGGTGTGAGCTTCGCCGGTGAAGGCGCCGTTGCTGATCTTGCCGAAAAGCACCGGACCCAGGACATTGCCCGCGGCGTCGATATTGACACTGGCGGGGCCGGTAGCCGTGTTTGGGCTGCCGCCCATGGCGGAAAATATGGTGAATGTTTGGGTACCCTCGTAGGTAGATACGGCGTTTTTGGCCGTCGCCGACGGTGAACCAAGAAAAGAGTCTATCAAGCCGTACTGCTGGTCCATGTAGTAGAATCCCAAAGCCAGCGCGGTGAACAGCACCAGCGTGATGATGAAACCGCCGGGACCCCGCGGCGCCGGCGGCGCGCCCAACTTGCCGGGCGCTGGCTTGACCGCCGGTGTCTTTTTCCCTGCCGCCGCCTGTTGAACATCCGGGTTGTGCCCGCCGTCATCTCGATCGGATTGCTCCCGCTTTTCCGGCTTTGATGTGACTACCACCGTCACTACCGCTTCTGATGTCTTGAAGGTGCCGGAGGCTGTCCCCTGCACGCCGATCATATAGCTGCCGGGAGGTGTCGCCGCCGAGACAACGACATGGAGCGTCGCCGCCCCGCCCGACGCCATTACGCCGGGCGCCACCTGGGCAGCGACTCCGGCGCTGCCCCAGTCCGTAGCGACTGCAAGCTGTACCGGCTGCGGCTGGCCTTTGATTCCGACGGTGATGGGGACTGAAGCCGAGCCGCCGGGGGCGACGGTGACTACCGGACTGCCGGCGCGGACGGAAAAATCGAATTCCCAGTTGCCCTTCATAACACCTCCCGGGCGGCAGGCAAGTGGAGAGCAAGCCGATGGCAGAATCCTATTCCTTGCCTGTTTTATTGTCAAGGAACAACGGTTCTATTTAACAGCGCATCGGCGTATAATAAACATCGTGAAATACGATTTCGGCCGCCTGATCGACCGGCGCGGCACCGGGGCCGTCAAATGGGATATGAGGCAGCAACTGTTCGGCCGCGCCGATGTACTGCCGATGTGGGTGGCCGATATGGATTTTGCCATCGCCGATCCGATCACCGCCGCCCTTGAAAAGCGCATCGCCCACCCGGTCTACGGCTACGCCGCCGTCAGCCAGTCGCTGGTTGACGCTGTCGTCGCCCGTCTTTGGCGCAAATACGCCTGGAGAGTCGAGCCGGAATGGCTGGTGTTCACTCCCGGCGTCATTTCCGCCCTGGGCGCGGCGCTTAAGGCTTTCACCCATCCCGGCGATGCCGTGGTCATCAACGACCCGGTCTATCACCCCTTCTGGAGCCTGGTGCCCGGCGCCGGCTGCCGCATCGCCGCCAGCCCGCTCCGGTTCGAGGGCGGCCGGTACCGCTTTGACCTTGAAGATCTGAAGAGGCGCTTCGCCCCGCCATGGTCCGGTTTCATGGCCGCGCCCCAGCCGAAGGCGCTGATCCTGTGCAGCCCGCACAATCCGGTCGGCCGCGTCTGGACAAAGGACGAGCTAACCGATGTCGGCCGAGCCGTCATAGACGCCGGCGCCGTCGTTATCTCCGACGAGGTGCATTGCGAACTGCTCTTCGACGGCCTGAAGCATACGCCCTTCGCCTCCATTTCCGAGGAATTCGCCCAGAACTCGGTGGTCTGCATGTCGGCCAGCAAAACATTCAACCTGGCCGGGCTGGCGGCATCGGTCATCATTATTCCCAATCCGCGCCTCCGCGCCGATTTCCAGGCGGCCAGATCCGGCATACTGCCCAACCCGGACATCCTGTCCATGACCGCCCTTGAGGCCGCTTTCCGCGACGGCGACGAGTGGCTTGAGCAGTTGCTCGCCTACCTCCAGGGCAACCTTGATTTCCTGGCTGATTTCTTTGAAAGGCGCATCCCGCGGATTAAAGCGATACGGCCGCAGGGGACGTACCTGGTATGGCTGGACTGCCGCGGCCTGGGGCTGGACCGGAAGGATCTGCGCGAATTCTTTATCCACAGGGCGGGGTTGGGTTTGGATGAGGGTCACCGGTTCGGCGCGGCGGGCGAGGGCTTCATGCGGATGAACATCGCCTGCCCCAGAAGTGTCTTAGAAGAGGCGGTGCGAAAAATCGAGATCGCAGCGATACGCGGTTAAACGATCACGCTCAGCGCCCCCGGCAGCAGCGAAAACCTGAACGCCCCCTCGCCGATAATCTCGCCGTCGGCCTGAAGCAGCAGCCGTTCATCGGAGGACAATGATATCATGGAGGCCTGATCCACCCTTACCTTGCGGTGGGTGATGTGGGTGCCTTTGTAAACGCGGGGGAAAGCCTGGATCAGTTCGAACTTGCCGATATCGCCGATGGTCAGCACCTCGAAAAGCTGATCGGCCAGTTCGGCGCCGGGAGCCACTTTCATGCCGCCGCCGAAGTAGCAGCCGTTGGCCACGATAACAGAGAGGGCTTTACGGCTGATTTCCGCGGAGTCGTCCAGCTTGAGGTTGATGGACTTGTTGCGATAGCTTGCCAGCGTCTTAAACATGCCGACCACGTAAGATACGGGACCGCGGAAGATCCCGGGCAGCCTGCGCCTGGTTTCCACCGCCTCGGCGTCGAAGCCGACTCCGGCGGCGTTCACAAAATAGCGGCGGCCGGCGGCGATGCCACCCCACTCGATGACGCCCACGTCCACCAGCAGCCGTTTGTCGGAGAGCAGGTGGTGGCAGGCACGGTCAGGGTTCCTGGGTATGCCCAGCGACCGCACGAAATCGGAGCCGGAGCCGGTGTTGACCACCCCCAGGGAGAGCTGTTGGCCGGGCACGGACAGCAGGCCGTTGACCACCTCGTTGATGGTGCCGTCGCCGCCGACAGCTACGATATACCGGTAATGCTGCGCCGCGGTTTCACGCGCCAGTTCGATGCCGTGGCCGACCCGTTCGGTGAAAACGACATCGTATTTGATGCCTAGCCGGTCCATTTGCCGTTTAATTTGCGGCCAGTGCTTGATGGACTTGCCCGCGCCGGCGGCGGGATTGACGATTACCTTGGCGACAGCCTGGTGGGTCATGCCGCTCCTCAGCCAGAAAAGACTGAACTATTCTACCATAACGTGTCGAGCGGCGGCGGTTTGGGTTGGGGAGACAGCTGACGGCACACCGACAAATCGGTGTCCCGGGGCCTGACATAATATCAGCCGGCCCGTTATTACGAGTGAAAAGCCTGCCCGGGGCTGTGGTATATTATCTAAAAGTGTCGCCCAATCCCGAGAGGCTGATGCAGAAGTCCGACTCCTTAAGGCAAAAAGAGAATAAGCTGGCCGGTCTGTTCGATGAATATTATGACCGCATCGCCCGGTACGCCTATACCCGCGTCGGACACCGGCAGGAGGCTGAAGACCTGGCCTCGGAAGTCTTCGCCCGGGCGCTGAAATCCCTGGACAGCTTTGAGGAGCGCGGCCTGCCGATGGGCGCCTGGCTGTTCAAGATCGCCCATAACCTGGTGGTGGATTTCCACCGGCGGCGGGCGGAGCGGAAGACGGTCGATGTCGAAGATGTGGAGATTGAATCGGACGACAGCCCGGCGGAGCAAGCCGAGAGAAAACTGGAGATGGAACGGGTGCAGCGCGCCATGGAAAACCTGACCGAGGAGCAGCGGGAGATCATCCGGCTGCGGTTCTTCGCCGGCTTATCCTCAGCAGAAGTCGGCGCGCTTTTGGGCAAGAGCGACGGCGCGGTGCGCGAAGGCCAGTCCGCGGCGCTCAAGAAGCTGCGGGCTAGATTGATATAGATATGAACAACGAGAGAGATTTCAACCGCATACTTGATGAATGCCTCGACCGGGTAATCCGGGGCGAGGGCATTGAGGCCTGTATCGCCGATTACCCTGAGCAAGCCGCCGAACTCAGGCCGCTGCTGGAAGCCGCGGCGGGTTTACAGTCCACCCGGTTTACGCCTTCTGCTGATTCCAGGCGGCAGGCCAGGCTGCGTTTTTACCAGGCGCTTGACCGGCGGCGGCGGAAACCATTCTGGGCGCGGGTGCCGGCCTGGGCCGCCGCGGCGGTTGGAGTGGTGCTCCTGGCGGTCGCCGGGCTGGCCGGGCTGAATGTCATCAACCCGCCGGGTGACGACCCGCCGACCATCATCGTCTCCGCCCCGGCTTCGGGCGACGCTGTTAATTTCCGCTTCCTGGTTTCCGATGCCCCCAACGATATCGGGGACTTCAGCAGCCTGGTGGTGACGGTTGACCGGGTGGCGCTGCTCAAGAAGGGCGCTGACGGCGAAGCCTGGGTCGCCTTCACCCCGGAAGTGAAACAGTTTGACCTCACCCAGCTCATCGGCGCCGCTTCACGGCAGTTGTGGCAGGGCGAGGTCCCGGAAGGGGAATACACCAAGGTTGAGCTTATCGCCAGCAGCGTGAAGGGAACGCTGAAGTCCGGCGAAACGATTGATATTAAACTGCCGAGCAACAAGCTGCAGATCGGCATTCCGTTTACCGTCGGCGCCGGCACCGTAACCTCATTCACCTTCGATATCACCGTCAACAAGACCGGGCAGGGTTCCGGCAAATACATCCTCAGCCCGCAGGCCGCCGAAAGCGGCGCCGCCTACGAAAAGATGCCCTGAACCCGGATCAGGCCCGGTACTATCGTTTTATGATGCTTTCCCTGACGCTTTTTCCGTCCGGGCGTTATTCCAGATGTAAGCATCAGCCAAAGGAGACAACAATATGAAAAAAGGCATTATCGCTAAAGCAGCCGGCGTTCTGGCCACTCTGGCGGTCGTCCTCGCCGGCTGCGCCCAGCTCGGCATTCCCACCCCGGGCGATGTTCTCGGCAGCCAGCCGACCACTGGCAAACTGGAAGTCCGCGTCACCGACGCCCCGCCGCAGAAAGTCATTACCGCGGTCAATGTGACCGTAGCTTCGGTGGAGATCAATAAATCAGGCACCGCGGAGGCTGAAGGCGGCTGGATGGCCCTGGACTTCGCCGGCCCGGCGACCTTCGACCTGCTCAAGGTCCAGGACCGGGAGCAGCTGCTGGCAGTCAAAGATCAGCTTGAGCCGGGCAAATACGGCCAGATCCGCCTTGAAGTCACCAGGGTCACCGTGAGCTTTGAAGGCGAGTCCCAGCCTGTGGAAGCTAAATTACCCAGCGGCAAGCTCAAGTTCATCAAGGGTTTTGAGATCGCCGCCGGGCAGACCACGGTGCTGCTGTTTGATTTCATCGCCTCTGAATCCATCCATACCGCCGGCAATTCCGGCCAGGTAATCTTCCAGCCGGTCATCAAGCTTTCGGTGACCCAGATTCCCGGCGCCATGGAAATCACCACCCCCGGCCTGCCTAACGGCATGACGGGGCAGCCTTATACCGCTCCGATGGCTGCCATGGGCGGCACCGCGCCTTATGCCTGGAGTATCGCCACCGGCGCTCTGCCGGCCGGCCTTGCTATTGATGCCGCCACCGGCGCCATCACCGGCACGCCGTCGGCGGCCGGCCTCTCGACCTTCAGGGTCAGGGTCGCAGACAGTTCGGCCGATGCCAAAAAAGCGGCTGAAAAGGTCTTTACCATAGACATCGCCGCGGCCGGGACCATTCAAATTGTGGAGACCAGCCTGCCTGAAGGCACCGCCGGGACCGCTTACAGCGCGCCGCTGACCGCCCTCGGCGGCACTGCCACCCGGACCTGGGCGGTCACCGCCGGCACGCTGCCGTCCGGTTTGACACTTGATGCGGCTACCGGCCTCATCTCCGGCACGCCGTCCGCCGCCGGAGAAGCGGCGATCGCGGTGACCGTCACCGACACTACCGCGCCGACGCCGCTGACTGACTCTCAGGCGTTCCTCCTGCGCGTCGTGGCCGCGCCGGCGCCGCCGCCGGCAACCTAGCGTTATTGTCATCGGGATTAGAAAGGCAGCCATTCATACGGATGGCTGCCTTTCTTTGGTAAACCTGTCCCTTCGGCCAGCTCAAATCCGGCCATCCGGCGGTTATGCCTTGCGGACAACGGCGCTATAGTATCGGCTGAAGTTGACAGGCCTCCGTTTGGACGATAATATTTCGGTGGTTGGCGAAATACCGAAAAATATAGCGTGAGAGATACACATGGACCAGCTCTGGGCCCCCTGGCGGGGCAAGTTCATCGAAGGGTCGAAAACACAAGGCTGCATCTTCTGCGACCTGCCGCGTGCCGGAGATGATAAAAAAACGCTGATTCTCTACCGCGGCGCCGAGGCCTTCGTCATTATGAACGCCTATCCTTACGCCGCCGGGCATCTGATGGTGGCGCCGTTCCGCCACGCCGCCCGGCTGGCCGACCTCAGCCGCAGCGAACGCGCCGAGGTCATGGACCTGGCCGCCCGGTGCGAAGCGGCGCTGACCGCGGCCATGAAGCCGGAAGGCTTCAACGCCGGCTTCAACCTGGGCAAAGCGGCCGGCGCCGGGGTGGAGGCGCACCTGCACTGCCACATCGTGCCGCGGTGGGTGGGGGACACCAACTTCATGCCGGTGCTCTCGGATACCAGGGTCATCAACCAGTCGCTTGAAGAAATCTACGATAGATTAAAGGAGTACTTCAAATGACCGACGCCGACATCCAGCTGCTCAAAGACCTGCTGCCGTTCCTCATCCCGGTGATGATCGTCGAACTGATACTGATTGTCGTTTCGCTCGTTGACCTTTCCAAACGACAGCGGGTCAAAGGCGAAAGCAAGGTCGTCTGGGCCTTGGTGATCATCTTCCTAAATATCATCGGCCCTATCGTCTACCTGGTCTGGGGCCGCCACGCCGACCCCGGGCAGGAGGAGAATACGAATGACTCCGGCTATAAGAACTGAAAAGCTGACCAAACGCTTCGGCGATATCGCCGCCGTGGAGAATCTTGACCTGGCGGTGCCGGAGCGCGCCGTCTTCGGCTTTCTCGGCCCCAACGGCGCCGGCAAGACAACCACGGTCAAGATGCTGACCGGGCTGTCGCGGCCGACCGGGGGACGGGCCTTCATCTGCGGCGAGGAAGTTGTCCCGGACTCGGTAACGGTGCGCCGTCATTTCGGCTTTTTGCCGGACGTGCCGGCTTTTTACGAATGGATGACCGGCGAGGAATATCTCAAATTCGCCGGCCGGCTTTACGGCATGGATGATGCGGCTACTGACCGGCGGGCGGCGGAACTGCTGGACCTGGTTGAATTAAAAAAAGCCGCCCGGCGCAAGGTCGGCGGCTACTCCCGCGGCATGAAGCAGCGCCTCGGCATCGCCCAGGCTATGCTCAACCACCCGAAGGTGCTCTTCCTGGACGAACCGACTTCGGCGCTGGACCCCATCGGCCGGCGCGACGTGCTGGATCTTATCTCCCGGCTCAAGGAAGAAGCCACCGTTTTCATGTCAACCCACATTCTTTCCGACGTGGAACGGGTTTGCGATTCCGTGGGCATCATCAACAAGGGGCGGCTGGTGGTGACCGCCACTGTGGAAGAACTGCGTAATAAATATACCCGCTCAGTCTTCGAAATCGAATTTGACGAGGACGATTCGGGTTTCCTGCGGACCATCGAGGCCAAGCCGTGGTTTGCCAAAGCGGAACGGGCGGTCAACGGCAGCCCGTCGCTCCGGGTCACCGCCGGGGATGTGGCCGCGGCGCGCAGGGAATTACCGGCCCTTGTCGCCGCCAGCGGCCTGACGCTGCTGCGTTACGAATTGGCGCAGCCCAGCCTGGAGGACATCTTCATGGAGGTGGTGAAAACCTCATGACCGGATTTAAGACGCTGCTGTTCAAGGAGCTGCGGGAGCAGTTCAAGACCTTCCGCCTGCTTATCGTCGGCGGGGTGTTCCTCTTTTTCGGCCTGAGCACGCCGCTGATGATCCGGTACCTGCCGGAGATTATCAAACTGGCCGGCGGCGAGAACGCCGTGCCCATCGAACTGCCGCCGCCGACGGCGCTGCAGGCTCTTGCCGAATACTCGGCCACGGCGCTCCAGATCGGGCTGCTGATCGCCGTGCTGGTGACCATGGGCGCCATCGCCGGGGAACGCAAGAGCGGCACGGCGCTGATGACCCTGTCCAAGCCGGTCTCCGCCGGGGCCTTTGTCACCTCCAAACTCATCGCTATCAGCGCCACTTTCGCCATTGGCCTCGCCCTCGGCGGCCTGGGCGCTTTCGGCTACACCTGGCTGCTGTTTGAGGACGGCAACCTCGGCGGCTTCATCGCCCAGACCGGGTTGCTGGCGGTCTATATGACCTTCTGCGTCGCCGTGACCCTGGTCTTTTCAGCCGTTTTCCGCAACTCGCTGGCCGCCGGCGGCGTAGCTATCGGCGCCCTCATCGCCGGCACGGCTCTGACGGCCGTGCCGTATCTCGGCCGGGTGCTGCCGGGCGCCATCACCAGCTGGGGCAACCACCTCACCGCCGGCGAAGCCGGGGGTGAGGAATGGCTGGCGCTTGGGGTGACTCTGGCGCTGATCGCCGCGTCGGGCTGGCTGGCGACGGGCATCCTTAAGCAAAAGGAAATCTAGGCGGCGCTCACTCCACCTTGATCCGCGTCCGGTCTTCGGCCGGCGCGGCATGGGCGTCGGTACGGGAAATAGCTTCGTCAAGCAGGCTGCGGAGGGCCAGCAGCATCTCTTTCCTGGCGCCCATCAGGTGCTGAACCGTTTCGCCTTTGAACATTTTAAGGTCCGGCGCCCGGAGCTTGATAACCACTTCCTCGCCGGGCTGAAAAGAAATCTCGAACATGCTGTCGCTCATTGGCTGGCCTCCTCTTTATGCCCGTGTTTTTTAACCGCCGGCTCTCCGGCCGCGGACGGCTGCAAGAAATGAATGCGCAGCGTCTGGCCGTCCATTTTGGCGTCGCCGACCTTGAGACTGGTCAATACGTGCGGCAGGGCCACGGTACGGCGGTAGCTGCCGACCTTAATATTCAGTTCGTCGCGGCTGTGGATTAAGGAGACCTGCTCCTTGCTGGCGAACGGCAGCTTCAGGTTGAGCAGGTAGCCGTCGCTTGTTTTGTCGATCGTTTGAACCTGGCCCCGGAAAAAGAAAGCCGACGGGTCAGCCTCGCCGTAAACCGCCGCCGCCATCCGCCGCAGCATCTCCACCCCGACAACCTCCTGGTCTAGAAGCGGCATGTTGAGAATCGGCAGCGGCGAGAACGCTTCCTTGATGTACTTCAGGTATTTGCGCTGGCTTTCTTTCCAGCCGGCGAAGTAGTCATCGCTGACTGACTGGGGCAGGATGCGGTTGACGATAACGGCGTCGGTCGAGTAGCCGAACAGGTTCAAATAGGTCAGGGTGCGCTGGGCTTCCTTGATGACCATCTTCTCCGGATTGACCACCAGCCTGATGGAAGACTGTTCGGCATCCAGCAGGAGTTTGTGGACATCCTCCAGTTCGGCATAGAGTTCGGCCACCGCGTCCAGCACCGAGTTGGACGGTAGCGGGATGTCGGAGAGGGCGCCCACCACCGGCCGCATCACCGCGGCCACTTTCCGCTGGATGGGGAACAGCCGGTTCATCCACCAGTGCAGCATATCCGGGAAAGACAGCAGCCTGAGCGTTTCCCCGGTCGGCGCCGAATCAACGATCACCAGGTCGTAGTTCCCTTCGCGCCGGTATCTCTCGATGTAGAGCAGGTTGGCCAGCTCTTCCATGCCGGGCAGGACGGCTACCTCGTCGGCCACGATGCCGCTCATGCCGCGCCAGGACATGAGCGCGGCGATATACCGCTGGATGGCGCCCCAGTAGGTTTCCAGCGTTTTATAGATCTCGGTCTCCTGGCCCCACAGATTGGCGATTATCTGCCGCGGCTCGTTGGCCAGTTCGACATCGAAGGAATCGGCCAGGCTGTGGGCGATGTCGGTTGAAAGCACCAGGGTGCGCTTGCCCATGTCCGCGGCGCGGACGGCGGTGGCCGCGGCCAGCGAGGTCTTGCCGACGCCGCCCTTGCCGGTAAAAAGGATGACCCGCATGCGGGACCTCCGATTGACAGCCTGTCTTTAAGGTAAGTATAATTGACACTTGCCTGTAATCACAACCGCGCCGAAGTGGCGGAACGGCAGACGCGCTACGTTCAGGGCGTAGTGTCCGTAAGGGCATGAGAGTTCAAATCTCTCCTTCGGCACCATTTACTTTCTTGGTTCGGGCGCTTGTAGCTCAGTTGGATAGAGCGCAGCCCTGCGAAGGCTGAGGTCGTGGGTTCGAGCCCCGCCAAGCGCGCCATCGTCAGGGTTTCATCCGGTTGAACCGCCGCCGCTTCCCCGCCTGTACCCTAATCCCCACGTCAGTGCCGCCGCAAAGCAGCCGGAACGTTTTTTCCGTTGCGAAAAATACTCGTTCTTGCTAATATTGAATGTTTGTTATCCTTACATGAATCTTTATCCGCGTTAACTTTCGGGAGGGCATCTTGACTCAGGTTGTGACTTCGTAGAGCGGCGGCAAGGACAGCTGCCTGGCCCTGGCCATGGCCCGTGAATCCGGCATGAAGGTTACCCATCTCCTGAATATCCTCAACGAGGACGGCCGCACCTCCTGCACTCACGGCCTGTCATCAGACCTGATGCAGGCTCAGGCCCGAAGCATGGGCATACCGCTGATCCAGCTGGTGACCAACGGCTTCCGCTACGAAGCCGATTTCAAGAAATGCCTCGAAGAGCTTCACAAGCAGGGCGTGGAGGGCGGCATTTTCGGCAACGGCGACGTGGAACGCCAGTGGATTGACTCGGTCTGCCGCGAGGTCGGCATCGCCGCCCACCTGCCGCTGGAAGGCATGACCAAGGACCGCATCCTCCGGGAGTTCATCAGCCGCGGCTTTGAAGCCATCATCGTCACCACCCGGGCCGATGTCATGGGCGAAGAATGGCTGGGCCGCAAGCTGGACGCCGCTTTCCTCCGTGACTGGGACGAAATCCGCCGCGAAAAGAAAATCTCCCGCGCCGCCGAGGCCGGGGCCTATCACACCACCGTCCTGGGCGGGCCTGCTTTCAAGAAAAACCTGGAGATCGTCGAAAGCAACAAAGTGCTTCAGGACGGCTTCTGGTACCTTAACATCCTGAAGGTCGAGTAGATTACCATGCCTCTCGATGCCGGTTCTAAAGCGGCGCCGCAGCCGGAGATAGAACTCACCGCCAATGCCCGGCGCGTCCTGGAAAAGCGTTACCTGCGTAAGGACGCCGCGGGCCGGGTCATCGAGACGCCGGCGGAGATGTTTCGCCGCGTCGCCGGGACGCTGGCCGCCGCCGAGCGTCAGTACGATGCCCGCGCCGACGTCGCCGCCAAAGAAGCCGAATTCTACGGCGTCATGTCGCGCCTGGAATTCCTGCCCAATTCGCCGACGCTTTTAAACGCCGGTAAAAAGAACGGCCAGCTGGCCGCCTGCTTCGCCCTGCCGGTGGAAGACTCCGTCGAGGGCATTTTCGATGCCATGAAGTACACCGCCCTGATCCACAAGAGCGGCGGAGGTACCGGCTACTCCCTGTCCCGACTGCGGCCGGCGGGCGACATGGTTGACGGCGTCTCCGGCATCGCCGGCGGGCCGGTCAGCTTCCTCTCGGCGCTGTCGGCCGCCTCTGACGTCATCCGCCAGGGGGGGGTGCGCCGGGGCTGCAGCATCGGCCTGTTGTCGGTGCATCATCCGGACATTTTAAAATTCATTGTCGCCAAAGACGACCCGCTGGCGCTGACCAATTTCTGCATCTCGGTCGCCGTGACCGATGACTTCATGGACGCCCTGGAATCGGGGAGCGATTACGATCTCATCAACCCTCGGACAGGCAAGCTGACCGGGCGCCTCAACGCCGTCGAGGTCTTTAAGAAGATTGTCGCCCAGTCCTGGAAGACCGGGGACCCCGGCCTGGTCTTTATCGATCGCGTCAACCGCGGCAATCCCACCCCCAACCTCGGCCCCGTCGAGACAGTCACCGGCTGCGCCGAGCAGGCCCTGTTGCCCTACGAATCCTGCAACCTGGGCTCGGTCAATCTGGCTAAAATGGTCAAACAGGCCGGCGAAAAGATGGTGGTCGACTACGATAAACTGGCCGCGGCGGTCAAGACCGGCGTGAATCTCCTTGACAACGTCATCGACGTCAACTGCTACCCGCTGCTGCAGGTCGAGGAAGTGACTAAACAGACGCGCAAGATCGGCCTGGGGGTCATGGGCTTTGCCGACATGCTGGTTCTTTTGGGCGTCCCCTACGATTCATTCGAGGCGGTCAAGATCGCCGAGTATGTCATGGGCTTCGTCACCGAAAAGGCGCGGGACGCCTCGGAGGAGCTGGCCGAAAAACGAGGCGTCTTCCCGGCTTTCAAGGGCAGCGTCCACGACGCCCCCGGCGGCCGCAGGCAGCGACACGCCTCCTGCACCACGGTAGCCCCCACCGGCACCATCTCGCTCATCGCCGGCTGCAACGTCGGCATCGAGCCGTTCTATGCCACCGTTTTCGTCAGGAACGTCCTGGACGGCGAGAATTTGCTCGAGATCAATCCCTACTTCGAGTCCGCCGCCCGCCGCGAAGGCTTCTACTCCGGCGAGCTTTTACAGAAGTTGGTGTCCTGCATCGATCTGACGCAGATTGACGGCGTGCCGGAGCGCATCAAGCGCGTTTACGTCACCTCCAACCGCATCAAACCGGAGTGGCATGTCCGCATCCAGGCCGCTTTTCAGCGCCACACCGACGGCGCGGTGTCCAAGATGACCAACGTGCCCAATTTAACGACGCCTCAGCAGCAGGCGGATATCTTTCTCTTCGGCTACCGCGAGGGAGTCAAGGGCATCACCCTTTACCGGGATTCAAGCCGGGAGCTGGAATCGCTCTGCGCCGATGAAAAAGCCCATAAGCTGGTCGCCGAATACATCTCCGCCAATCCCTGACAGCTTTTTACATCACCCGAAAGTTAGTCTACAATAGGTCTTCACGGGCGGTTAGCTCAGCTGGTTAGAGCACCTGCTTTACACGCAGGGTGTCACAGGTTCGAATCCTGTACTGCCCAGTTCTCAATTCGATACTTCGTTCAACCGGTCTTGACTCCCGCCGGACGCGGTGCTAGTATTCCCCAGGATTACGGAAAAAAGGAGGGGTGTTGATGCCTGTCATGTTGATAGTTCCGGATGTCACGCCCCGGCGTGTTTAGGCTAACCAGAAATTCCTCGTCTGATCGAGCAGGTTGATAGCCGTTCCACCGGGAACGGCTTTATTGTTTCTTCTTGTCTTGAGAAAGCAGAACGGCCGCGGGGTGTGAACCGCGGTTTTCTATTTTAATGGATTTATCCTATCGCTTTACCAAAAATTCAGGAGTAAAACCAGTGAACGACCAACCGACCGATTCGCGGCCACAGGACCTTCGAGTTCTTGGCTGGAGTCCTTTTTTTAAGGAGCACTTTCAACAATTGAATATCCCTGACACGGTGCCTGCCAGGGTCATATCAGAGTCTAAAGACCTGTTCCAGGTGCAAAGCGCCGGTGGCGTGCTTGCGGCGGCCATCGCCGGCAGGATGCGGCATCGGCTCAAGGCCGAAGGCCTGTACCCGGCGGCAGGTGACTGGGTAGCGGTCAAGCCGTTGGCCGGTGAAAAGAAAGCCGTTATCCAGGCGGTGCTGCCGAGGAAAAGCAAGTTTTCCAGAAAAGCAGCCGGCGAACGTACCGTGGAACAGATTGTCGCCGCCAATGTCGATACCGTTTTTATCGTCAGCGGCCTGGACGGCGGCAGGAGCTTCAACCTTCGGCGTATCGAGCGTTACCTGACCCTCGCATGGAGCAGCGGCGCCGCGCCGGTCATGGTGCTTAATAAAGCCGATGTGTGCCCAGGCGTTGAAAATTTCATCCTTAAGGTTAAAGCTATCGCCCCCGGCGTACCGGTTCACGCCGTCAGCGCCCGGGAGCGCGCCGGCCTGGAGGCGCTGGCGCCGTACCTGACCGAAGGCAGCACCGTCGCTTTTCTGGGGTCTTCCGGCGTCGGTAAATCGGCTCTGATCAATGCGATGCTGGGCCATGAGCGCCAGCAGACCGGGGCGGTCCGATCGGATGACCGCCTGGGCCGTCATACCACGACCATGCGCCAGCTCCTTCTCCTGCCCGCCGGCGGCATTGTGATCGACACGCCGGGGATGCGGGAAATCCAGATGTGGGCGGGAGAAGATGATCTCCACGGTACATTTTCAGACGTCGAGATGTACGCCCGGGAATGCCGCTACGCCGATTGCGGCCATGACGGGGAGCCGGGTTGCGCCGTCAGGGCGGCCATCGACCAGGGAGAACTTGATCCCGCCAGGCTGGCAAGCTACCGCAAGCTGGGGAATGAGATACATTACCTGGCTGCTAGGGAGGCGCAGAGCGCCCGCTGTTATGAGAAAGAGAAATGGAGACCGATAGCCAAATTGGTGAAAGAAATCAACCGATCCAGGTTGGAATAACCGCCTCCAGATTGAGGGGGTAACTGCCTGCTTACCTGAGCTGGAAGCATTCGCAGTTGCCTGGCGAACCAGGAGTTACAGGAGTCTCTTCAGGCAGCGGTTCGTTCAAAAACCACCGGCTGATCACCAGCCGGTGGTCTATGTCGTCTTTCACTATGCCGGCCAGCTTGAGTGACCGCATCACATTGGTGATCATGACCCTGGAAGCCCCGACCAGCGCGCCGAGGTCGTCATGGGTCAGCCGGAAATTCAGCTTCATCCCATCGGACGTCTCGCGCCCGTGTTCTTTAGCCAGCCTGGCCAGCGTCCGGCACAGGCTGGAACGGGTGTCGTAGATGGCCACGTCTGCCAGTTGTTCGGTTATCCGCCTGATTTTATCGCCCAGGCTCTTGATCACTTTCAGCGATAACTGGCTGTTCTGGGCAAGCAGGGTCTCAAAACTGCTCTTGTAACAGGCGCATAGCCGGGTATCCTCCGCGGCGACCGCGGCAAATGACCTGCGGCTTTCATCGAAAAGGACTTCCTCACCGAACAGCTGATTGGCGGTGAGGTATCCCAGCACGATTTCCCGGCCGTCTTCGGAGGTCTTGATCAGCTTAACCCGGCCTTTGGTGACGATGAAGACGGAACTGGCGGGCTCGCCCTCGTTGAAGAGATATTCATTCTTCAGGTATTCGGGGCGCTGAAACAGCCGGCGGACATCGGCTTTTTCCTTTTCGTCCAGCGCGTCGAATAACCACATGTCCGCCATACAGCTAAGCGATGTCATTTCAATCCTCCGGAACCACGCTTTATTCTACATCACGCCGCCGGGTTTGTTGGTAAAGTATTTTACAGACTTCCCGCCGCGGCGGTGCCACAATAAAGAAAAAATTGGAGGTAAGCATGGCGACATTAGCATTCGTGTTCATCCTGGCGGCCGGCGTCTGCGGCTTCACGTTGAAAACGGCTCACAACCCGCTGAAAGGTTTTATCACCGCCAAATTGTTCTGGGTCCACCTGCTTCTCGGCGTCACGGCGATGACCCTGGCCGTGATTTCGCTTCTAGATTAAATTAAGGAGGCTTGCTATGGCTAAATTGCCGCCGGAGGTTATCGCGCTGTTTCAGGATCCCGCGGTGCCTAAAATGGTAGCGACGGTAAGCCGCGATGGCGAATTGAACGTCACTCCCAAAACGAGCATGACCGCGGTCGACGACGAGACTCTTGCCTTTGCCGATCTCTACGGGCGAACCACCAGGACCTTCAAGAACCTGGAGGAAACCGGGAAGGTAGCCATCGTCGCCATGAAAGTGCCGGTCGCTCCGCCTTTCACCACTTTTCAGGTTAAAGGAACTTACCGAGAGTACCTGACCTCGGGGCCGGTGTTTGAGCAATTCGCCGGCGCGTTGAAAGCGGCGATGGGCGTCGTCATCAGCGGCGTCGGCACAGTTAAAGTTGACGCGGTCTTTTCTCAGGCGCCCCAGGATAAGGGTAAACAAATTGCCTGAAACCGCGGCGCGCGGACGAGTTCGATAACACCCGTGTCCGGGCGGTTTTACGGCGAGTCCCGCCGGCATCAAATAAAAAGCGAGGCCGCCAAAGCGGCCTCGCTTTTTATCGACTGCCCGGTTACCGGGCTAGAAATCGGTGCCCATCTCAAAGTCCCGGACTGCCCCGGCCTTGGGCTGGATCTGGTCCGGCCGCATCATTTCGTTGTCCTCGTGGTCGGTGATGTGGCAGTGCCAGACGTACACCCCGTCGCCCGCCGCGGGATCGAACGGGAAGCTGCCGGAAGTCCCGGCCGGCACGTCCTGCGGCGCCCAGCGGACGGCGATGCGCGAAATCTCGCCCATCCGCATGATGACCGTGTCTTTCCAGCCGGCTTCGTAAGCCAGGGGCGGCGTCGCTTGCCCCAGCAGGAAAGGAGTGTAGTCCGGGTTTCCGCCGATGGCGCCCGCGGCGTTTGGAGTGAAGTAATCGTTTGGCGGGCCGTGGCCCGGCATGAACATACCGTCGGGGAAGGCCATGTCGTAAGCGGCCATGAACGCCTTCATATCGAAAGGCTGCCGGCTGAGCAGCTGGAACTGGACAGCATGGAGGTGGATAGGGTGGGAGTCCATGGTCATGTTGGCGATCTCCCAGATTTCGGTGTCGCCTTCTTCGGGCAGTTCCGTCAGCCAGTTGGGCGGCACTTCGACCGATCCAGGGATGGGTATGGGCGGGTCACCTGGATTCATGCCATGCCGCAGCCCGCTCCATTTGGTGTTGTTGACCAGCGCTTCCAGCGGCCCGCCGGCCCCGACAACTTCGTTCAAGGTCAGGAAGCGGGTTTTAGCCGGTGTGACTCCAGCCAGGCGCACCATCGGCGGCCGCAGCGGTATGCCTGAAGCCGGGTTGTAGCTGGTATCCTCGGCGGGAGCGGCGGTGGATACCCTGAACTGCATGATCCGGCCTTCGGTCGAGGCCTTGGGGTTGCCGTTGACCGTCGGGGCGGTGTTCCGCAGCGTCAGGTTGAGCGGGAACCTCACTCTCCGGGCCGCCAGCAGAGTGCGCCACACCGGGTCGGCGAAGTCGACGATGATCTCGTAGCGTTCGCCGGGCATCATCATCAGGCTGGTCTGCTGCCCCGCCTTGATCTGCTGGCCGTTGGCGTTGGGATCGATCAACACCGGCGCGTCGAGGTAGCCGCCGTCGGTGGCGATGACCCACATCCGCGGCCCCTTGATCCCGGAGGCGGTGTCCTGGAGGAACATATCGTAAGCCCTGGAGTTGGAGCCGTTGATCAGGAAGAAGCGGTACCGCTTCTGTTCCACCGTCAGGTACGGCCAGACCTTGCCGTTGACGATGATGGTGTCGCCGACGAACTCAGGCACCCAGTAGGGGTGTTCCGGGTTGACGCCGGCGTTTGGCATGAGCAGCTGCCCGTTGGTATCGAACATCCGGTCCTGGATGACTAACGGGATGAGGTAGTCCGTAGTGCCGCCCCGCTGCAGGCCGACCGGGTGCAGGCCGTCGGGCAGGTCAAGATCAGGATCGATCAAGGCGTAAGCCCCGGCCAGCCCGCCGAAGGTGGCGTTCAGCCGGGTGCCGCCCAGCAGGTGGTCGTGGAACCACAGCGGCGCCGCTTCCTGGCTGTTGGGGTAGGTGTAAATACATTCGTTGGCCGCCGCCCCGGCCATGGAATAATAGGCCGGCCCTTTATCCATAGATATCGGGGCGGTTCCGGGCACATCGCTGGCAAACCAGGCTTCCGGCCCGCCGTCCACCACCGCCGGGACCTCGCCGCCGTGCAGGTGCGGCACCGCCAGCACCGGCCCGTCGTAATGGAGTTGGGCGTCGCTTGCTATCGGCATCATCTCGCCCTTAGCCTGGTGGAAGGCGGAATGGAGCGTCTGATCCGTCCAGTCCCGCCAGTGAATGGTGTTCGCGCTGGCTTCGAGGTTGTTGACGTAGCGGATCCGGGTCGGCGTGCCGCGGCTGGCCACGATGACCGGCCCGACGTTGGTTTCCACCAGCCCGGGCGCCGCCGCCGGTCCCACGCGGTAGCCGAAAGTCCACGTCCCGGTATAGCCCGGGTTGGCCGCCGCCCAGGTCGAGGGCATGATGTTGGCCTTGAAGGTGTGCATGTTGAGCACCAGCTCATTCGCGCCCGCGACCACCGTGGGTATCCCGGTGGTCGATGCCGGGTTCAAGTCCAGCACCGGCAGCGGGTCAATGAACTGCGGTATCTTGTTGCCGGGCAGCGGTACCTGGCCTGCCGGCGGCGGCTTAGCCGCAAACATGGTTAGGCCGCGCACCAGGGCGCTTTCCGCCAGCAGGACGCCGCCGGCTCCCGCCGCGGTCAGCCCGGCCCGCTTCATGAACTCGCGCCGGCTGATGCCGGTTTTCTGGTTTTCCATAATTCTCCTTGTTCCGGTTAAGGGAATGTTTCCCCTTCCGATAAATTCGTTAATATTATTTTCGCCCCCTCGGCGGTAATTGTGCATTAGTACTACTACTTGGTATTTGATGATTTAGCCCCTAATTTTTACTTGTCTTTATACTTATCGATTACAAAAAGAAACGCCCCCGGTTCCGGGGGCGCTTCTCTAAGGGGCTGCCAGGTTCGCGTTAGTACATTGACCTGCGGCGGGTGAAGTAGTACAGCAGGCCGCCGACGATCACCACGACAAAGAAGCCGCCGGTGATCCAGGCCCACATCGGGATGTCCTCCAGGGAGAAGCCGACGGTGAAAGTGAAGGCCGATCCCGCGGCGCCGACATTGCCTGCGCCGTCCTTGGCGATGACCCGCCAGTAATACGGGGCTTTCTTGGGCACCGTTTCCAGTTTTTCAGCCTCGGTCATCGTATAGCTGGATGAAGTCAGGCCGTCTTTCTTGAGCGCCAGTTTGGTGAAGCTGGAATCCAGCGCCACTTCCAGGGTATAGGTAACGCCAGAGGGGTCGGAAACATCGTTCCAGTCAAAGACTACCGGCTGCTCCGCTTTGGTATCCCTGGCCGGGGTCACCAGCGTCGGCGCCGCCGGGGCGTTGCCTTCCATGATATAGTCAAATTGCATAGTAGTGGTGCCGTCTGAAATGGTGATAACGTGTGCTCCAGCTGGTATAGCGTCGATCTTGAACTTAATACTGAAAGTCCCGGTGGCGTTTGCTGTAATTGAACCCATTGGGGAATTGCCCAATCTTACCGTGATAGTCGAATTTGGCATGAAGCCAGTACCAGTCGCTGTGATTTCCTGGCCGACATAGCCTGGTTCTGCGGTATTCGTCAGGGGTGTAAGAGTTGCAGTAATCCTGGAAATAAAACTTGCGGTGGCTACGTTGCCCAGCCCGTCGGCGGCGTAAATGGTGTGGGTGCCGGCCGCGGCGCCGGGGATGACCACCTGGGCGCTGAAGGTGCCGTTGGCCTGAATGACCGGTGTCGCCGGGGAACTTGCCAGCGGCGTAGCGTCATAGGTGAAGCTCAGGACCCCGGCCGGTGAGAAGCCGGAGCCGGTGATGGTTACCGTAGTTCCGGCGGTGCCTTCAGTAGGGGTGATGACGATTCTTGAATTCACCGTAAATGTGGCGTTGGCAAACACGGTGGTGTCCGAAGTCACCCTGGCGGTGATGGTATGCGCCCCGGCCGACGTCGTCGGGATGATCACCGCCGTCTTGGTGAACGTGCCGTTGGCCGCCGCGGTTATCGAGGTGACGCCGGTGAAGGCGGCGCCGTCGAACTCGAAGTCAATCACCCCGCCGGAGGTAAAGCCGTTGCCTGAAATGGTTACCGATGTTCCCACCTGCCCTGAATTGGGGCTGACGGTGATCTTGGACACATTGATTGTATATAACTTGGTGGTTGAGATGGCGGTGGCGGTGTTGTCCCTGACGATGATGGTGTGAACGCCCCTGGCCGCGGTGGGGATCGTGATCGTAGTCGTCGGAAGGATCCCGGAGGCGTTGGCGGTGACCGTGGTCAGGGCGGTGGTGGTGTCGCTGTCGAAGAAGAAGCTGACTGAACCCAGGGCTGTGAAGCCGTCGCCGTTGATGGTCACGGAGTCGCCGACGCCGCCGGCTTCAGCCGAGATGGTGGTGATGCGGGGGATGATCGAAAAAGTCGCCGTCGCCTGGTTGAGCGATGCGTCTCTGGCGGTGATTGTATACGCCGCCCGCGGCGACTGCGTCGGCACCAGGAACGAAGCGAAGAAATAGCCGTTGGCATCGGTTGTCGGCACCTGAGCAACCGGAGTTGTTAGAGCGCCGAAATAGACATTTGCCGCCTGAGAGGCCGCAAAGCCGTAGCCGTTGACGGTGACCGAAGCCCCGATAGGACCTGAAAGCACCGATAAAGTAATAGCCGAAGTGACGGTGAAAGATTTGGCAGTGGCTGTGTCTCCGACGCTTTCAATCGTCAATACATCGGTATAGACGCCTCGGGCTACCGATGGCACGGTAAACGACGTTGAAAATGTACCGGATACTGTGGCGTTGCCTGATGCGACTACAGTCCCCGACCATTTTATCGTATAAGGATTGTTCGCCGTGAAACCGCTGCCCGCGGCGGTGATGATTGATCCCGGGGCTGCCGTAGCGGTGGAAATGGTCCACGTCCCGGCTGCCGCCCCCACCGGCGCCGCCAGCGCGCCGATGCCCAGCAGGGCGGTGATGAGCATGATGGGAAGAGTCCGCAGGAAAATTTTAAGTCTCATGGTCCGGCCTTCATTCCTCCTCATGGTTTTTTAGACTGGTTTTACATTCAGGCGCAATTATAGCACACGGATTTGGCTCTGTATCCTGTTTTATTGCCCGTATTACGATTGTACCACCGCCGCGCCTCCGGGCTGTTCCCGGCTATACCTGATACAACGATGTCATCTGCCCCCGGATAGCGGCCCGCCGCCCGCCGGAAAATTATTTTTTGCCGGGCCGGCCAAAAACGACAAAAGTCGCTTGACAGAACGCAGAACGCGCGTGCTATCATGGTTGGGCGACAGCAGGGCGGGTCCAGCCCGAAAAATTCCCCGGCGTACTGAGTTGCCGGCCTGTTGCCTGGTAGTAGAACAAATGAGCGTTATACGGCGCCGCCGTGCGTTAAAGGTGCATTTTGAAAGAAGGAACGAGCCATGACTGGATGGCAGACCCGCTGCCGGAATATGTCCGCTACCGGGATGAGGGCTGCGAGCTGTCCAATTCCTGTCTCAACTGCCCCTTTCCCCGCTGCATTTATGAGGTGCCGGGCGGCCTGCAGCGCTACCGGCAGGACAAGAAAGCGCGGGAGATCGTCTTCCAGCACGGCCGCGGGCTGTCCGCCAAGCAGATCGCCCGGCTGCTGGGTGAAAGCCTGCGTTCTGTCCAGCGGGTCATCCGGGAGTTCAAGCGCCGGACCCAGCTTGAGATAGATGAGAATCAAAGGGAGGTCTGGGATGAATAATTTGAGCCCTTCGGCGAATGATGAATTGGATGGCCGCGGGCGGCGCTACCGCGGCCTGCTGGACTTTTACCGCGGCCAACACTGGCCTGCCGCCAGGAGGGAGGACAAGCGGCTGACCTTCAACTACGCCGCGACGGTGGTGGACAAGCTGACCGCCTACCTCCTGAACGGCATATCTGTCCGGGCCGCCGCGGCCGATGAATCGGCAGAGTCCGGAGTCCGCGCCGGGCGGGCGCAGTGCCTCCTCGACAAGACCCGCAGTGACAATTTTCTCGACCGCCTGGACTATGAGACAGAGATCGATGCCGCGGTTTTGGGCGACGGCTGCTACCGGCTTGGCTGGGACGCCGTCTCGGCGTCGGTGCGCGTCACCTCGCCGGATGTTGCCGGCATCGAGGTAAGCTATAACTTTGACGGCGTGACCGCCGAGCGGGTGACCCATGCCTACGCCGTAGATAAAGAGACGGCGCGCCGTGCCTGGGGTTTCGACTGCCTTAACCGAACGGTTGATGTCCTTGAGACCTGGACCGCCGCCGAATATCAGGTCGCCTGCGGCGGCGAGGTTGTCGCCGGCGGCCTGAATCCCTACGGCTTCATTCCCTTCATCGTTTTCCCCAACCTGCCGCGGTCCAAATCGCCGTGGGGCGCCTCCGATCTGGAGCCTTTGATCGAGGTGCAGCGGGAACTGAACCGATCGACCAGCCAATTGTCGCGTATCCTCGAACTGTCGGGCAATCCCATCGCCGTCCTGGAGAACGTCGAGTCGTCGCAGGACATCGCCGTGTCGCCCGGCGCCGTATGGCACGTTCCCGAGGAAGCCAAGGCTTACCTGCTGGATCTTTTACAGGGCGGCGGCGCCCAGCTTCACATAAATTACATCGAGCTGCTGTTCCGCGTCCTGCATGACCTGTCCGAGATGCCGCGGGCGGCCTTCGGCGGCCTGGGGCGGGACGTCTCCGGCGTCGCCCTGGAGCTTGAGCTGCAGCCTCTGCTGCAACGCGTCTGGCGCAAGCGGCTCATCCGCACCGGCGTTTACCGCAAGCGCGCCGAGTTGATGCTGGCCCTGTACTCGAAATACCTCGGCGAGAACTTCGACGGCGTCGGCATCGAGGTCATTTGGTCGCCGGTACTGCCGCGGGACATGGCCGCCGCCGTGGCCGCCGAACAGGCGCTGGTCCAGTCCGGCATTCATTCCCGCAAACGAGCCATGACCGGCCTCGGCGTGGATGACCCGGACCGGGAGTTTTCAGACTGGCTGGCCGAGCGTGAATCTATTTTGAAGATGAACCGGAGCAATAACCTGAAAGCGGGAGAGAGCGCGGTGTAGGTGAGGGCGACGGTAATACTTAACCTCCTCGCCCGCGGCCTCGCGGGAGAGGATAGAGGCGAGGGCAGCAAAAATCAAGGAGAAACATGGAAACCGAATTGGAGACCACAATAGAAGAAGAAGCGGAACTATCCGAAACAGAGACGGCTGTGCCCGAATCCGCCGCCGAACTGACGGCAAGGCTCATCTCGCGGGAGGCCGAACTCGCCCGCCTGTCGCGGGAACTGGCGGATAAGGACGACCTTATAAAGCGGCTGAATAAAAACCTGAACGCCGCCGTCGGCGCCTACCGCGGCTCAACCGCCGCGCTGCACCGCGACCTGCCGGAGGAGCTTATAGAGGGTGACAGCGTTTCCGCCGTAGATGAATCGCTCCGCAAGGCTATGGACCTGGTGGCGCGGGTCAAATCGGCGCTGGCGCAGGCTGCCCCGCCCCTGGTCGCCGCCTCTCGCTCCCGCCCCGCCGCCGGCGGCCTGTCGTCGGAGGATAAAATCCGCCGCGGGTTGGCGCAGTGACCTCCTCTCCCATCGCCTGATGGAAGAGGAATGGGGTGAGGGCGAGACGTTTGCACCCTCACCCTGGCCCTCTCCCGCCGACAGCGGGAGAGGGAATAAGAGAAAAGGAGAAAACCGAATATGGCACTGACACTAACAGAAGCATCCAAGATGTCCAATGACCTCCTGATGCAGGGCGTGGTGGAGACGATGATCAAGGAATCGCCCGTTCTCCGCCGCCTGCCGTTTATAGAGATCGTCGGCAACGGGCTGACCTACAACCAGGAAAAAACCCTGCCGGACATCGCCTTCTACGACGTCGGCGAAGAGTGGACCGAGAGCGCGCCGGAGTTTGAGCAGAAGACGGCGCACTTGAAGATCATGGGCGGCGACGCCGACGTGGATAACTTCCTGAAGACGACGCGCTCCAACATCCAGGACCTGCAGGCCGCCGTCATCCAGCAGAAGGCCAAAGCCTTGAAGGACAGGTTCGAGCAGGTCTTCATCTACGGCGATGAGGCGGAGAGTCCGAAGGAGTTCGACGGCTTGAGAAAACTTATCGATACCGCAACCCCCGGGCCGCAGCTCATCGCCATGGGCGCCGCCGGGGCGGCGCTGACACTGGAAAAGCTCGATGAACTCATTGACGCCGTCAAGGGCGGCAAGCCGGACCTGCTGCTCATGAGCCGGCGCACCCGCCGCAAGCTGAACGCCCTGATGCGCGTTTCCGGCGGTGTCATCGAGACCGACCGCGACAGCTTCGGCAACTCCGTCCAGTACTGGGACGGCGTCGCTATCGGCGTCAACGACTGGATTCTGGATAGCCACATCGTCGCCGGGTCCGTCGAGACGGCCGCGGTCGGCGGGGATTGCTCGACGGTGTACGCCGTCCAGTTCGGCGAAGGGGCGCTGTCCGGCCTGTCCGCCCCTGGCTTTATCCAGGTGGAAAACCTGGGCTCGCTGGAGGACAAGGACGCCGTCCGCACCCGGGTCAAGTGGTACGCCTCGCTGGCGCTCTTCTCCGCGGTCAAAGCGGCGGCGCTCATCGGGGTGAAGGACTAAGCAAACGCGATTTCCGATCATCCTGAGCCTGTCGAAGGGTGGACGGAAACCGCCTCTTCTCCAACCCCTCTCCCGTCGCCTGACGGGAGAGGGCAGGGTGAGGGTGACACAACAATAAAGGAGCACGCGATGAACCTGACCGAAATGCGCAGCCTGGTCCGTACCGACCTCAAAGACACCATCCCTGCCACCTACCGCTGGACGGATGACACCCTTGACCGCCACCTGCGGCGGGCGGTGGCGGAATACTCAGCGGCGGCGCCGCGGCAGATGAAGACGGCGTTCGTCTCCGTCTTCGGCTGCATGGAGCTGGACATCTCGTCGCTGGCCGACCGTACCGCCGTCCTGGGCGTGGAGTACCCCGTCGATCTGAAGCCGCGGAAGTTCCGCCCGTTCACCGTCTGGGCGGACCGGCTGACGCTGGAAAACTGCCCCGCCCCGGATGGCGGCGACCTGGCGGTCTACTGGGGCTGCCTGCATACCCTGGATGCCTCTTCGACGACCATCCCGTCGCAGCACCACGACCTCATCGCCACCGGCGCGGCGGCCTATGCTGCCATCGAGTGGGCGGCCTACGCCGTCAACCGCGTCAACTCCGGCTCAAACGCCGCGGCGGACTACCTCCGCTGGGGCAGGGAGCGCATGAGCGTCTTCCGCGACGAGCTGCGCCGCCTGTCCCGCCGGAGCGAATTCCGCGCCGGCAAGTTCTTCCGGCCGGTGGAGGACTACTCCTGCCCGGACGATACGCACTTTTGGGGGTAAAGAAGTAAATCCGAAGCACGAAATACGAAACTTCCAGGGTTGCCCGTTTCGGATTTCGATATTCGGATTTGGAATTTCCCTCGACGAAGGAGAGAAAGATGGATTTGTATCGAATGTTATGGTCGCGCCTCGGCGGGCGGCCGTGGACCTACATCCTGCGCGACCTGTGGCACCGCTACGAGTGGCTGTGGATCGCCGGGCTGATGCTGGGCGGCTACTTCATCGGCAAGAACGGCTTCGACTATCTCCTGGGCCGGCTGTTCAGTTTCACCATCGGCTACGTGGCGGGGCACCTTTTCTGGGGCAAGGATTACGTTCCCGGCCAGCAGGGTGACGCCGATGCGTGAACTTTCGCCGCCGCTGTTAGCCGCGCAGTCCTCGCCGTCGCGCCAGGCAGTCGTTTCAGTCGTTTTACGCAAGACCCGCCCCGCCTGGCGGGCGCTCTATTCCGGCGCCGAGCCGGAAAACTGCCACGCCGCAGCGCTGGCCGGCGACGGCTCGCTCATCCGCGCCCGCCTCGGCACCGCCGCCGATTCCCGCAAGCTCTACCGCCAGCGGGTTGTTTCTCCGGACGAGTCGAGCGATTTTTCCCAGTGGACCTACGCCAATGAGTACAACGCCGTGGCCGTCGCCTGCGCTGCGCTTGCCGCGGAGGCCTCCATCTGCTGGATCAAGAGCGACCGCAGCATCCGCCGCTTCAAATCGGTGAACTATGGCGCAAGCTTCGGCGCGCCGGAACTCATAGATTACTCGCCGACCACCGCCTGCGGCGGCATCGCCGCGGCCTATAAACCCAATGGCGACCTGGCGCTCTTCTTCGCCGACCAGGCCACCCTCTACGTCAAGAAGCGGGTTGGCGGGGCGTGGCAGGCCAAGGCCGCCTGGAACAAGTCGACCGGCGCCCTGTCCGGCGTGGCTTGCGCCTATGACGGCGACTGGAACCTGGTCATCACCGGCCGCGACTCGTCCGGCAACTTCCGATTGTGGTCGCTGGTCTGCGGTGACGGCGGAGCCCTGCCGGCCGGCGCCTGGGGCGAGCTTACGGAACTGGCCGCTTCGCCCGCCGCCGAGGGTTTCGAGTTCCGCGCCGCGTTTCTCGACCGTGATGATGTTTACCGCTGCGCTTACGTGGAGAAGTTCACCGGCACGGAGGCCTGTTCCCGCGTTTACCTCGCCTCGACCGTCCCCGGTTCCGCCTTCAATTCCGGACTATGGACCGAGCCTGAACCCCTCGAAATCAGCGGCGACTACGGCGTTTCGATCATTCACTCGGCCGGCGCCCTCTGGCTGTCTTCGGCCAGCTCGGTGCGGCGGGCGGTCTCCGATAATGACGAGGCTGACCTGACCGCCTCGGCCGCCGGCGTCAGCCTCGACCTGGCCGAGACCGAAGGCAAGGCGGTCATCGAACTCGATAATTCAGCCCTCGGCCCGCCGCCCGCCGCCCCCGGCGATGAGATCCGGGTCAGCCCCGGCTATATCACCGAAAGCGGCGCCGAGACCGGCGGCAGCCTGTCGTTTACCGTGCGCCGCATTGAACGCCGCGGCGGCAAAATCATCATCGAGGCATCGGACGGCTGGCAGGCGCTCAGGGACTGGCGCTCCCGCAACCTGCTGCGCTGGAACGCCTCGGCCTCGACCCACAGCGTCCGGGACATCATCGCCTGGCTGGCGGCCCGCTGCGGCCTGAGGCTGGAGACCATCTCGGCCTCATCGTCCCTGACCTCGCTCTACCCTGACTTCTGTCTCAACCCCGGCGCCGACGCCCTTTCGGCCGTCCGCCGCCTGCTGTCTTTCGTGCCTGACCGGCTGTTCGTCGAGGCCGGGGCAGTCTACCTGAAGCATCCGGCGGAAGATGAGGCGGCATCGTATGCCTTCGGCGCCTCCGGCGAAAGCGGGGGACATCAGGTGCATGCCTGCCGCGCCGCCGAAGCCGCCATTGAATTCAACCACCTGCGGCTGGCCGGAGCCGGCGGCCTGGTGGTGGAGGCCTTCGACTGGCCGTCGCTGGTTTCTTCCGGCGCCCGCAGCCGCAGCCGTTATGACCGCGGCCTGTCAACGGCGCCGTCGCTCCATAACTGGGCCGGCACCCTGCTGCGTGAAGCCGCTTCCGCCGCTTCCGGCTGCGAGATCGTCGTCCCGCCCAACTGCGGCCAGCAGATTTACGACGTGGTTGAGGTCACCGACGAGGCTACCGGCCTGTCCGCCGCCCGCTACCGGGTCAATGCCATAGAGCTTGCCTGCCAGCCGGACGCGGGCAAATACGAGATGAAACTGAAACTCGGGGGCGTGTAATCGTTCAGTCATTCCCCCTTGAGAGCGAAAATCTAAAAAGAACCGTTCGCCCTGAGCCTGTCGAAGGGTGAACGGTAGTGGAGGGAAAAATGTACACCAGGCAAGCGATTCTGAAAAGCTTCAACGGCACGAATTACACCGCCACGGTGCAGCTTGTCGGCTCGTCGCAGGCCTACCTGGAGAACCTGACGGTCGCCCGCAACATCCCGGCATCGGAGATGACCGCCGGCCGCGAGGTGGCGGTCATGTTTTTTGACCTGATGCGGGCGGCGGACGCGGTGGTGGCGGCGGTGTGGTAGGTATTAAATCTTCGGGGTTGCGATTTATAGGTTGGTTAACAGAACAAAGATCGCATAGATCAGGCGGAGAGTTGCCCCGAGGATGAAGACACCCAGCATTACCATGAAAACAACCTTAAATGGTTTCCTAACCTTGTCATACAGCTTGTTTTCTGCTTCCATACTCGGGGATTTCATACGCTCATTGTATCACAGTCATCGAAATCCCGGCGGCAGAATTGACCGCCGGCCGCGAGGTGGCGGTAATGTTTTTCGACTTGATGCGGCGGCGGACGCGGTGGTGGCGGCGGTGTGGTAAGTTCAAATATTATGCGGTACTATAAGAAAAACTCTGGAACCAAGAGCGGAGCCGTGACATGACTGATGAATCGAAAATCCAGGAACTTTTAGACAAACTGGATGTGACTAACTCGCTTCTGAGATTGCTGGTGGTGGCTGTAATAGCCGCTGGAGTTGTCATCACGCTGGCGGTGGCGGTGTTCTAGGCTTTCCCGGGCCTCAACCCGCGGCTCTTACTTCCGTAAAATCTTCTCCATCGCCCTGCCCTTTGCCAGCTCATCCACCAGCTTGTCCAGGTAGCGGATTTCCCGCATCGTCGGCTCTTCGATTTCCTCCACCCGGACGCCGCAAATCAGGCCTGTGATCAGGCTCCGGGACGGGTTAAGCAGAGGGGCTTCGGCGAAGAAGGTCTCAAAATCGGTCTGGTCTCTCAGGCGCGCTTCCAACTCGGACTGGCTGTAGCCGGTCAGCCAGCGGATAATTTCATCTACCTCAGCTTTGGTGCGCCCTTTTTTCTCCGCCTTGGCGATATAAAGCGGATAGACGCGCCCGACGCTCATCGTATAGATCTTGTGTCTGGCCACGGCATATTCCTCGGTGCAGTTTCGCATAATCTACCACGCCGCCCGGCAAAGGAAAACCGGAATCCAAATTGACACAACCCGTCGCTCGGGCTAGAGTGAATTAGAGTCCCTTCCCGCAATGAAGGGGCATCCTCGCCGAGCGGAGATTATATGGCTGAAAAGAAGGTCGTGCAGTTATCTGAAGATGAAAAGGCAGCAATGAAAGAGCGCCTCGATGAACTGAAGGCCGGCAAAGCGGCGGAGGGGGAAGGCGCCGTCCTCGCCAAGATTAGTGAGATGCCGGAGCCGGACAGGTCAACGGCCCGGCGCATCCACGAGATCGTCAAGGCCGCCGCCCCCGGCCTCAAACCGCGGACCTGGTACGGCATGCCGGCCTGGGCTGCCAAAGACGGCAAGGTCGTCTGCTTCTTCCAGGGTGCGGCCAAGTTCAGCGCCCGCTATTCCACCTTCGGCTTCAACGATTCGGCCAAACTGGATGATGGCAATATGTGGCCGGCCTCCTTCGCCCTGAAGGAACTCACCCCCGCCGAGGAGGCGAGGATCAGCGCTCTGGTGAAGAAGGCGGTAAGCTGACAAAGCTGGTATTTGGCGGTAGTGAATATTATTCACTCTTTGATTTTGGCGGTTCGGTTCGAGTTTAATTATTGACGCCGATGATATAATCTTCACATGAAGAAGATTATTGTATTCTTCTTGGTTTGGCTGGTTTTTTCGTTCATATTCAATTTCATTGTAGGTCCAGTTAGTACCGGTGGAAATGCACTTGCACACTTCCTTCTTGGTTTAACAAATCCATTTTACCCACTTGTCGGACTAGTCGTGGCGGTCGCACTTTTTGTGATTAGCTCCAAGAATTCCTCCATCTGACCTCCTTCGCCCTGAAGGAACTCACCCCCGCCGAGGAGGCGAGGATCAGCGCTCTGGTGAAGAAGGCGGTGGGTTAAGCCTAATCGCCTCAAGAACGCGGCTTTTTAATAGATTTCCTGGCCTCGTCCACGACACGGCGGACATCGGGCAGGCATCACCGCTTCTCCGGATGCTTGGTATCGCATTCGCAAAGACCTTGCTTTCGGTGGTACATGATCTTCTCCATGATTGAAGACCTGCCGTGATGTTTAATCAGGTCGGCTTCGATGTCCGCTTTGGTATGTTGGTGGCAATAGCAAACAAATTCTGTCATTTCGCTGATTGGTGCCATCCTCCCGGACGGCTCTTCGGTCGCGTCCGGCTACCGGGCGGCTTCCGCCTGCCGCCAGCACCTTTTGCACAATAATTTGCAGTTGTGCATTTCCGGCGGCTCTTTGGGGTTGATCGGCACGTAGTAAGCGTCGTGGTATGACCAGTAAAGCGTATCGCAGCGTTTGCCGGCATGGCTGCCGCAGGTAGTGCATTCGCACCGGCCGTCAACGCGGCGATGGGTGGCCTGCTTGACGTAGTCCGGGAAGAAGTAGTCGGGCATCGCCTTCCTTTGTCCAGATTATAGGCGCTTTTACCCCCAAGTCAACGATTATTTTTGACCGGTGTGTTACAATTGAACCGCGATGGAAATACTCTATCTCGTTGGATTTCTCGCCGTGCTGGCGCTCATCATCGGCATCATCTTCCGCTACACCGCCGCCGCTGAACGCCGCGGCCTGCCGCCCGGTTTGCTTCGTCAGGTTAGCCCCATCGCCATCGGCCTGCTGCTCATTTCCCTTGCCCATGCCGCGGATATCTTCATTTTCGCCATCCTCGGCGGGCTGTCCGTCGCCCTGGGCGTGTTTCTGGGGGTCAGGTTCTTCTGGGACAACGGCGGCATTTGATGGGTACAGAACCTAAAGTTATCCCCACCCAGATGTGGCCCAGGATTATTGTCATCGCCGCCGGCGTGGTCCTTATCGCGGCAGGGTTTATGACCGGGATCTCCCTTGCCGCGCTGCTCGGCTCCGTCCTTTGTATCGGCGGCGTGGTATCGGGTGTGAAGTATTTCTGGACTCATGACGAGCCGTCATAGTTCATTGACACCGCCGCCGGACGCGCCTACAATGCCGCCATGGACGAAGCCAAGCCCCTCAGCCACGCCAAACCTGTCCTTATCGCTGCCCTGGTCTGCGACGTCTCCGCCAAGGATCCGACCACCGGCAAGATTTCGCTGCTTGGCATCTTCGATAAAATCCACGTCAAGCAGTTCCCCGCCAAGCGCCCGGTTTCGGTCTACGCCAAGCTGACCGAGGCCGAAGGCCAGTACCAGTTCCAGTGCAAGTATGTCTACGCCTCCACCGGCGAGACCCTGGCCGAAGCCAAGGGCGAATTCAACTCGCCGAACAAGCTCGGCACCATCGAACTCAACCTGCAGTTCCCCCCGCTGCCCCTCCCCGGCGAAGGCCGTTTTGATTTCCAGTTCTGGGTCAACGGCCAGTTCCTCGGCCAGACCTTCATCGACGCCTCGGCCATGGACTGACCTCCCACCCCGGCGTCTCCCGCTCTATCCGTCTGCCGGGTTGCGTTCGTAACCGCCGGATTATGAACAAAAATTAATTTTCATTTCATCTCAGGTTAATCTTCAGGGTGTACACTGGACAGGTGAGGCGCAGAGATGCGCCGCATCTGAAGACAAGGAGAGATGAATGAAGAATCACACTTTGATGAACCTGGCTCTGGCCGGGTCGGTGATCTGGATCGGTCTGGCCACCGGCGCCGCTGCCGGCAGCCTGGCGCCCGAAAGGGCGGTTGATCCGATGACCCTTTTGATAAACGCCGACGCCCTGCCGCAGTCGCCGGTTTTGATCGGCGATCCCTCGGGTGAAGGCCAGGGGTCCCTCATCGCCGTTATAACCACCCCGCCCCCCGCCCCGGCGACCGCCCAACCGCAGCAGCCCGCGGTGGTCGCTCCTCCGGCGGCAACAGTTGCTCCTCCGGTGACGGCAGTGCCTCCTCCGCCTGCCGTCACCCTTCCCCCTCCGGTGGTAGTTGAGCCTCCGCCGGTCACCGTCGCTCCCCCGCCGGTAACCGTAACTCCTCCTCCGGTGACTGTGGCGCCGCCTCCGGTCACTGTCGCCCCGCCGCCGGCCCCGGCCATTCCGCCGATGCCTACCGGCACGCTGATCAAGACCCACAAGACCCTGCCGGAATACGCTAGCTGTAAAACCTGCCACTAGCGGCGGCTAACTGAATAGGGAAGGAGGCTCTTCGAAAGAAGAGCCTCCTTCGTTTATCCCCACCTGTCATTGCGAGGAGCGCAGCGACGCGGCAATCTTTCTTGTCCCCCTCGGCAATCTGGCTTCCCAAAATATATTTTTTCCAGATGGCACCAAAAACGACAAAAGTCGCTTGACGGCCATGAGGAACGCCTGTGCTATAATGCCCGCCATGAATAAAGAAAACAGCACACCTGTACCACAAGGTCCCCTTGACGCGGCGGTGAACCCGCCATCCGTCGCCGGGTCATCCGGCTCCGCCGCCCCGCCCCGCCGCGTCGGCGGCCAGCCGGGCAACCAGAACGCCCTCGTCCACGGCTTCTACGCCAAAAAGGCGCCCCTTGACCGCCAGGTGGTCATTGACGAAGCGGCGTTGATGGAAGGCCTGGAGCAGGAGATCGCTTTCCTGCGTTCCATCATCGAGCGTCTGGCGGAAAAGGAGGACCCGGATCCCAAACTGGTGTCGGAACTGATGCGCACCCTGTCGCTGGTTATGGTCCGCCGCAAGTATTCCGGCCATAACGCCGTCATCGAGAAAGCCCGTCGCCTTCTCGGCAAGCTTTCGGGCGCTGCGGCCGTCGCCGGCGATGTCGCTTCGGTGGTGGAGGCCTTCCAGGAGTGAATCCCGTCACCGGCCTCATCGACGATCTTCGGCCCTACCAGCTCGAAATCGGGCGGGCGGTGCTGGCCTCGGTCAGGGGCGGCAGGGGTCTGACCTTTACCGTCGAGATCGCCCGTCAGGGCGGCAAGAATGAGCTTTCGGCCTGTCTGGAGGCCCGGCTTTTGAACGAATTCGTCGCCGAGCCGCTGAACATCATCAAATGCGCCCCCACTTTTGAGCCGCAGGCCATGATCTCCATGAGGCGCCTCCGGGGTCTTCTGGACGCCATGGGCTATGCCGGTGACTACGCCATTGAGTCCGGCCACATCGTCAGGCTTCACCAGGCGCGGGTCGTCTTTCTGTCGGCCGAGCCTTCGGCCAGCGTCGTCGGCAACACCGCCCACCTGCTGCTCGAGGTTGACGAAGCCCAGGACGTCGCCATAGAGAAGTTCGACCGGGACTTCCGGCCGATGGCCGCCGCCATGAACGCCACGACGGTGCTCTACGGCACGCCCTGGCGCGATACCGACCTGCTTTCGACAGTCGGCCGCCGCAATCTGGAACTGGAGGCGGCTGACGGGGTGAAGCGGCATTTCCGCTACGACTGGCAGGCCGTCGCCGAACATAACCCGGCCTACCGCGCCTACGTCGAAGGAGAGAGGCTCCGGCTGGGCGAAAACCACCCGGCGTTCCGCTCGCAGTACGCCCTGCTGCCGGCTGCGGGCGGCGGCGGCTTCTTCACCGACGAGCAGCTTATCATGATGCTGGGCGATCACCCGCGACAGCGCTCGCCGCGGCCGGGGGCGGCTTATGTCGGCGGCCTGGACTTCGGCGGGGAGGGTAAATCCGCCGGCGACTCGACCGTCCTGACCATCGCCGAAGTCTCCGAGGCAAGCCTCCCCCTTAGAAAAAGGGGGATAGAGGGGGATTTAATAACTCCCCCGACCGATGGCAATCCCGTTGGTACGGCGCGCGGCATCCGCGTCGTTCAGCACTACGCCTGGAGCGGCCTGCCGTTCAGCCTGCTGCTGCCGAAGATTGTTGACATAACCAGGGGCTGGGGCCTGCGCCGCCTTGCCGCCGACGCCACCGGCCTGGGCGGGCCGCTGTGCGCCTCCCTGAAGCAGTCGCTGGGCCACCGGATCGTTCCTTTCGTTTTCACGCAAGCCTCTAAAAGCGACCTGGGCTTCAACCTGCTGGCGGCGGCGGGCACCGGGAGACTCCACCTCTACAAACCCGATAACTCGCCGGAGTGCCTGGTGTGCCGGACCGAACTCGAGAACGCCGCGGCGGACTACCGGCCCAACCGCGCCGTCAACTTCTACGTAGATCCCGCCAAAGGCCACGATGATTACGTGATGTCACTGGCCCTCGTTGTAGAGGCGGCGAACAGGTACGAGCCGCGGGCGGCGGTGGGGATACCTCTAAAATAAACCTCCGATGACCTCTTGAAGTGGTCGCGCCTGGGTAATAATATTGGCTATGGACGCCGTCGCGAAATGAAAGAGCGAAACGAGAAGAATAACACTAAATTAAAGATAATGGGTTTCATACTGAGCGTAGTTTTGACGCTGGCGGTATTGGCCTACATCGGTTTTTATGAAACGAATCAGATTCTGGTGTATTTTGGATCAATCGCCGTAGTTTTGTTTTGGGCTGTAATATGGCGGATCAAGTTCTAGCCGGGGGCGCAGTGGGTCAGAGTGATAAGATGATTCCCGATCTAGTCCAGAAACTCGATCGCCCCCGGCGGCCGCGGCCGGATCTCCACCTCGATGCCGACCTCTTTGAACAGGTCAATGAAAGCGTCGTCGGCGTACTTGCCGAAGCTCACAAACCGCTTCACCCGGGCGTTGGCCAGCATCTTGGCGCACAGGATGCAGGGGGTGTGGGTGCAGTAGACGGTGGCGCCTTCCAGATTGACGCCATGCTGCGCCGCCTGGATGATGACGTTCTGTTCGGCGTGGACGGCGCGGCAGATCTCGTGGCGGGTGCCGGAGGGGATATTGTTCTGGTCGCGCAGGCAGCCCAGCTCCAGGCAGTCGCGGGTGCCGGCCGGGGCGCCGTTGTAGCCTGTCGTCAGTATGTGCTTGGACTTCACCGCCACCGCCCCGACATGGTGGCGGCGGCAGGTAGATCTCTCCGCGACCACGGCGGCGATCTTCAGGAAGTAGTCGTCGGTTTCGGGTCGTTTGAAGTGTTGAGAGCTATCAGCCATCAGCGGTCAGCTTTCAGTCTAGGATAATAAACAGTTAACAGTCCATGTTTTCCAGTTGATGAATGAGTTGTTCAACCTGCGCCTTCAGCTCCCCGATGCCGCCCTCGTTCAGGATCATGTAGTCGGCCACGGCGATGGGACCGGCTTTGGACACCTTCTCGATCTCGGCTTTGTCGCGAGAGAAGGTTTCCTCACGGGTCAGCGGGCGCACCGCGCGCGTCGAAAGCCTTTTAGCTCTCGTCCCCGGCGAAGCCCATACCGCCGCCACCGCCAGCTTGTCGCCGTAGCGCTCCTTGAGGAACAGATACTCCTCCCAGGAGTACATGCCGTCAATGACCGCAAGTCCCTTTTCCAGGGCGGCGTCGATACGCGCCAGGTTGAGTTTGGCGTAGGCCGCCATGCCCAACTCCTGGCGCAGCGCCTCGCGGACGGAGCGCTCGTTGGCTTCGGATAGCGGCAGACCGCGGCGTTTCACCTCTTCGTCGGTGACATCGCCGAAGCGGATGCGGCTGTAGCCGTGCTGCTCCATGACGCGGCTGGCCTCGGTCTTGCCGGCCCCGGCCATGCCCACCATAGCGATGATTTTGGGAGAACTCATTGGCGGACATTATAGGTGGAAAAGGGGTGAAGGGACAAACACCTGTCTGGACCATCGCGAGGTTGATGGAGGGCGGGTCATAGCAAACGAAAGCGGGATTGAGACCTGAACCACCGGCGGCTGACACTTGCTTTCTGTTACGCTATAATGAAACCTGACTATGAGAATTGACATAACCATAGATAAAGAGTTCAAAAAGGACCTGTCGGTACCGTGGCTCCGCGGCGTCGCCCGGCAGATTCTCGTCGCCCAATGCGCTGAATCGTCCTCTGAAATGGGCATCTATATAACCGGGCAGGAACGCATCCGGGAACTTAACCGTATCTATCGCCATAAAGACCATCCCACCGACGTGCTGTCGTTCTCCTTTTTCGTCAGGGAAGCCGCCGCCGACGCCACCACTCACCCGGACTTTCCGGTCCAGATGAACGGCGGCATTAACCTGGGCGAGGTAGTCATATCCCTGCCCCAGGCGCAGCTGCAGGCGGCTGAGTTCGGCCACCCGCTAAAGAAGGAGCTCGGGCGTCTGCTGATCCACGGTATTATGCACCTCCTGGGTTTCGACCACGAAAAGGATTACGATGCCGAAATCATGGAAGACCGTGAGCTGCAGATTCTGAAGGAGCTGGAGCCTTCGCTTTCGTGAACGTCCTCGGCCTGTCAGGCAGCCCCCGCCTCGGCGGCAACACCAGCCAGCTCCTGCACGAAGCCTTGCGCGGCGCTGAGTCCGCCGGCGCGCTTACCCGCTTCATCGACGTCGCTTCCTTACAGATCTCCGGCTGCCTCCACTGCGATTATTGTTCCCGCACCGGCGACTGCAAGCTGAATGACGACATGCGGCTGATCTACGAAGCCCTCTCTGACGCCGACCGGGTGATCATCGCCTCGCCGCTGCACTTCATGTCGGTCACCGCCCAGCTCAAAGCCGCCATCGACCGCTGCCAGTGCCTGTGGGCGCGCAAATACCTGCTCGGCCGGCCGCCCATTGAGCCGAAAAAGACTCGTAAAGGCCTGTTCATCGCCGCCGGCGGCCGCAAAGGGCAGACCCTTTTCGAGCCGGCCCGGGCAACGGTCAAGGCGTTATTTATCGTGCTGGACATCGAATACGCCGGCGAGCTGTTCTTCTCCGGCGTAGACGGCGCCGGCGCCGTCAATAATATCGAAGGCGCCCTGCCAAAGGCTTTCGAAGCCGGCCGCAAGCTGGTAGAATAACCCTGAGGTAAAAAGTACCATTATGACCAAACTGAAACTCGGCCCCCAGGCACTGCTCTATCCCATGCCGGCCTTCCTGGTCGGCAGCCTGACGGCCGGCAAAGCCAATTTCATCACCGTGGCCTGGGGCGGCATCGCCTGCGGCGACCCGCCGATGGTTTCCATCGCCATCCGCCACACCCGCCACAGCCTGAAGGGCATCATGGAGAACAAGGCCTTTTCGGTGAATATCCCGGATGCTTCCCTGGTCAGGGAGACCGACTACTGCGGCATCGTCTCCGGCGCCAAGACCGACAAGGCCGCCGCCTGCCGGTTTAAAGTCTTCTACGGTAAACAGCCTGGCGCGCCGCTGATAGAGCAGTGCCCTCTTAACCTGGAATGCGAACTGCATACCACGGTCAACCTCGGCTCCCACCTGCTGGTCATCGGCCGAATCACCGAGTGCCATATTTCGGAGGAGTGTCTGACCAACGGCCGCGCCGATGTCAATAAAATCAACCCCATCGTCTACACCACCGGCCAGGCGCAGTACCAGGCGCTGGGGCAGTTTCTGGGCAAAGCCTTTTCCATCGGCACCGAACTCAAGACATGACTTTCAGAATAGCCACTTCCCGGCTGGACCTTATCCTGGAAGATATCGCCGCCCTGGAAGCCTTCTCTGAATCGCCGGCCAAACTCGCTTCTTTGCTGGGCGCCCAGGTGCCGCCGCAGTGGCCGGTTTGCGGTGCCGATGTCATCGCTTACGTCATTGACTGGCTGAAATCGGATCCTGAGCTCGGGGGTTTCGGCGCTTACTTCATCATCCACCGGGCTGACCGGATGCTTATCGGCGACGGCGGCTTCAAAGGCCGTCCGAACCAATATGGAGAGGTCGAACTGGGATATTCCCTGATTGAAGCCTATCGGGGCCAGGGCTACGCCACCGAGGCAGCCGGGGCGCTCGCCGATTGGGCTTTCCATCAGCCGGATGTAACCGCCGTCCGCGCCGAGACGCTGCCTGACGGCCTTGCCTCTCAGGCGGTGTTGAAGAAAATAGGCATGGTCTTGGACGGGGAGTATCGCCACCCCGATGATGGCCGGGTCTTCAGGTGGCGGTTGGACCGGCAAAATCGTCCGCCACCGCGGAAGATTATTGCCGCAGGCACTCCACCCGGTGCCCCGCCGCCACCTCCACCGCCACCGGCTTGATAGCATCGCAGCGCCCTTTTTCCGCCTTCGGGCAGCGCGGGAAGAAGGCGCAGCCTGCATTGACCCTCGACGATGCCGTTTCCAGCGGTATGACCGCCCGCTCCCGGAAGCGGTTCTGGGGGTCTGGTGTCGGTATTGCGGCGATCAGGGCTTGAGTGTAGGGGTGCTGCGGACGGCGGATGAGTTCGCGCGCCGGTCCGGTCTCGACGATTCGCCCGAGATACATCACCGCGATGCGGTGGCAGAAGTAGCCCGCGGTGGCGATATCATGGGTGATATACAAAAAGCCCAGGTTGTGGCTCCGCTGAAGTTCGGAGAAGAGCGACAGGATTTCCGCCCGGGACGACGCGTCGATCATCGATACCGGCTCGTCGGCGACGATATACTCCGGCTTCAGAAGGAGCGCCCGGGCGATGGCTACCCGCTGCCGCTGGCCGCCTGAAAGCAGGTGGGTGAAGCCGCCGAGGTAGTCTTTGGCCGGCCGCAATTTTACCTCATCGAGGACCCTCGCCGCGGCGTCCTTCCGCCCGGCGCTGTCGCCGATTTTATGGATGACCATGGGCTCCTCCAGAATCTGGCCGATGGTCATGAACGGGTCGAGCGAGGCGAAGGGATCCTGGAAAACGCCCTGGACTCGGCGGCGCAGATCTTTGAGTTGCTTTTCCGGCTGATTGGTAATGTCGCTGCCGTCGAACATGACGGCGCCGGCTGTCGGCCGCAGCAGCCGCAGGGCGATGCGGGCCAGCGTTGTCTTGCCGGAGCCGGACTCGCCGACGATGCCCAGCGTCTCGCCGGGCGCCACCGAGATCGATGCTTCATCGACCGCGCGCACCGTCGATGTCTTGAACATCGACTTTTTAGTCTTGAAGTCCATGGTCACGTTTCTAAGTTCCAGCATCGAGGTCATGATTCTATCACCAGGTGGCAGCGGGCGTGCTGTCCGGTGCCACAGACGATTAGTTCGGGATGGGTTGAGCAGAGCTCGCAGGCCTCCGGGCACCGCGGCGAGAAGTAGCAGCCGGCGGGCGGCGAAGTCATTTTGGGCGGTGTGCCCGGGATGAACTCCGGGCGTCGGTCGTCGTAGAGGCTGGGGATGCTGCCCAGCAGCTTTTTGGTGTAGGGATGCCTGGGCGACCCGAGCACCTGCTCCGCCGTCCCGATCTCGACGAACTCCCCGGCGTACATCACGGCGATGCGGTCAGCCAGGTCCGAGGCCAGCGCCAGGTCGTGGGTAACAAACAGGCTGCCGAGCTTCAAGTCGCGCTTCAACTGTTTCAGCAGATTCATTATCTGCGCCTGGATGATGACGTCCAGGGCCGAGGTCGGCTCATCGAGGATGACCAGCTTAGGTGAACAGGCCAGGGCCATGGCGATCATCACCCGCTGCTTCATGCCGCCGGACAGCTCGTGGGGGTAGCGGCGGGAGATATCCGTTGGCAGCCGGGCGAGGCTTAAAAGCTCGGCGACCCGCCCAAAGGCCGCCGTTTTATCGGTTCGCCCGTCCAGGAGCAGCGGTTCGGCAATCTGGTCGCCCACGCGCCTGACCGGGTGTAGCGAGTCCATCGCCCCCTGGAAGACCATCGACAGCTTCTTCCAGCGCACCTGTTTCCTGAACTCCTCCTCTGACAGACTGAGGCACTCGACACCGTCGAGGAATACACGGCCTTCGGGCGATAAGGCGTTACGGGGCAAGAGGCGCATCAGCCCCAGCGACAGCGAGGATTTGCCGGCGCCGGATTCGCCGACAACTGCCAGCGTCTCGCCCTCGCTGACCTCGAAGGAGACACCGCCGACGGCCGCCAGGCGCCCGCCGCCGGTCTCGTAGCTGATCCTGAGATCTTTAACTTCAAGCAGTGCCATGTTGCCTCAATCTGGGATTGACTACAGGCTCTAAACCCAGGGCCAATAGCACGAAGGTCATGGCGGCAAAGACCACCAGAAGACCTGGCGGCAGCACCCACCACCAGTAGCCGACGTAGACGGCGCCGGTCGAAAAGCCGCTCTCGAGAATTTGGCCCCAGGTGGGTATCGACGGGTCGCCCAGACCAAGAAAGGAAAGTCCCGCTTCGGCCAGTATCGCTCCGGGTGTCGAGAAGATCATCTGCGACAGGACGAACGGTCCGATCTGGAACAGGACGTGGCGGAACATGATGCGCGATGGGCTGGCGCCCAGCGCCCGAGTAGCCTCGACGAGTTGCGAGGCGGCGTGCTGCATCACCATGCTGCGGGTGATGATAGTCAGGCCCGGCCAGCCGAAGACGACCATGATAAGGATGACCAGCCAGAGCTTCTGGCCGATGATGAAGGCCAGGAAGATGAGGATCGGCAGGAGCGGAACGTTGGCTAAAACGTCGCACAGCCGCTGGATGAAGGTGTCGGTCTTGCCCCCGACGTAGCCGGAGACGATGCCCGTCGCCGTGCCGATGACGGTGATGAAAACACTGGTGACCACACCGATTAGAAGAGCCACTGGAAAGCCGAAGAGCAAGCCCCTCGCCAGATCGCGGCCTAAAGAATCGGTACCCATCAGACCGTAGACGGTGCCGCCCAGGACGTATTTCACCTCGGCGATGGTATCAGCGTCGGCGTAAGTCAGGGCGGTGACGTTGATGCGGTATTCACCCGGCAGCGGCATGAAACCGCCGGCGCCGTCCGGCTGGCCGAAGACGATCGCCTCCGGTTTGGCCTGGACCTCCGCCAGGGACAGCGACAGGCCCAGTTCGCCGGCGGCAAAGTCCCGAACGTTGTAGGCCACCGCCTGGTCGCCGGTCAAGTAGACGCGGAAGGGCGTTTCGGAGTAGCGGCTGTAAGGCGCGGTCTCGCCGGCCGCCGCTCCGGGTACGATGTGGCGGAGCAGCAGCACCTCTTTGCCGTCGGGGCGGAGGATGGACAGCGACAATATCGGCGGGCGGTCGCTGAAGGTCACCCCGGACAGGGAAAATGAGGTGAAAGCCGGGAATTCATCGTAGTCATAACCGAGATTGAAGCGGTAGATCAAGTATCGGCCGGTGCTGTCGGTGACGACGTCGTACGGTTCATCGGCGGTGAAGATGGTATGGGACACCCTGGCGCCGGAGGAAAAGGTATTGGTCCAGGCCGGCGGCGCGCTCTGGGGGTAGTCCGCCCAATAAACCGGATTGTTCCAGACCTTCTTGCCGAAGTCCAGCGGGTAGGTGGCCAAGACGAACACGGAAACTAGAAGCATCAGCGCCAGGAAGGCGGCGCCGATACGCCCCACCCAGCTCGAGAGCAGCGTCCGTAATATGTCTTTGGGTTTCATTTAGGTATACCGGATGCGCGGGTCCAGCCAGAGGTAAAGGACTTCCAGGACGAATCGGGCGGCCAGGTAGATCAGCGTGAAGACGAAGGTCAACGCGACGATGACCGTCTCGTCGGCGGCGATGATGGCGTCATAGTATAGGCGGCCCATGCCCGGCCAGTTGAACACTGTCTCGGTCAGGATGGCGCCGCCCAGCGAACCCGCCAGGCCGAGGATGAGGGAGGTGACTATCGGCGGCGCCGCCGCTCGGAGGATATAGCGGCGCTCGATGAGGTTCTGGGGCAAGCCCTTGGCCTTGCCTACGGTGACGAAAGGTTCCTGGGCGGTATTAAGGACCATCGTCCGCACGGCATAAGCCCAGGAGCCGAAGGAGACCACCACCAGAGCGGCCACCGGCAGCGCGGCGTGCCAGGCCATATCGCCCAACCGGGCCAGGGCGCCGTCCGGCGGCGGCGCCGACAGCAGCCCGCCGTAGGGGAAGATGCCCCATTCGAAGGCGAAGAAGAGGACGAAGAAGATGCCGACCCACCAGGCGGGCAGGGCATATGACACCGCCAGCGCCAGGCAGGCGGCGCGGTCGAGTCTCGTGCCGGCGCGGGCGGCCAGGCGCGGCCCGATTAATAGTCCCAGAATGGAAGTGATGACCGAAGCGGTGGTGATGAGCAGGATGGTGTTGCCCAGGCGCTCGGCTAAAAGGTCGGCGACGCGCGGTGACCCTTCGGTCGTCCTTAGCGTCCGGGCTTCGCCCAGGTCGAAGGTGACCACCCGTTTGATGGTGTCCGGCAGGCGGGTGTACCACGGCTGGTCCAGGTGATAAAAGGCCTCAAGTTCGGCGCGGCGCTGGGCCACGGTAGCCTCGAGGACCTCCGGGTCACGGATTGTCTGCGACAGCGTGGTGCGGTAAGCGCGGATCTCCTCGGAGACGGTGGACTCCAGCATGCGGTCGGAGAAGCCGGTGGCTCCGAGCGACACCACCACCATGAGCAGCACGATAACCAGGACGCCGAACAGTGTCAGGCCGCGGCCCAGCAGCTTCAATACCATCGGCTATCGGTCCACCACCCGCCTTATTTCTTAGTCTTGGCGCCTTTGAGTATCATGAACACCAGCCCGCCGCCGACCAGCAGGGCGATCGGGATGACGATCAGCATCGGCGAAATGCCGCCGCCGCCTCCTCCGCCGCTGTTGCCGCCGTTATCACCCGGTACGGTGATGACGCCGCCGCCTGCCATGTCGACATCCACCCGGCGTTCTGTCACCTGGGACACGGCGTCGCTGGATCCCAGCAAATAGAGGTAATAGATGCCCTGCTTCAGGTTCTGGGTATCGGCGGCGCTGAGCGCTACGGTGAACCTGGTGCCGCTGCCCTGCGCCTGGCCGCTCTTAAGTACTTTGCTCGTCGCCGGATCCACTAATGAATAATCCACCGCCAGCGTTCCGGTCCCGGTCAATTCAACGGTGATTTCCGCCGCTTTGCCCGGCTCCAGTTTGCCGGAGGTGACGTTCTTGATATCCACCAGTTGCGCCGCCCCGAGGTACTTGTCCCCGGGTTTGAAAGGATAACCGGGATCGCGGAAGGCATCCAGCTCGGCATACTGCGCCGCTGAGTCGAACCTGACCAGTTTGAAAGGCCCGTTGGATATCGCCAGGTGGGAATAGCTGTCGTAAAAATCCATTGAAGCCTGATACCTGGCCGGGGCGCTTGAAAAGCTGACCCTGGTTTGTGGGGTGTCGAAGATCAGGTTGGGTACTGTCCCGGCATCCTTGAAACCGGACAGCACGGTCCTGATGCGGAGCGCGTGGCTTTTATTGACCGTGGACAGCCAGTCCACATTGAACCGCGCCGCCGCGGTGTCCGAGTAGGCGCCCTGCCGCTTATCGAAGACGATGTTATCCATGGCTGCCAGGATTTCCCAGGGGGTGGTTAGCGAAGCCGGCACCGCGTAGGAGGCGATGTAATCCGGTACGAAATGCCAGTAGTCTACGTAGACCTCGATGCGGTTGGCATCCAGTATCTTAAACCCTTTGAAAGTATCGAGTACCGGTTTGGTCGTCGTGGCCGCGGCGAATTCAATGGCCGACTTGTTTTTGTTATAGACCATGTCGAAGGACTGATAGATGGCATAGATCAGGTCAGCCATCTCTATCTGCTGGCCGTTGTGCCACTTGGACTGGAAATATTTTGAGTAGTCAAAGGTGACCTTGGACGTTGCCCGGGTGGCGCCGGCCACGGTCGCGAATTTGCCCTTGTCGGCGTCCCAGCGGAAGGCGTCGGCCGGCACCGCCAGCGTGCTTGACGGACCGGCGGTCTCCACAGTGTATGACGCCCGGTAGGCCGCCGGGAGTCCGGTGAACGGGTGGCTGTACAGCGGCGGGTCGACCATGTTGCGCCAGATATCTGATGAGTAGACATCGCCGAAACCGCCCACCGGATTCCAGGTGGAGCGTTCCGTCCACACCCACTGGTTGCCGATAGTCAGCGTGGATTGGTTGGGTACATAAGCGTCTCTCAGCGTCAGCAGGGATCTCGGCCCGGCGGCGATGTCCTGAGTGACGCCGTCCATGGTGCTTTTAGCCGCGAAGTTGTTGACGGCGGTCACCACCCACAGCCTGACCGCTTCCTCCATCGCCAGCTTGGTCATCTGTCGGTAAAGGTCGTCGCGCTGGGAAGTGGAGGCGAAGGTTCCCATATAGACCTTTTTGCCCAGGTCGTCGAGGGTGGCGTTCTGGTATTGCCAGAAGCCCTGCTCCTGCCAGCCGGGCATGTTGCCCAGCCAGGGAGCGTACATCTGGTTGATCAAACCGGAATCGTATTTATCGGCGCCGCCCTTGCTCCAACCTTCGGTGTAGAGGTGCCACTGCAGCAATGCCGGATCCTGGGCGTAGACCATGTTGATCGCTTGAGCGAACTGCTGATAGATGATGCGGGTGGTGAAACCGAGTTTGTCGAGTTCAGCGGCGATGGTGTCGCCGACAACCCGCCGCTCGTCTTCGGTGCGGACGATGAATTTCAACTCGACAGGCTTGCCCTGGTACTGCCACTTGTTACTGACCAGGGTGCACCCGGCCTTCTGCATCTCTGCGGTGACGGTGGTCTTCGCCTGTTCCGGCTGGTAACCCAGGTTCATCTCATAGACCATCGAACTGATGACCCGGTAATCGTAATCTCCGGAGGAGAGGTGGGAATACATCGGCAGCGCCGAACCCTGATATATCTGCTGGGCGATATAGTTCCGGTCGAGGACCTGGTTGATGGCATACCGGATAGCCTTGACCGAAAAAGGATTGAATTGCCCTGACAGCGCCGGCGACGGATTCAAAATCAAGCCGATTGAAGTGGCCGGAGCCTGGTACATCTTGATGCCCTGAACCTTGGCCAGCTCCTGGGCGGCCAGCGTTTTCAGGGAATAGATATACATATCCATTTCGCCTTTTTGGAGGGCGGCGGGGGCGATGTCCACGTTGAAAGCCTTAAATATCAGCTTGTCGGCCGCCGGGCCGGGTTTGGAGTGCGGCGGGGTGTAGGCTGCCACCGGCGAGACGAGGAAAGACAGTGCCAGCACGAGGCTTAAGACGATAGCGAAGCCTCTCCCGGCCATCCGCGGTCTCCTGTACATGGCTCTCCTCCTCACCTTTATTCACCGCCGTCGCTGGCAGCGTGGCGGCAGCGCGTTCTATCTTCGATTTGATGAATTATTTCGATTGCCTCATCCTGATGAACAGGGCCAGGACTGCCAGCAGGCTGACGAACAGCGCGCCGCCCAGCGTGGCCACCAGCCAGTCGTTGCTTCCCCCTTCGTTTTCCGGCGGCGCGGCGTTCATTCCGTCAATTTTTGTTGACAGATCAGCCAGGCCTTTTTCAAAGGTATCGAAGCCGAACTCGGTAAAAAATGACGCCAGTGCCACGTTGCCGGATATATCGGAGACGGCGATGTCGCGGGCGCCTTCGCCGGCAATCGGGGCATAGATGGTCTGCATGAAGTTGCCCTGAAGGTCGGTGAAACCGGTGCTGATGATTACGCCGCCCATGGAGATGAAAATCTCGGAATCCGGCTGGAAGTTGCTGCCCTGGACGATGACGTCGCGCCCGGCCGCGCCGGCCGGCGGCGAAAGGAAAAGCTGGGGCGTCGGCATGGCGCGCTGCCGCGCGAAGCCGATTTTTTGATTGTAACCCATGACTTCGCCCAGGCGGCTGTCGGCCCAGACCATGTAGACGTCGGAGCCGGTGGCCTTCATCGAAAAATAGTCGCCGATAAAGGCGCCGTAGGGGAATCCGAGGTTGGGATTGGACGGGAAGTCGGTGACCCTGGCGTTCATCGCCCAGGTCTTGCCGCCGTCGGTGGAAGAGGAGTAGTAGATATGGTAGGTCAATTCGCCGCGGTCATCCCGGGTATCACCCCACATCATGTGGACTTTGCCGTCCGGGCTGGTGGAGATGGAAGGGAAGAACTGGAGGTGATCCGAAACGTCATCGTTCACTCTCTTCGGCAGCGAGTATGTCCGGCCGCCGTCGGTTGAGGCAACCATATAGATGTCTCCGGAATCGGTGGCCCGGTCGCTCGGGTAGGCGGTATAGGCGATATAAATCTCGCCGTTGGGGCCGATGGCGGTCTGCGGGAAACCGGTAGCCCAAACCCTGAAGCTGGCGCCCCGCGGCAGATAGTCCATCTCCACAAAATGGGCCGCCGCCCGCCGGGTGAAGGTCTGTCCCTTGTCTTTGGATGTGGCGACTATGATTTCGGCGTCGCCCTCCCAGGCGCCGTCCAGCCAGGTGTCCATGTAGGCGACATAAAGTGTGCCGTCAGGGGCGACCATCGGCTGAGAGCCGTGCACCAGGCGGTCCTGCTCGGCGCCGTGGGCGGTGGTGTAAACGTACGGGCTGACCTCAACCGGTTCGGTCCAGGTCTTGCCGCCGTCCTCGCTCCTGACCATCTCGATAACCGCTACTTCCTCGGCCACCATCAGCCCGGGCAGTTCGTCGAGCCACACCAGGGTGTCAACCTCGATGAAGGTGGTGAAAGTAAGATAAATGATCTCTTTGGTCGGGTTAGTCGGCGAAGGGCCGACCGTCATCCAGGGCTTGTCAACAAAAAAGCTGTAAACGTCGCCCCGGGCCCGCTCGCCTTCGGGAACCTGGTAGTCCTGGGTGAACACTGCCCCGGGGATGGCGGTAGAGGCTTCGCTCCAGGTCAGGCCGCCGTCGGTCGAACGGCTGACGATTATCGAAGACACCTCGGCGTAGCCGACGACGCCGCCGACTTCGAATTTTTCCTGGGTCACCGTCATCTGGCAGATATAAGCCGTGCCGTCTTTGCCGAAGGCAGTGACCGGGTCGCCGACGCCGGCAAACTGATGCCGCGGGATTTTAGGCTGGAAAGGCCCCTGCCAGGTCGCGCCGCCGTCAAAACTGGAATAGGTGACGACACCCGGGAAGTTGTAATCGATCATGCCGACGATCAAATTGTTGGAGTCCTTAGGATTGACCGAGATGTGAGGCTCAGTCTGGTAGGTAATGTTGCCGAAATCCCTGGAGATTAAAATGTTGCGGCTGAAGCTTGCCACCGGGCTGCGGTAGGGAATGAGGGCGGCGGCGGCGCCGCCAACCGCCTGGGTGCTGCCGGGCATAGGGCTGGTCAGCATGCCGCTGTCGATCAGGTTTACCAGCGAAGGAGTCTGGTGGGTAATATAGAGGTACGCCCCGCCCGATAGGAACTTCGGGTTGTTGACGCCGAGAGTTTCCTGGATGGTTTTGACTTCTCTGGGAGGGTCAGCCGCGGCTGCCGGCACAGCGAATCCCATCAGGATTATCGGGAGCACAATGAGGCCGGTAAGAATTGTTTTGCGCATTATCCCCTCCATTAAGACGGCAAGTATTTACATCTCAGGAATTACGGGTAACCGTGCCCCAGCCGATCGGCTGGTAAAGGTCATCGTCCTCAATGTCCCAGACCCAGATTTCATTATTAACCACCGCGATGCCGAAGATGAAGAAAAAGGCGTCAGTGACGAATTCCTGATCGATCGAAATGATGAAGCCGTCATTCAGAGCCGCCAGCTGCATCTTCAAACCTCGGGAATATAATTCTTCGATGGTTGCCGGAGCGGGCTGCTGGTCGGTTTTGTCCTTGGCCAGCCAGTCCTTCAGTTCCTGCAGGCTGGCAAAATCACGGGGTGGAAACACCTTGGAGATTTTCTCGTAGTTCGTTTGAAGAGTTGAAATCTGGCCGCTGAGATTGGTGATCTGGCTGTTTAAGTCGGCAACCTGTGATGCCAGGGCGGCGTTTTGATCCAGAGCTTCCTGGTACTTGGCGTTTGAGGTACATCCCGGTAACAGCATTACCAACGTTACGATTGGGAGCAGCCAGCGCCAGCGTTTCATCTCATTCTCCCCGGACAAACTGTCCGCAACCGAGATGGGGTACCGGGAAATATATGAAAGCTTAATGCAAATCAGGGAAAATTACAACCACCTGTTAACGTGGAATTCGTTGGATTTCGGCTTTGCGCCAGCCCCGGCGGAACGGCTACGGCAACACCCAAACTGAAAAAATGGCATCCAGGTCTTTCCCGGAGCAGGCTTCAAACCAGGCTTGAAAGGATGCCGTCGTCGTAATGCCCCAGATGTTAGCCTGGTAGTAGCCGCGGAAGCACTCCTCAAACGCCGACTGGCTGATCTCGGCAGCCAGGGCGTTAAGGAATAACGGGCCGCGCCCATAGACTATCGGCCCGTAGCGGTTGAGGCTATAATCGCCAACCGCCAACCCGATTGGAATCGGTGTTGAGCCGGCGCGGTTCCAGAAATTGCGCCACTCGGTCAGGGATCTGTTCCAGCCGGCCGGGCCTTCGGTGTCGAGGAAGAATAGTCCGGTGAAATATTGGCTGACCGCCTCGTCAAGCCACGGCTGATTGATCTGGTCGTTGCCGACGGCGTTATAGAACCACTGGTGCGCCGCTTCATGGACGACAGTTGTTTTCAGGGTAAGCTCGAGAGGATAGACGCTGGCGGCGACACCGAAAATCCCGGGGTACTCAATACCGATGCCCCCGCCCTGCAGCGGCAGCGGCACGATATCCAATTCGGTATACGGGTATTCGCCCAGTCTCCGGTTGAAGGTTTCAAGGGCCTCAGCAGCGGTTTTTAAAGCGGTATCGGCGCCGCCCTCCAGCCCCGGCAGGTAGTATGAATTGATCGTTGTTTCTCCGGATGTCGCGCTCACTTTGGCATATTTATCGCTTCCGGCCAGAAAAAAATCCCTGGCCGGGCCGGCGGCGAACGTGACTACCTGGTCGGCGCCGTCAACTGAGCGCGCCGTTTCGACTCCGGAGGCCGCCAGAGTCAATGACGCCGGCGCTCTGACTCTGACCAGATAGAAAGACGTGTCCAGAAACGTATGATCGCCGCCGCCGGGTGCCGGTCCGATATGCCAGCCTGAATCGTCGTTCACCGGGATGACCGGATAGAAGCAATCCAGGGTGAGAATGCCGTTGAAATAGCCGAATAACCCGGTATTGCCGCCGAGGCTGCGGGGGATGGCGACGGTGAAGTCCAGCTGGGCCGTGACCGCCGCCCCAGGCTGAAGCGGCCGGACCAGCGGCACCCTGAGGGTCGTGCCGCCGGAGATAACCGCGGCTTCTACCGGCCGGCCGTCCAGCCGCACTTCAGAGATTGTGACGCTGCCCCCGGCTGAATTGGGGAAAAGCTGGAAATAGATTTCGGTCAGAGCCTCGCCTTCACGGTTGGTGTAACGGACTTGCAGGCGGCCGCCGATGGTTTGCAGCGACGAGTCAATGGTCAGGTCCATGTGATAGACCGAAGCTTCCTGGAGAGAGTCCAGGGCTGCTTCTCCGGACTGGATCAGGTTGTCGCGGTATACCGAAAGGTCGTCCCAGCTGCCGCCGAGGAGGGCGGTCTCCGGCCGGCCGCAGGCTGATGCTCCGGCCAGCGTCAAGATGATGCAGGCGGTGGTGAAAAGCCTAACGAGGAATATGGGTATTTTCACGGAGCAATTCTAGCACGGAGAGGGCAGGGAAGGTGAGAATAAGCACCGTCGTTCTGGGAGGAGTGTAATTGAGGAATTTCTGCGTATCGGTCTGCTTGGGAGATCAAAGTCACCTTAACTCGGCAAGAATCGTCTGAATCCCTATTATGATGAGTAAAAACAGGACCGAAAAGCGCACCGTCCGGTGGCTGATATTCTTGAGAACGCGGGTGCCGACATAGGTCCCGCCAAAGGCGATGGCAATTAACGGCAAGATCAGCCAGTAGTTCTCGCCAGACAGCTCCCGGTTAGCGGTGTAGACCGAAATACGCGTGATATCCACCACTACGGAAATAGCCGCCGCGGTAGCTACATATGTTTCTTTGGACATTTTTGTCGAAATCAGGAACATGGAGCGGATTGCGCCTGCCAGGCCAAGCAGCCCGGCGGAAAGCCCTGATAAGACGCCGCCGGTAACCAGCGTCCGATCAGAATCAGGCAGCCGAAAATCGGGTTTAATCAGTGAAAATACAGCGAAAGCGATGATGAAAACGGCGAATATCAGAGATAAGGCTCCGGTTTCTATATTGCCGAAGAGCCAGGCGCCAATGAAGGCAAAGACGACCGCCGGGACGCCGTAGAGAAGTGCCGTATGGCGGTCTATGTGCCGCCACAGCGACATCAACCGAAAAGCGTTGGAGAAAAAGTGGAAAAACGCCACAAGGACGATCGCCTGGCGCAGGTCGAGGATGAGTGAGGCAACCGGGATCAGCAGTGTAGCAGTTCCGAAGGCGGTGACTGAAGCTACGGCTGCCGCAGCGAAAGAAGCCGCGAAGAAAGCGAACATGATTGGGGTCATCCCTGCATCACCTCGTTCATCAGTTCACCGATTTGCTTGCGGGCGGAGGTCAGCATCTCACGACCTTTATCGGTGAGGGAGTAATAACGCCGGCGTTTGCCACCGACAATGCGATATTCAGTGATGAGTAAACTTTCTTCCTCGAGCCGATGAAGTATCGGGTAGAGTGTCCCGGGGCTTAATGCGTACCCATGGCGCTTCAGTTCCTCAATGAGTTCGACGCCGTAAATCGGTTCCTTGCTGGCGTGATACAGAATATGGACACGGATAAAACCCAGGAAGAAATTGCGGTCAAGCATAATATCATATCCCGATATTGATATACGATATAATAACTCGATATCAGCCGGGCGTCAAATGCATTGACTTTCATTATGAGGTAGAACTTGAATGGAACCAGTCCATGAGAAGGTAAATGAAAGGAGTTTTAGAATCTTGAGTGGATGATAAAGCGCCAGCTAACGGACGGTTCTCGGCATCGTCACCATTGGTGGAGCCGGAGTATCAATAGGTAGAACCGGCCATGAATACGAGGTGAGTTTCGGCCTTAACCTTTAACTTCAACATGATAATTCGAGTCCTCCGTATGGGCGTTAGGATTGAAAGCGTGCTTTTCCAGAGGAGATAAATCCCTTTGGATCTTTTTCCATCGCTGTTGCTCAACTCCTGCCGATGCGGGTGGTGCTTCCCATTTTGGTATATGTTAACCAAAGATGGTTTGCTCAAGTTATTGACCATCTGCCGAAAAGACCTCAACAATATTACCATCCGGATCAAGACTTCTGAAAAAAAGCATTCCTGATTTTCCCCACGGAGCCAGTGTTGAAATAATTTGCAAATTGCTCTCTTTAATCCGCCTGAAACGCTCAGTGATGTTCGTGGCTTGAACGTAAATCAACGCTCGAAGTTGAATTCCTTGAGGGAAATTGTTTGCGTAGTTCAAAGGAACCAAAACAAGCCCTTGATCGAAAACAACAGCATCCGAGCTCTGCTTCTTCACGGTTAAGCCAAGACATTCACGATAAAACCAAATGGCTCTTTCAAATAACACGACAGGAATCTTTGAACCGCATCCCCGACTATTTGAAAGGGTCTGTTGGAGAGGCATAATGATTTGTTTCGGGGTATGAGTCATTAGCCCAAAATTACCCTTTGAAACCTTATCCAGGTAGATGCTTTGCCCATCGTCAACAGTCAATCGTCTGAATTCGACTCTGTACGTACCGTTGCGTCCGATGTAATCAAGATCATGATTAATTCTAGCCTTCCTGTGATCAGGGAGCTCGACTTCGCTAGAATCAGGCGCGGTTACAACACCGTCAATCCACTTCTTGAGTAAATATCTCTTAATACCCTCAACATCAGGCTTGTCGTCAATATGCCCGTTTGCTAGACGAAATGCGCTTTTCTCGATATAGGCGGCGTCTTGGATGCCTTGTTTTACCGGTGAAAGCCAGTCTGATCCATGGACACAACCAAGAAGTCCCCCAGCCATTGACGCAATAGTATCTGTGTCGGAACCTATGGCGAATGCTGCCTTCACGACTCCATTAAGCGGGTCTGCGGCGTGCCGCGATGCAAGATACACTGCGGCTATTGCAGCTACAGTGCCAGCACCGCTTATCTTGTTATCAAAACAGTGGAGTTCTTTCAGTACATCTTCATCGAAAATCAATGCTCCTTTTGCGAGCTCACCACGGCAGACATCAAGATACCTTAGGACCTCGGCTTTGACCGAATCCCATATATTCGAATATCCTGGCAGAATTTTATCTGCCTGGTTCATCCATGCGGGGTAGATGGACGTAGTGGTAGGAATAGCAGACCAGACAGTCACGTTACTGATTAGCTCTTCAACTAGTTCACCATATGTCAGTTTTGACTCCTTCCGAAAAGCCGTCCATAGTGCGAAGCCATAGGCCAAAGCACCGAGAAGCGCTCTGGGATGCCCATGGGTCGCGACACCATCAAGGAATATATTGGCGGCCACTTTGGAAAAACCCTTTTCGGCTAAGCGCAAAACATGGGGTAAAACCCGCATTGCTACGCCATTTCCTCCGGCATCAAAATACTTCTTCAGATCTTGTGGTTTCCGAAGTGAACTCCACGGAGAGACGCCATCCAGCCATGAATCAACCGCTCTTTTTGTTGCACCGCCGCCTCCACGTTCATAAACGGACCAAAAGGGCAGTTCAACCTGGGTAAAATAATCCCACCATACTTCACCTTTCTGCAAAGACCTGCTGAGACATAGGATAAGTTGGGTGTCGTCGCTGTACTCGCCAGCTTCAATGATTTCTTCATAGGGAAAATAGCGCCCGCCTAAACGGTAGGTCCATCTTCTAAAATCGTGAAGTCGGCCTTGTGTTTGCCCTGAGGCATTTGACTTGGTGACTCGCTCATTAGGCCAACCAAGCGCATCGCCATATGCTGCTCCAAGCATGGCTCCGACGGCTTTGGTAGCTTTTAACTTAATTGTGTTGTTATCCGCCATTTAAACCTCCGTTTTCGTAGAGCGTTTCCGTCGCTCGAACTCCGCGTTGAATCAACCGTGAGAGAGCTGTTCTATCAAAAAAGTCCGGAGCGATGTAAATAGGTTTGTCGATTGCGATCCCCTGAAGTTCTAATCTGACCATCTCCCGCTGAGCCTGCTCTTCTGACCGGACAGCGATGCCGGTAATTGAATCAAGTGGAATTGGATCCTTGAGAAGAACTTCTGCCTGAATGTCGGTCGGTGCAGCTGGGAGGTGACCTTGTGGACGGGAAAAAGGGATCCCGGGGGATGTATCGGCGTAAAGCGAGCGAAACCCGCTTATCCCCGTTTGGATATAAGCCCCACGGGATCGGGCTGCGTTGCAGGGGCAAAAGCAAGTCTCAATGTGCCACAGGTAACTTGGTTCGATCATCAATACTACCCAGTCTTTAAACAGTTGATCTTGTTCCCGGACTTTCGCGAAGTAGTAAGTATTCGGATATTCAATGGAGCAGCAGATTAGATCGTCCCTCCCGTCATATCGGTCTGGGTCGGTCGGGTTGTGTGGCATATCAAGCTGCCGAAGTGTCCTCTTTGAACAAAGCCCGAGAGTATCGTCAAAAATATGTGCGAGGTTTCTGGACTGCGTAAAATGGCAGATCCTGGTGATCCCACGGTTGACGCACTCCTGTTGAATCAGGTTCACGGTTTGACTCTCTGATAGAGTGATTCGTCAACGGGTAGCAATGGCGTAAGCTCCCCGGTGAAAAGCAGGACCAAGCTCGTTTTTGCTCTTGTTACCGCCACATATAGAAGCCTGCCATCATGCCTAAGACCATCCTCTTCACTGTGAGAAGCTATATAGTCCTGGTCCGGTAGATTGTCCGCGTCCAGGAAAGGAATTATCACTACATCAAATTCAAGCCCCTTAGCCGCATGAAACGTACCATGATAGATTCCAGGACCGTCGTTCCATACCTGGAGGTCGCGGTGCAGCCGGGTAGCGTTTGCTCCCAGGACGGAGCTAAAAATCATTTCCTGTGCTCTATCTTTAACGAGGATGGCAACACTTTGTGTTTTTCCACCACTTTTTGCCGCCCGAAGCGCGATTTCGATCTGCTGATCCCTGTCTTTGCACTCCACTAATGTAGGTAAAGCACCATCGGCTTTTGGTGACAAAGGTTCAACCAGATCGGGAATACCTTGAAAAAAAGTCATCTTGGAAATGGCCAATCCCAACTGAGCAATCTGTTTAGTGTTTCGGTAATTTTCTTTAAATAGCCACTGCTGGGGGATGTTCAACCCCGCAGAGCGCCAGCTCATTCGCTGTCCATATATTTGTTGAGCAACATCCCCAAAAAACGAAATTGAACCATCTTCAGGGATTGCTGCCGCTAAGGAACGAATCATCTCAGGGGAAAAATCTTGCCCTTCATCAACGATTATGTGTTTATATAAGCGGGGAGAACTATCCTCCTCGAATTCTTTTCGTACACTGATCGCAATATCATCCCAGTCATACAGCTTCCCATTCGCAGTTCGAATCTCGACATACGTCTCGAGAATTTTATACATAACTGGTCTGAGCTTGCGAGAGAGATTTGTATCGATACGTCCAACACGTTCCACCTCCACGTATTCATCAAGGGAAGTGATCCCATGGCCGAAAATCCACTGGATCTCGTCCAAGAAAAAATCGAGGGGTCTCTTGAAGAACTTCGATGGCTCGTAGCCAGCTTCAACAGCTTTGACTGCTTGAGAAATAAATGAGTTTCGGGATTCAGGATCGCAAATGCAGTTCCAACTCATTTTGCTACGGTTATTGAGATACCCTCTGGCGAATGTATGATAAGTTTCAATTCGTACATTCTGTAACTCAGTGGGTTTAAGATAGTTTAAATAGGTGACCAGCGTTTTGTTGAAGGTCAGAAGCAGGGTTCTTCCTGCGTGGGGCAACGACTGCTCGGAGAGATAAGCAGCCCGATAGAGAGCGAGTGTCGTCTTGCCGCTCCCAGCAGTCCCGAGCACAGCGGAGTGCCCAACCGAGGGCATGTACAACACCTCACGCTGCTTCTTGATTGGCTTTGGTAGATTTCCCCTCATCACGTTTTTACCTTTGATCGTTGTACATAGGGTTATGGCTATACTTTAGAGAACTATCCGCAGTTTTCATTTCACTACTCCCATCGAATACTCCTCATCTATCTCGAACAGATCAGGCGTGGAGCGATGGACGCCGATGCCGTGCTCCATAAGGAGTATCAAGAGTTGTTCCCCATTCATCAGGGCGATGGGGGTTTTATCAGCCTGTGCGGCTTCCTTGATGGCGCCTAGACTGAAGTCACTAGTGGTAATGATCAAACCTTGCTCGTGCGCCCCAAGGCTGCCGCGTACCTGTTGCACGACTGGGGCTTGAATATTGTTCTTAAGCTTCCATTTCTTGACCTGAACAGCCATCTTGATGCGGACGACATCGCCCACCACCAAGGTGCCCCGGACATCTATACCGCCATCTCCGTTGATTTTGGTAATCTCGACCATTTCGAAACCCATCTCGGCTAGCAATTGCGATGTCAGTTCTTCGAACTTGGCGGGTTTCATGGCCAGCAGGCGCTCGCGCAGTGCCTGCCGAACCTGGTGGTTGTGCTGCTCGATCTGGAACGCAAGGCCGCGCCCCATCCATTGGCTCAAGCCAACGTAGCCACGGCCGTACTGGACGAATCGAGGCCGTTTGCCGCGTTTTTGCTGACGTTTAATCTCGGTAATTACCTGGGCGTACATGGTGGCTTCGGGCGTTTTACCGCCTGTTACTAGCCATCCTTTCGCCAGCGCCTTCTCGGTGATCTCCTTGTAGTGCATCGGCTTCTTGCCACCAAACTCCTCGAGCACCTTTTGAGCGCAGTCGGTGAAGGAAAAGCCCGCGTTTGTGGGAGTAGGTTTTCGAGAGTCTCCGACGTCCGGAGGAATCGCCCCGTTGTCGTTCTGTTTTACAGAGGAATCCCGAAGCGCGAAGGTTTGAGGACCGGCCTTCACAAAGGCTGATTTGTCGCCATTCTTTTTTATATCCGAATATAAACTGGCGCTCACGGTGGCTTCCGGGGTCTTGCCGTCTGAAGTCCAGAACCCAGCAGCGATGATCCGCTCAGCAATTGCTTTAGAGTGCAAAGGGGATTGTGCTTTTTTCAGCACCTCAGTAGCGGCGGCTTTCACGAACATAGCACTTCTACTCCTCAATCCTGGTATTTGCATCATCCCCGTAAGTACACCAGAGCATTTGAGCCTTCTTGTAGCTCAACTCCTCTTTGCGTTCCTTCCATTCTGGAAGCACTCGGCCCAATATTCGCCAAAACGTCGGAGTGTGATTTCGCTCGTGAAGATGGACAAGTTCATGGATAACGACATAATCCACGAGGAAGACAGGCAACTGTAGAAGACGCCAATTGAAGTACAGGGCGCCATATTTACCGCATGACCCCCACCTAAAGCCCAAATCACAGACGATTATCTTTGAAGCAGTCATACCAACTTTGGATTCCCAAAACCGGACACGCTCGTTCAGCCACTCAGCACCGGTATTTTGATACCATGTCTGAAAATGCCTCTGGGCATCCAGTCGATCATTCTCCCGCAGGAGAAACCATTGGCCATCGAACTGAATTGGTGTGGATTGATTCTTAACAATCTTGAGTCGATAATTCCGGCCCAGGTAAGCAATACATTCACCGCTCACTATTTCGAGCCTATGAACCCTATGGCTATGTAGTTCTTTGCGAAGCAGTTTCTCGTGGACCCAGAGCAACTTTCTATTGACCCATTTATGGAGTTCCGTTTTACTCGCAGTTTCCGGCGAGTGAACAACGAGCTCACCACCTCGATCAACGGTTAACCCAAGTGTCTTACGGCGTAGGCTCCGTCTCACCTCGAACTTTAAGTCATCGACTACAATCATTTCGCTCATTTTCTTACCAAATTCTCGTGGTTTTCCTTAGCAAGAGCAACGAGCCGTTGCGCGATATCCCGCTCTTTCCCCAGAGGACACACACCGGAAGCATCGAGGTCCCTCACGATTTGTTTTGTGAGGAGTTCACGACGGTCTGAGTTCTTCCAAAACCCAACCTTGACAACCTCTTGGCGAATTCTCTCGACAATATCGAGGGTTGTGTTGATAGCGGCTTTCTTTTGTGCATCATCCAAATCTCGGCCTTCGGAACAGGCTTCAAGGATCAGGCGAACAAAGGGCACTTGAATATAAGGATCAAGACCAGGGAAATCGTTACGATCTCCTTGGCGCAGTTCGTCGATGAACTTTCTTAATTCCCTTTCCAAGGCGTCCCAGTCGTCCTTAAACCTTTTCAGGATTTCCTCCAACTTTTCGCTCATCTTGCGAGCAAAGGCCGGGTTCTGATTAGTGAATCCGATAATGTGATACCTCGCCGCATACTGCATTTGCGCTGCTCTTGCACGGCTCCCACTTTGAGCTTGAAGAACCCTTTCGAACTCAGTATCAGTAATCGTCGTTGGCGGAATCTTGGGATCAACACCCCGGGCCAATATATAAGAATCTATTAACGCCTTGACCTTTTCGGCAACACCTTGAAGATTCAGTGCAGAGTCTCGGTAGAGGTTCGCCGCCACCTTGTTGATGAAGCCAAGAAGCTTCGCATCTCGGAATACACCGCTCGGCACTTCGGGCCGGTGTTCTAAAATGTTCAGCGTCTCATAGAACATACGGAGCTTGTTGATGAATCCGGCGCGAACTTTCAGGTCCTCCAAAAGAGCAACACAAACCTCGACCTCAGTTTGAAGATCTGTTATACCCCGGTCGATGAAAACCGCGACAGCCCGATTTCTGCGGTCAATCAGCTTAGGCAGCTCCACATTTATATCGATAAGCGCACCACTGGTGTCTTCTCTATCATAATCTTTCAAGGCATCGTTTAAGTGACGCGCCACGCCTATATAATCCACGACGTAACCGCATTTCTTATGCCCATGGGTTCGGTTGACACGGGCAATGGCTTGCAGGAGATCATGAGCTATGACTTTGCGGTCCAGATATATTACCTGCTCGATTGGAGCGTCAAATCCCGTCAAGAGCATGTTGTTGACAACCATTAACGCCAGCGGATCAGTTTTCTCTGTTCTTTCAACAGCCAATTTCCGCTTGAACCGTTTCGTGTATTCATCCTGTTTCTCTTTGTTCGACCAATCCCACCATGGTTCAGGATCGTTGTGATTTCCAGAGATAACCACAGCCACATCCAAAGCCCTGATTCGTGGAAGGAGTACATGAGCGCGAACAAGGAATCTTGTTTGCTGATCAAGTTGCTGAATCTCATGGTCTTGGAGAGTGAGGATAGAGGCCGGCAGAGCCTCAATATTTCTGACAAGTTTGTCTCGGGCAACCAGAAGTTTTTCGCGATAAGAGATGGCGGCGCGGCGGCTGGTTGCAACAACTTGGGCTTTGTAGCCTTCAGGTAAGACAACGCTCACATAATGCCGCAACATGTCCGCTGCCTTCTGTTCGATCAGTAAAGGAGCCTCCAGAACATCGCCGGCAGTACAATACTTCGCCTTGATAACCGCCAGTTCTCCCTCGGAATAGGTGCGGAACATATCCTCGAAGAGTTGGTCGAGGTTAGAAGCGTCCTTGACGAGTCCATCGGCCGTTCGGCCTTCATAGAGGATCGGCACTGTAGTGCCATCCATTTCGGCATCCTGAAGCAGATATTTATCGATGAAGTCGCCGAAGATTGCCCGGGTTTCCGTTTTATCCTTGCTTAGGATTGGCGTACCAGTAAAGCCGATAATCGCCGCATTGGGCAAAGCTTTGCGCAGATTTCTGTGCAGAGACCGGGAATGGGAACGATGAGCTTCATCGACCAATACTAATATCTCATCTGACTCATTAAGGACAGGAAACTCTTCAAAGTGAATGCTCTCTTCGAAGGTCACTTCTTTTTCCACGACCGGTTCGTCTTTGCCTGGTTTTTTCTCTTTGCGGACGATAGTCATGGCGATCTTCTCATCACTCTTAGCCTGCCGGTCAACATCCTGGTACTTTTGCAGCATGGCAAAGACGATGTCCGGTGTGGATTCGGAAAGTATTCGTTGGGTCATTGCGGTCGAAGATTCCCGGGTGCTACGATCCTTGTCCGTGGGTCGCACAGCCTCACCCGAAAGTCGAGCTGTCTCACGAAGCTGTCCTTCCAGATCGGTGCGGTCAGTAACAGTGACGATTTTGTAACGCTTGAGCCGGTCCAGTGTTCGCATTTTACGAACCAAAAATACCATACTGAGGCTCTTGCCGGACCCCTGCGTATGCCAGATAATACCGCCTCTTTCATCCCGTTCAGCGCCCTGTGATCTCGTCCGTCCCTCCTGAAGTCTGAGGGTTGCTTTTTGGATAGCTCGGAACTGCTGATAATGGGCCACGATCTTGCGGGTCTTACCATCAACCTGCTGGAAAATAGTAAAGTTACGAATCAAATCTAGCAAATGCGCCGGACGCAGCATGCCAGCCGTGAGAACCTGCTGACTTTGCAGAGCCGCACCTTGACCAATCCCCAATGCCTCAGGGCGCTGTTCTGTGCGCCGGAAAAATAGAGGCGTGCCTACACGCTCTGTCTGCTCCGGTCCGACAGACAACAGTTCACCTTTGGCCTCTTCGAGGTCACCATTGGTCGACCCAATCCCGAGATCCTCCGTAACTGCGCTGATGGGAATCGGGCTGGTATCGGACCATTCCAAATAGGCCTCCGGAGGAGCACCAACGGTTGCAGCCCGGGCTTCAAAGAAATCGCTGGCTATCAAGAGCTGGTTGGTATAAAACAGTTTTTCCACGCCCTCGCTATCAGTATAGAGCGTAGGAAACAGCTCACGACGCTGATTCGAGTAGCGGAGGATCTGATTGATTGCCTCATGAATCGGATTTTCTATACCCGGGCTTTTAAACTCGGCTACCACCACTGGAATACCGTTGACGAACAGAACTGCATCTGGGATGACATGTCCCCGGCCACTGGTCAATTCGACTTTGAATTGATTGACGACCAGGAAGTCGTTCTTTTCAGGGGTTTCAAAATCGATGTAGCGGATCGGTTGTGGTCTGTTGTTGTCCCAATCCGGTAGTCCTTCCGCCACGGTTCCTTTGAGTAAAAGCTCGGTCGCGGCTTGGTTGATTTCCAGAAGCTGATGACCCGGAGCCTGTTTCAGATCGCGAATGGCCTTTTCCACTCGTGCATCGTCGAGCCAAGGCTGCCCATCCCGAAGATTGACTTGCCTCAGCGCTTCCACTAACCGATTCTTCAGGAAAACCTCGCGGAAGTTCTCCCGCTCAGTGAGTTCAGCAACATCCACATCACCTTCTGTCCACTCCCACCCCATTTTTTGAAGTTGTTCACAGAAAGCTCTCTCGACCAGATTAGTTTCCCAGTAGATTTTGCTCATTGTCACCCCTTGGTTGTTGCTTTCTTCCTAAAATGATTGTCAAGTTCAACAAATATATTGGGGCTGAAGAACGCTTTTTTACTACTCTCGAGGTTAGCTGGGTCAAGATAACGTGTAATCCCGTATCGTCGATCAGCTTGAAGCGGGCGGCGAATATTATGGTAATACTGATTTGCCTTAAATCCCTGATAACGCTCTTTGCATTTCTCTGTGAGTGTCGAATAGTCCCACGGATACCTCTCAAGGACGTGTTCTTCCGTCAGACGAACCGCAGGAGCGTTAGGGTCATTAGTGTTCTGAACAAGAAGTGCCTCTTTTGCCTTCGAACGGGTATACCTGAATTCAATATTTACCGTGACGGAATAGGCTGATTCCGGATCAGCATGAGACTTGTCCATATTCTCAAGGAAGGAGAGGAAGTTCTTCTCCTCGGCGTTAAGCAGAAAGCCGTCCATATTTGTCGGCAGATCCACAAAGGCTAGAGGCATCAGGTGGAGTTCAAATTCCGATAATTGTCGATCAAACCAGTCGTGAACGGTGCTGGCGAAGTTCTTGGTACAAGCCGTTCCGATCTCTTGCAAGCGAACCCGGAAAGCCGGAGATTGGTTGTAGAAATGAACAGCTGAATCCCGGAGTCCCAGCAGAATCTGAATATTGTCCCAGGCGAGGGCATCGAGTTTTTTGTCTTCGACCAACTTCTTTGCTAGATAGCACAAGCCATGGGTGAAAGGATTCCCCGCGTCGGTTCGTTTGACGTATTTTTTCTTGCTCTTTGTCCCATCTGCGTTTTCCCTGGTCTCGTAAACGTACAGACTGCTGGCCTGGTTGCGATTGTCGGCGAGCCATTTGGCTTTCAGCAGAAGCTCCCAGCCGTTAATTGCCAGGATGGCAAACGACTCTGTCCGATAAGGGAAACCGGGCTTGTTATAGATTTCGATGGCCGCCACCTTCGCAGCTATCGCCCGATCCAGGAGCTCCTTCGACCGTGACTTCATGCGTTCTCGGCTCCTTCCATCAGTGTTTCCGGAATACGCACCCGGCCGGTGAGAAGATCATCTTGAAGACCGGACTTTAGCTTTTTGAGTTTCTTTAGCTCATTCCTACTTGATTCAATTCTCCTATCTGCGCAGTCAATTACATTGGCTATTAATCCCTGTTCATGAGTGGGAGGGATGGGGATCAGAAAATAATTGAAGAACCCAGCTTCGACCCTCTGCTGTCCTGCCGATCCAGTCATATATGCAAGAGCTCTAATTCGCATTGAGTTGGTCAACGACCAATGAAAAACAAATCTGGCCGATCTGTTGGATTTTGGTCGTAAAACGTGAAACTCGGTCGATCCCATACCAATACCATTTACGAGATCTTTTGCGTGGCATCCCTTGCCATTTTCCATACAGGGTGTAATTTTCGCAAAAAGAACATCGCCTTCAATAAATGGTGTGTATCCGCCGCTGCAATCAATGAGTTTCCTAGTTTGTCGATAAACCCAATTGCCTTCCTCATCAACATCCTGCATTGGAATAAACGAAATAGAATTAAATGGGCTCTGTCCCGTAGCGGGAGTTGGTGGATTAACATTTGCGATTTCACTAAACGGACCAACATCCCAATTCATTGGGATCTGCCCCAACGGGGTGTCTTTGAATTGCTCCGGGTGAGCGACGGGGTCGCGAAGCTGGCCGTGTTCATCCAGGCCGTAGCTCAGCAGGTCGCGCAGCATGCCCGCTCGTACCTGCTTGAGTTTGACGATCACGGCTTCGATCTGGGCAATCTGCGCGTCCACCATGCGCATCAAGGCGCTTGCGGATCGTTGGTTCTCTGGTCTTGGGAGATGTAAAGGCGCGTTCGCTATGGCGGCGATAGACAGGCCATAGCGGGTTGTTCCATTGGCTTGCTGGCCGAAATATCGGGCAATTCTGTGATGCGCCAATTGCTTTGCAAGAAAGGTCGGATCAACCTCGTCCTGATTGGGGCGAAGCAAGGCTAAATGATAGCCGCACACAAGATCTGGCGCGGTAGTATCTACGACTGTCGGTATGCCGATGTCGTCCGGTGTTTCGGAGTCTTTGGTAATAATGACGTCACCGACCTGTAGCCCGAAACGCTCAATTTCCGATTTGGTGGCGGTGGCACGCATGAAGTCCATGTCCGCCGTAACGTAATCGTTATTGTAAACATCGGTATAGTTGCAGAGGCGAACAGGCTCTTGGCCCGGTTGCGAAACCTTGTTGACACTGCTGAAACGGATGTTGGCAATGGAGGTGAGTGATACCTCCTGCCATTCATTCAGGTATTCGTCTGCCTCAATTTCCATGCTTGCACCCGTTTGGCTAATAGGCATAACCCAGCTCCTGCAAAGCATCGTGGAGTCGCGACGAAAGACGCTCCCGGCTCTTGATGAGCACCTTCAATGAGGAAGCGTACTTGTCCCACAGGTTTTCAGTGAAACGTACCAGTTCCTGCTGCTTGTCTCTTAATGCGCCATCCAGGCCGACTTGGAGGTCCTGAGCAAAAAGTTCTAGTACCAGCGTCTGCTTCTCACCTTTGCCCATTGCTGCGCACCGGTTTTTCAGCTTGTCGACAAAGGCGTTGGTGAGAACGCGAAAAGTGGCTCTGGCTGCGGCAAGGTCTGTCTTGATTTGCTCGTGGGGAGCCAGCTCCGTCTCAAGGGCAGCCATCTGATCAAAATAGGGTTGCAGTTCGCGCCTGGCGGTCTCTGCGGTCCGGCGATCGGCATCGGTAGCCTTCTTTTTCGTCGCGGCCTTTTCAAGCCTGGTCAGCTCTTTGATGGCGTCTTTAAATTCAGCCTTCAGCTCTTTTACCTGGCGTTCAAGGTCCTTGGCATAGTTCCAGGAAGCGAGTTCTTCATCATCTGCATTGTCCGGCGGGTTGCTCCGCTCGAAAGCTTCCTTTTCACCTTTTAGAAGGGCGATCTCCAATTTTGCATCGTCGATCTGCTGGAGGTAATCGGCCATGGTCCGTTTCACCAGTTTGTGGCGGAAGGGATCAAAGGCAGGTCCCACGTTGTCATCATCTTCCACGGCGTCGGCAATGGCGTCGACCCATCCATCAACCACATCGCAAAAGCCATTTTCAATAAGGGTTTTAAGATCCGGCAGTGTCTCGCTCCACCAAGCGGCAACAACGCCGGATAATTTGAAGTTGCCCAGCACTCCGACCGGTAGCAGTGCATCGGTAAATCCTTGGAGGAATTCCGAACGGACGGCATTCAGATTGCGGCCCTGGGGGAGAGCGATCAGGCTGCCAGTATGAGAGGCCCACCACGATGTCAGATCATCCCTCAACTCTCCTGTTCGAGCGAGTAATCCGGCATCCGCCTCAATCAGCCTGGCGATAGCTGGCCGTTCGGTAATACTCGGCTTGAAGTCACGGTATCGCTCATCGTTAGGCCTATGCGCGAAGAGGACATCTGGCGAGAAACCGAGCGCTTGGAAAAGGGCTTCGTTAGCTTCGATCTCGGCGACCGGAATACCACCAGCAAGATGCGCACGGACATCATGAGGTTCCGGCAATGGAGAATTGTCCACATAACGACGAACGTTGAGGTTGAAGTCATTGGCTCCATCCGCAATTTCGTCGAACGTTACGATCTTGGAATATCCGGGGACCTCGTCGTAACGCTCGAAGGTAGCTGCGATCTTTTCGATATCTTCAGGCCGCAGGTAGTTTTGGGCACGGCCGGCCAGGTACTCGGCGTCCGCATTGATAAAAAGTAACCGGCCGCGTCGGTTTTCGGGTTTGTTGGGGTTGAGAGCTTGCCCTGTGATGTTGGAACGCATGATTAGAATGCAGGCTGGAATACTGGCGCCATAAAAAAGATTCTGCGGCAGGCTGATGATGGCTTCGATCAAATCCTGTTGGAGGAACCTCTTGCGGATCTCCTTTTCCACGCCGCCACGGAAAAGCACACCGTGCGGCATCACGGTCGCCACCATGCCACGAGGTTTGCAGACTGCCAGCATGTGCTGGGCGAACATGAGGTCTGCCTTTTTCCCTGAAGTAGGACACCATCCCCAGCGATAACGTTCTGGGAATTCCATGTTGCTACGGGTGTAGTTCTGACTGAAGGGCGGATTGGCGATTACCCGATCAAAACGCTCGAGTTCCCCACCTTCGCGATGCATCGGGTGAAGAAGCGTATCCTCAAGTTTGATATCAGCGCCTCTCACACCATGTAAAAGCATATTGATTTTGCAGATGGACCAGGCCGAGGCATCATTCACCTGGCCGCAGAGGCGGAGATTGGTCGGATCTCCGCCGGATTGCTCAATATACTCACGACTGATAATCAACATGCCGCCGGAACCACAAGTGGGGTCATAGATACTCATCCCCGGCGCGGGATTCAATACGCGCACCATCAACCGGATCACATCCCTTGGCGTATAGAAGTCCCCCCCTTTCTTGCCAGCCGACTCCGCAAACATGTTGATGAGAAATTCATAGGCCGAACCAAGAAGGTCAGAAAATTGAAAATCCTCGCTGCGCAAGCGGTACCGATTAAAGTGCCGCACCAGTTCCTTACATGCCTCATCGGATACAATACGCTTGTTACTCTGGACCTTCATGAATTGAATATGGTCCAGGACGTGCTGAAGCGATCCGTTGGCTCCACTCAAGGCCGCCAAAGCTTTGTCAAGAACAGCACCAAACGGCTCCGTGGCATCATTCAGCTTGCTCTGCAAATGGGACCAACGAGCCCGCGGCGGGACAAAGAATTCGTCATAAAAATCAGGATTCTCGCCATAGTTTGATTGGGCGTCCTCCCGGCTCATCTTTGGAGAGACTTTACGCGAAACCAGCTTTTCATAAGCTGGTTCAAATACATCGGAACAACGTTTGAGGAAAAGCATCCCAAATATAAAGTCCTTATAAGTGGCCGCATCCATGCCTTCACGGCGGAGAATATCCGCAGCGCCATAGAGGTGTCGTTCGAGTTTGGCTAAGGACAGCTTAGGCATTCGGCACCTCGTGAATTCTTCCGTTAAAACCCCATTTTTGTGTTCTCATAAAACTATTCGCTGTTCTTTGCTGTTGCAGCGGTGGTTCTGGAGGTCGTTTTACCCTGTTCTGCAGCACCGCCGGCTTTCACCCAATCGTCAACCTGATCCTTCTTAAATTTCCAAAGCCTGCCCATTCGATGTGCTGGCATACTGAATCGGTCAATCCAGCGGTACACGGTATCACTACTAACCCCGAGGTAGTTGCATATTTCATCCACTGACAACCAACGATCTTTTATCTCAGCCATTTCTTTAGCTCCTCATGAGCGATATGCTTTATGTCACGCCTGAGGCGATAACGGGGATATTGGGTACTCCTGCTTCCACGGCCTAAAAGCATTCCTCTAATATATTAAGGTGGGAACCGATTGTCAAACGCTCTCGTCCGGATAAGACCGCAAAAGTCCGCTCACGGGAGTAACCATTGCAAGGTCCAATAGGTATAGGCTTAGCATCTGGGGGCTCGTTTTTTAGAAGCGTGTAGTGGTTACGGGAATAGAGATAGAACCATAGTCATTGTGAATGCTTCCAGGCGGCCTAATCGGACATGCTATTAAGCCCTTCGGCCAGTTCTCTGTACGCCTAGGCCCACGAGTCCTCATGTCGTTATCATTTGGCTGCCTAATATAAGAAATATACGCAGTTTGTATAGGCAAAAAAAGGGCTGGGAATTTTACCCAGCCCTTTTTCCGTATATTAAATGGTGGGTGGTGGGTTATTCACTTGTAGCCCTTATTCGGATCACTCCTTGAACTTTGTTATGGCAAGACAAGCGTAGTGTGATCGATAATTGTTAATAGGGCTTTGCCCGAAACCATTCCAGAAGTCCAGGAGATAGTGATGATAATCCGGGTATTCCTGCTCCCGAACTGTCAGCAAGTCATCGGCGAATATCCTGATACAAGCCCCTTTATTGCCTGACAAGACGATAACCGATGGCGGGCAGGTTTCGTCGCGCTCCGTCCTGAACGCTTCGACTCGAAGCTTGGATATCTTCAAATTGTCGAGCCAGAAGTGACCGCCACTGGCGCTGTATGAACCAATGAAGATGTCTTTACCCTTCAATTCTTTCAATATTTCCATGAGACGTCTTGCGGCTTCCCTCTGCTTCTGCCGTAACGGTATCTGGGCGGCCCTCCGGCCGAGCTTCACCGTCGTTTTCGGCTCCGGCTCGGACAATCTAGTTCCCTGAAACAGGCCGAGTTGGCCTATCATTACATTCTCCTTTCCGAAAGATTTTGACATGAGTACCCGTTTGAATTCGGACTCAGCGGTTGATTAAGCTACGAGGACGAGTTGGCTGCCGCTTTCGATTCGCACCTGTTCTTCCGCCGCGGCACCGCTGGGTAGAGATCCACGGACGGCCTCGATAGAGCTCCTTATCGTGTCGAGGCGATCGATGTTGGTGATGAGGGATAAAAGACGTCCTTCGACGTATTGAGGGATTCCAGGTATCTTTCCAGCCGCGGCGGCCACTATCTTAGCCTGCTCCAACGGCTCCGCAGCCTGGTCAATGAACTCTTGAACCATATCCATCGCCTCGCTGACTTTGAGGGCGCTCCATTTGATAGGCACAGTTACACCTCCATTCGGGCATGATAAGCCCTAATATTCTTCGGGGAACAGAATCGTTGTTACGGACTTGTCGGCCTCGGTGATGATCCAGATTTTGGGCAGATCGTCAGTCTTATATGCGGAGAGTATTCTGAAGCCCTGTTTCAGGCTTAACTCATTCTCCTGCCTGTCCGCCTCATCGAGATCACCCCAATCACCTTTGGCATGGCGGTTCAGGGAACCGCGCATGAACTCGGCAAACTTGGGATTCTCACCGGCCAGGGCGAAAACTCCTCGGGTGGCCACCACTTGGCCAAGCGGGACAGTCGGATTGATTACCAGTAGTGCTTCCATGTTTATCACCCCCTTCCTTTACCGTCCGTCTCTCCTTTCATAGTTGGTTTGCCCGTTTCCAGCCAAAACGAAAGGGGGATGCTCCCGCCGCTTTGGGGCAGGACATCCCCCTTACAAAAAGAAAGCACAAAAAGGGGCACTAGGCCCCTTCATGTGCGGCTGTTTTGCGAGTTCAAGCGTTCAAGTATCAGGTTCTTCAGGCTACGGCGACTGGTTCTTTCGCCTTGCTATGCTTCTTGGCCTTCGCCCCCGATCCAGTCGGGGGTTTCGTGATGGCTTCGGCTTCGGCGACGGCCTGCGCGACTTCCTCGGCGGGTACAGGCTCGGCTGTTGCTTCCGGCGTAACGGCCTCGACAGTCTCGACCTTCGGCTCGGCGGGTTCGACCGGCTGGCTTGCTTCGGCCTTAGCGGGTTCGGCGGTCTTGGCCGTGTCCGTCGGCTTTTTCCCTTCCGGCAAAAGCATCGGCATGACCACCAACTCATAGTCCGGCGCGGTGAAAAGCATCGGCGACCTTGCGTCCTTGACCCGAAGCTCCACCATCCCGCCGCAAGCCCGTAGAGCTTCGGCGAGGTATCCGCCGTCAAGCCTTATCTTGATAGGCTCGCCGGTAGTGTCGGCAGCTATTTCCGCCGTCCCCTTGTCGTCGGTATTCCCGACGACCACCTTGCCGTCCCCGATGGTGAGGTCTAAGGCGTAGGCTTTGACGTTGGCGACGACCTTGAGCGAGCTAACCGCCTTTGTTGCCTCATTGGTGTCGAAGCTGGCGCGGATGCCGGTGTCGGCGGGTATGAGCTTCTCGTAGTCCGGGAAGTTGCCGGCGCATCCCCGCCATGTGTAGCGGATTAGCTCCGTGTCGAGGACTAGGCTCATTGGGTCTTTGTCGCCGTTCTTTTCCAGCGACAGCCTTACCCGCCGCGCCCGCCTGAGAGCGCCGGTGACGCCTTTGAGGTCATCGCGGCTAATAAGCACCTGTCCCTCATCCCCGTCGAAGGGTAGCTTCATCATGGCGAGTCGGTAGCCGTCGGCACTCACTAGGGTGAGCTTGCCGTCTTTCACCTGAAAGAGAACGCACTGGAGAATGGGGCGGGCGGTCTCATCCGAGGTGAAGGGCAGTACCCTTGAAAGGGCGTCCGATAGCTCCGTCGCACCGAGGTTGGGGCTGACCGAGTTCGAGGGGCTTACCCTGATGTCGCACAGGGTAAGGGGTGTCTTTTCGCCGACCCAGGCCATGTGTTCGAGGTAGCTGGTGTTGGCTCCGCATACCACCTTGAGGCATTTTCCGGCGACCCGCGATACGCTGGCATCGCCGTTAGACGGGACAATCTTGACGATGTTACTCCCGCCTAAAGACTTAAGGTAGGTGAGAAAGCCTTTCCGCCCGATAGTGAGGTCAAGAAGCATCGCCCTTTCGGCGAGTGTTCTCGATAAGGCGTTAACCAGTACCGCCTTGTGCGCTAAAAAGCCCTGACCTGAACGCTTGCCCTCGATATTCAGTTGTTCGATTGTCCAACCCCCTCTTGCTATCCGATAGGTGGGCAACTCCATCGGCTTCGCTTAGTAGTAAGCTCCTAGCTACCCGCAAACCGCTGGCATAGCCGAAGCTCCCACTGTATTAGTTGCGAAATTGGCCTGATTTATAACACCTTCAAACAGTCTTTTTTGTTCCCGTTTCCGAAACCGGCAAAGGTAGTTAAGCTCAACTTGCGTCAAAGACTGTCCGTCCCGCCGCTTTTCGGCGATGGCGATTAGCCTGTCGGGGCATTGGAGCAAGAAAGTATTGGCATCCAGCCAGGCATCGAGGTCCAATGCCCTGTCGTCGGCAATCAGATCGCCGAGTTCGGTGGTGTTTCCCTCGTCGTCCGTAACCGGCCTGTTGAGGCTATCGAGCTTGACCGCTTTGGGGCAGGCCGAAAATAGCCAGTCCTCTTTACACTTCCGGCGCTGCGCCTTGCTACAGTCCCCGCAGGTAAGGCCGTTGTCTATCCGGTAACGCTTCCGCCAGTACAGGGCTTGGGCGCGGCTGGCGATACGAAACATGGCGGCTTCGGTGAACGGATGGTGTCCGTTGTTCCGCTCCACATCGGCAAGGGTGATGATGATGTCATGGAGTAGGTCATCCCTTTCGTCCGGCTTGGCCTTGTGGCTGAACTTCGAGGCGATGGTATAGAAGGTAAGCCAGTTGCCGGAAAGATGGTCATAGCCGTTCCCGAAGGTGTCGGCTTGCTTTGGTCTTGTGCTTCGATTAGACTTGAAGCTACGCAAGGCGCTTGTTTTAGTGGTCTGACAGGTGGCGACCTTTCCGCACCATCGGCAAACGCCTTGCCTTTCTTTTAGTACCCAAACCCTGTGACACCGGCTACAGAAGCCCCCAGGCCGGTTCTGTTCCCCCGTTACTGTTACGCTTGAACTCACGCTTTCCCCCTTTCGGGCAAGCGTTCAGGTCAAGGCTTTTCGTGTTCAGTTTTTAAGGTGCGTTTGCGCGTTTTTCCAGCTTCATTGTCAAACAAAAAGTCACTTTGTTCATCCTCAAGAACTAGCACGATTTTCACCCCTCCCCCGGGGCGAAGTAATTGTCAGAAAATGAAAAAGGGAGCCTGAAGCTCCCTTTCTGGTGTTTGGCCTGACTCTGTGACTCTGACTATGTTAGATCAGAAGGTTCACCCTCTCGTGTTATTGTGCCGTTGGAAAGTGTTACCCTTATCAAAGTGTAATTTCGGCAGAATATCATCAATATTGACTCTTAAAAGGAAGAGCTGTTGAATACCCACAACAAATAAGAGGAGAAGGTTCATTTGCATGTCAGCAAGAATAGGTACTAAAGCGATGGATGAGGTTAAGCGTGCACTTCAAGAATATCGTGAAACCTGCTGGGCGAACCTCGGAACAGGTATATCACGGGAAACATACATTCGCTACGCTGAACGGTTTGTCCGCTGGATCGATGGAGACTTTACCCCCGGTAAAATGCGTCCAAAGTAAGACTATCCTTATATCCTTCAGGTGATTTAGAGCCTCTGAATATAAGCTGGGTCGTGGATCCGAGTGAAATTGAACTAATCGTCATTTTGTTGAGCTCTAATGGAATATATCTGAATTTAACTAAAATCACAACCCGGGCTAAGATGGATGTAGTGGGATGGGAGAGTGCTCTCGACGTATAAACATTCTAGAAAGCTGGTTTTTCATTCTTGGCGTGGTTTTTATTATCTTGTAAGGAACGTCGCCAGCTTTTAAAATCTTGTGAGGATCATTTTCTAGATCTAGCCTGATCCATTCGTGGCAACGTGGACACACGATCGCGCAATTGTCCAGATCTCCATGCTCGCCTGAACTGATAGGCGCGATTGCAACGGCATACGATTCGGTCCTGTTAATCCATGTCTTGCATACAGCACGGTACCAACCATTACCATCACCTCGGCCTTGTCTAAATCTGACCTGTACAATAATTACAGGTTGAAAATCCATAGGTCGCCTCAATCGAGGGTACACAAATATGTGCAGAAACTCACAACGACCCTACGAAGCTAGGGTTCTAGGCAAAGAGGGGGTCCGAATGCAAATGGGTTTAGTGCTTGAAATGAGTTCCGTCTGGCCTGGGGGCCCATCGTTTTGACTTGTCGGTTGTTGTTTTTTAGTCTCCCGTTTTTCAGTCAACCTACAAATTTTTACTAGAATATCCATCAAATCTAATGGTTTTTCGATGGACTCATTCGCTCCCAGATTGATTGCCTTAGGAATATCGTTTACTGTTTTCAGGTCCGCCACGGCTATTATTGCGACTTCAGAAAAAGATCTTATATTTATTATAGCCTCGAACCCTGCCATTTTTTTTAACCCAAGGTCAACGAATACAACATCCGGATTAGTCCCCCGTATTAGACTTATCATATCAACCTCAGGCGTAACGGCAATTATCTGGGTATCAGGCCGGCCGACACTAAAAGCCAAGGACACAAGATCCGATACCTCGGGGGAGTTCTCAATTATGACTAACTTCATAAACAGACAGCCTGCGAAAGGACGGTATCGACTCGAACCGTGCCCACACCAGCAATATTGACGATCATGGCTTCCTTCAAGGCTTGGAAGGCCACCATTTTGGGGAGTGAGGGATTCTGGACTCGATCAACCACATCCTGGGGCATTGAAGCCAAAGTGCCTCTCCTCAGAATCAATTATCTCGAACGGTTCCCAAGTTTAGGCGGAGTATAATATCACGTAGCGTCAATGTCAATCCCTATAGTAATGTTTATCCCGTACCTTCATTGAAAAAGATATAACATTGCGTTACAATCACGGTATGAAATCAGAGACAGTACACGAATCTATTCTCCAAATTAGTGACATCGCCAAGGCGGTTGGCGTCAGTCTCAGGATGGTTCGATTTTACGAAGAGTCGGGGCTTCTAAAGCCGTACGCAACCACTCAATCGGGGCTCAGGCTTTACAATAATAAAGACGTTATCAGATTGCGGTTCATTAACACACTGAGGCGTCTCGATATTTCTCTTGATGACATCAAGACAATCCTAGGGGTTAACAGCTCCTCTGCTGGGACAAAGGCAGAAGTGTTGAATCGATCCTTGAGTGCTTTTACCCTTGCCCAACAAAAAATCGACGATTACCAGGAAATTTTAAACGAACTCCGAAAAAATAACTCAATCGCTTTGGAATCGGTTCAAAATTGTCTAAAGTGTGATGCTTCTAGTTGCAAGGACTGTCCCCAAAGTGTTTATATTTTTTCGTAGATCCCCAACTAACCTGCTAGTCACTGATCTCTAACATAATGTCGATGGAATAAGTCGAGCTCCGCTTCATTGACTACGTTTCCATGTAATCCACGCACCAAATAAGTATGTTTGATAAAAACGAACAGGGACCTCAAATCCCGCCTCTATTAATATTGCGAACAACTCGGTCTCTGGAATGAAAGAAATATCTCGTTCAATATGATTTTCGTTTTTTATTAGGACCTCTGCGGACCACCCTTGTGATTCGCATGAAACTAACCAAGCCGCTGACAAACACTGGAATTCATCTGAATCTTTAGCACCGAACAGATCAGCGAGAATGAACGGGGCACCAGATTTTAGATTAGCGGCGATAGAGCCAAAATACTTTAATTTATCTTCGCGCTCTTTGATAAAGTGGGATACAAAAATCGAAGATGCTGAATCGAACTGGAAGGTTGAATGAAAATCTTCCACCCTGCCAATTGAGAACTTTACTCGGTTGTCCATTCCTGCCTGAGTGACCCGCTTTTGACAGGTTGTAATCATACTCGCAGAAACGTCAACAGCGGTGAACTGCCATAAAGGGAAATGTTTTCCGAGACAGAGTATTTCAGTTCCGGTCCCAGCACCAGATGAAAGGAATTTAGACCTCTCAGGTTGGTTTCGGAGCCAATTCAAAACCATCTCGTGTAAAACATCGTAAGAGGTGCAGAATAAGCGGATATTTTCATCATATTTCTCAGCAAGATCGGTATTAAAATGCACTGCAGCATTGAATGGTTTCTGTTTGGACGGCGTATTGCCGTTTTGAATCGCCACAGAGTTTATCTCCGATCCAAAAATAGATGGCCTGGATTATACAGACCATTCTCTAAGCCTTCAAACAAATTCGGCTAGATAACGACAAGGCGGTTCTAACTTATGATGCAGACTTTCGTAGTTGACTATCGCGATGAACCCGATTTACATTTGGCATTTCCCAAATTTCAGAGCAATCTCGTTTTGAATTAAACACTGACGTATGGTATTGACAGTGACGTAAGGTGATGATAAACTTTCAGCCATTCCAATGAAAACTAGAATACGTTTTCATTGAGAAAAATTGTTGGAGGGAAAACACATGGCGAAAATGCCCAAGGAAGTTATCGATCTGTTCCAAGATGCCTCGGTACCTAAGATGGTGGCTACAGTCGACAAAAAGGGAGAGCTCAACGTCACTCCAAAAACAAGCATGACCGCGGTGGACGCAGAGACCCTGGCTTTTGCCGACCTATATGGCAAAACTACCAGGACATTCAAGAACCTTGAAGAAACCAAAAAAGTGGCGATCGTCGCTGTAAAGATTCCTATCGCCCCTCCTTTCACCACAATACAAGTTAAAGGGACTTTCCAGAAGTATGAGACTTCAGGTCCACTTTTTGATAAGTTTGCCGAAGGTCTGAAGAAAGCGATGGGTGTAGATATCACTGGAGTGGGAGTTGTCCACGTGGATTCGATTTTCTCTCAAGCTCCACAGGATAAGGGCAAGAAACTAGCGTAATTCGGATTGACTGCTTACAAAGAGCGAGTGAGCCCAACCGGCTCACTCGCTCTCGTGTCCTTCACAATAAGACTTCGTATCAATAGAAGTATGAAAACAAATCTGGCAAAACATTAACTCCGGTATTTACCTGTACCACATCTACCAATCGGTTGAAGGAATTTGAATGTTAAATACGGATAATCTTAACAAGGCGATAGTTGATTTTAGGCAAGGGAAATTTGTCATTATTGTCGATGATGACAGCCGCGAAAACGAAGGTGATCTGGCAATAGCTGCTGAGGCAATTACACCTGAAACAATCAACTTTATGGCTAAAAACGCTCGCGGTCTAATTTGTGTCCCCATGGATCCGGATCGTTTGGAGATGCTCAATCTTCCGCTAATGGTTCATGACAACACTTCAAAACATTCCACCGCTTTCACAGTGTCAGTAGAGGCTCGTTTTGGAGTCTCTACAGGAATTTCGGCTGCCGATAGGGCGGCAACGGTGAAGGCTTTGATCGATCCCTCAACTCAACCAAATGATTTAGTGAAACCCGGGCATATTTTCCCGTTGAAAGCCCTCAAGGGTGGCGTATTGAAGAGAGCTGGCCACACTGAGGCTTCAGTAGATTTGGCAAGGTTATCAGGATTGTATCCGGCCGCAGTGATCTGCGAGATTATGAACCCTGATGGGACTATGGCGCGTCTTCCCCAACTCAAAATAATGTCCAAAGAATGGGGCTTCACCATGATCAGTGTTGCCGAATTAATTGCATATCGCCGAAGAACCGAGCATCTGGTTCAACGAGTCGCAGAAACCAAAATGCCGACCCGTTATGGGGAATTTCAAGCGATCGCTTATCGTAGTGAAGTTGAAAGCGGTGAACACGTTGCTTTGGTGAAGGGAAAGATCAACGGAGATGAACCTGTTTTGGTCCGGGTGCATAGCGAATGTCTTACCGGGGAAGTATTTGGCAGCCTGAGGTGCGATTGCGGTGAACAATTGGACATGGCGATGAAAGCCATTATTAACGAGGGTTCTGGGGTGCTACTATATATGCGGCAGGAAGGCAGAGGCATAGGTTTCCACAACAAATTACGAGCTTATGCCTTGCAAGACCAAGGGTTGGATACGGTAGAAGCAAATCATGAGCTGGGGTTTGAAGATGACCTTCGGGATTATGGAATTGGCGCTCAAATCCTATCCGATTTAGGATTGACTCGTATCAAATTGATGACCAATAATCCGCGAAAAGTGGTTGGACTTGAAGGATACGGATTAACAATAACAGAAGTTTTGAATATCCAGGCGCCTCCAAATTCTTACGACAAAAAGTACCTTAACGCCAAGAAAAACAAACTTGGGCACCACCTTGAATTGGTGGCGGATCCCTAGGTCGATAAGCTTGATCGGTCCTTCGTAAAGCAACAAGGGATTCATGAGAATATTACTCGTTATCCCATCCAGGGCGTACGGCAATATGCCGGGTTACACCAAATTTCCGGATGAGATGCTGTCTATCGGCGGCATGCTGGAAAGCTGCGGACATGAAGTCAAAATAATCGATTGCAACCTGGATAAGAAAAGTCAGCCGGCAGACTTTATCGAATTTGCCCCCGCGCTTATCGGGTTTGGCGTGGCTACGGGCCCGAATATCGCCAGCGCCCTGTCTCAGTCAGCGGAATATAAAAAACTGCTGCCTGGAGTTAAGATCACCTGGGGATTCAGGCACGCCAGTGCCTATCCGGCTGATGTTCTTGCCGAGCCCTGCGTCGATTATGCCGTGATAGGGGCGGGTGAATTCACTATCGCCGAACTCACCGACTACTTACAGAATGGTGATATTGAGATTTCATCGATTAAAGGGTTGGCCTACAAGGACCCTCAAGGCAAAGCGGTAATCAATGAAGTCAGATCTTTCATGCCCGATCTCGACAGCCTGCCGGATCCGGCCTGGCATCTGATAGATGTCAACAAATATTCTGACGTCACTCTGAATACCTCCCGGGGCTGCCCTTATAAATGCACTTTTTGCTCCGATGCAAATTTCTGGGGCGGCCAGATGTGTGATCTTTCCGCCAGGCGCATCGTGTCGCAGATGGAGAAGCTGCATGAGGAGTTTGGAACCCAGCACATCTATTTTTCTGGGGAGCGGTTCGTCATCAACCGCGAGCGGCTCAAGGAGTTCTGTAATCTTGTCATCGCCAAGAAATGGAAATTGACCTGGAACGCTCCAGTCTCAGGTGGCATTGACGAAGAGACGGTTAAGCTCATGGCTAAGAGCGGTTGTACCTCGGTGCTGCTCGAGGTTGAAACCGGCAGCCAACGAATGCTGACCTTTCTGGACAAGGGCACTGTGGCCGAAATGGAATCCACATTCTGGTTTTTAGTCAAACACCGCATCATCCCGACCATCTTCATGTACTACGGGTACCCCAACGAGACTCTCGCCGATTTCAGGGAAAGCCTGGACCTGTTGAAGCGACTTGACGATCCGCCCTATCTCTACATGAAATTCGTACCCTACCCCGGTACTAAGCTTTTCGATTATTGTGTCGAGCACGGACTCCTGGCTCAACCCAAGACCTTAATAGAATGGGCCGATTTCCCTCTCCGGTGTGCTAACGAGATGAACCTGTCTTCTGTACCTCAAAAAGCTATGGATGATGCCATGGCCAGCTTTCGCCGCAGCTATGCCACGAGGCGAGTGCGCTTCATGATGCGACATAACCCGGCGTTCTTCCTGACCGCGGTCAAACGTCCAGGTGAATTCTTCCGTTCGGTCTGGGACCTGGGAAAGTATTACATCGACATTATGATGGACCAAACCAACAGTTCCGATTCATGGATGTTCAAACTGTTTAAAAGGATGGGTTGGGTAGGTAAGGAAAACAAAAAGCTCGATGAAGCCAAGGGTATTACACGCGGTGGAGAGGTGAGGTAAGGTAATGAAAGTCTGGTTGGAGAATACCGGCCCTTATATTTGATCCCTTCTCGGCGGGTTACTAATTACGCTGCCCTGCCCGATCCCAACATCCCCATGTGGTGCTTCCCTACTTCATCACCGACGACAGACCTAACTCCGTCCGATACCCAAGGCATAGATGAAGTTGTTACCTAGGCAGAAAAAGAGCCGCGTCTTCTATCTCCGCGACCGACCTATTATATAAAGAAAGACGGGGACGATTTCTGAAAATCGTCCCCGCACCATCTTATCTAATCTCCTTATAACCTATGGCGCCCGTAGGTTCCGTCATATCCCCATTCACTGAGGTTTTCTCCAGAATACATTAACGCATCAATTTCTTCTTGCGTTGTTTCTCCCCAACCTTTGGCTTTGGACCCATAACCGAAGAAATCGTCCATTTTCCTAAAGAACCCGTTGAAAACTGGAGTAGTTGATGCAGTCCCCATGATGACCTGGTGAATTCCTGCTTGATCAAATTTCGAAAAAGTGCAGTTGGGCTGGCAAAGTCCGCAATACCCCGAAAGGGATTTTCTCCAGCCTTGATAGCATTTATTGTGATCCAGATACCAGGCATTTAATCCAGCATTGTTGAATGTCTCGGGTTGAACATAATTATCATATTTCTTGGTGATGTCCCATGATGGCTCTTTTTCTGTACTTATTGCTCCCATTGGACAGACATCAGCGCATTTTTTACAGGTAAAGCAAAAGCGACGAGCCCCAAATTCAATCGGATTATCATAAGCGAGTGGGAGATCAGTGAACACACAACTTGTGGCTCGTATTTGGGGTCCTCTTTCCGGAGTTATAACCATGGTCATGCGCCCCATCTCGCCTAACCCCCCCATAACCCCAAAAGGAGGAAACAGATGATTACCTATTGCATCGGTCGAAGCTGCGTGCCAACCCAAGGCCTTAAAAAATTGCAGTAAAGTATGTCGAGGGACATCTATTTGAATACAAGTACCTCCAGATTGCTGTGCTGTATGCATACCAGGAACATTCATAATGGCTTTGGACATTTGCCAACTAAAAGTCACTGCAGTCGTGAATTTGTTTGGTATAACAAATTTTGATTCTGAATTGTCTTTACCAGAATACTTAAGGTACGGCGCATCCACATCTTCAAATTCAATTCGCATTCCGGGATCTCCAATTGGTCTAGTGTTGATAAACCTCCTTGTTTTCTCATTTAGAGGTACAAAACCGATGGTAGATCCTCCCAATGTCCTGATAACCGTTCGGAGAAGAGCACTGTTTTCTTCAGGGGTACCACTCCAAGGAGGAACACCTAATTCTTGTGGGCTCCAAATACGGCTCATAATCCGGCTATCCCCCATGAACATTGCATGAGGTTCCAACAATTTTGAAGGCCAGGTCACCATACCATGCCCAAACGCAAATTCCCTGACGCTGTAACCAGGTTTCTTATTTAACATAGCTTCAATGTGTTGTGAACCTGGTTGCCACTTGGGAAACTTGATCATCGCTGCAGTGTTCCCTAAATCGTGTTGAAGAGTTTCGAGTAAACCGATCATCCCCGTTTCATCAGTAAGTTTCTTGGCTTCGTCCGGAGCCATGTTCCCAAGGAACGGTACAGTATTGAGCGCACCATCGTATCTTTTATAGATATCCCAATCCACCGGAGTAGTTGAATCCAATGCCTCGCGCTCTTTTACCCACCAGGCGCGTTTAGCTTTACCAATTCCAGTTGCTCCACCCAGCTCATCCAAGTCATGAAATACTGGGTTTGCCAGTGCGGCGGCTCCAACCCCGGCTCCAGCCAAGCCAATCGCCTTCATGAAATCACGACGGGTCACGGTGCTATGGAACTTGCTCACATCATTCTCCTTTTAACTTATTTACCATAAGCTAATACAAACACGTTTCTTTGGCAGTAAATATAAATACAATGAAGTTGTATTCTGGATGACATCCTGGGTGGCTAGGAACGACCCGACCCTTTTTACACTTATCTCATCTCCCTCAAACAAATTTGTCCCAAAATTATGTATTACGGATTACACCACGTCTCTTAGGCTAGTGATATAATTTTGATATAGGGATTTTTCTGCGCAGAGGCATTTTTGTTACTAGTGTTAAGAGGGTGGGATTGAAATGATAGGTTGTATGTCTGACTTTTGGTTGTTCGAATCGCTAAATGCTTCAGAGAAAGAATATGTTCGGACTTTGTTTCGCCGACCGATGTATGGTAAAGGTGAATACCTGTTCATGCAGGGGGAGCCTTCGACAGCGGTGTTCATGGTTTTCGAGGGCAAAATTAAGCTTTTCAAGACGTCCGATGAGGGCAAAGAAATTGTCTTGGGCTATCTGACATCACACGATCTTTTCGGTGAGGAAGTCCTATTCAACGATAGTGTTCATGCCCTTTCAGCTCAGGCTATGGAAAGATCCCGCCTTTGCGCCTGTTATAAGACAGATTTCGAATCACTTATCGCTCAGAATTCGTCAATAGCGATCAAAACAATCCGAATTTTAAGCGAACGTTTGGGAACGATGAATGAGCGGCTGGCTGACATGGCAATTTGTGATACTCAGACGAGATTAGCTCGGATGCTTGGCCGTCTGGCTCAAGAACACGGTGAAGTAACAAAGGATGGCCGAAGATTGGCTTTTAGAATGACTCACGATGAATTGGGAGCGCTGACTGGGACATCCAGAGTAATGGTAACTAACGTCCTGAAAAATCTTAAAAAGGCTGGCATAGTTAAGGACGATTTGGAACATAAATTTATCATAAGCAATTGGTTCCTAAAAGAGATGGAATTGCACCCCAGAAATGAAGTTGAAGAACTAGTCCCGAATCTAAATTGCCAATGCCTATCTCAGTCTTAACTTATGCAGTGGTTTTATGACCAAATATCATGTTACCCACACAGAAAAAGCCTTCACAACCCACTTTGATCTCCCTTCACATGTTTTTCAACAGTCAATTGCTAGTGACACTTTCCATGACCTTGACGAGGTGCTGGCATCCCAATTAGCCAAAAATCAACGACCTTGGTGGGTTTCACCTCTCGAAATCAACCACCCCACTTGTGAAATTAATTGGGAAAATATTCACCGTTTTGACGGACGAGAGTCTTTGCACACGATCCATAGTCTCGCTAAATATATTGGCGGAATCCAAGCAGTTTACGATTCAATCAACTCGGGACACAGGGCTTTACTATCCGAAATACGCCACTCTCGACTAACACTTTTCCGTCAAGCCTTAATCGAAGGTAGTAGGATCAAACCGTATTTTGCGAAGACGTTTTTGGGGCGTGAACATGCAGAAACATCTTCCGCTTACAGGGAACCTATAACTTGGCAAGGTACACCGGAAGAAAACCTTGGAATTCTAACTGCTGCTGCTCGGTACTTTGGCGCATACACAATAGGGACCATGGAGCTTAACAGCCTCGAGCGTAAATTGCTTTTTACCTATCCGAGAGGAAACAATAATCCTCCTGCAAAATATGGGAAGACAAAAGCTACAACAAATGATTTCACGCATGATTGGCCGCCACCAAATGATATTATAAAACCCATCGTATTCGAGGATGTTACCCGGGCATACGAGTCGGCAAACCGATATGTCATACCAAAGAAAAAACTTTGGATTGTCAGTATCATGATGCCTCCGATTCGTTCGACTCACGAAAATTCTTCGATCTGGGGACCGCGTTATTACGATAACAGTTATAGGACGCATACAGCTGTACAAACGTGTCTTCAGGATTTCCTGAGAGCTATCGGATACCAAGGCATGGGGTACATGGATGATACACAGGGGCTGTTGCCTGCCGCTGCCGCCGCGATATTGTCAGGACTAGCCGAGGTCACAAGGAATAACAATTATTGTTTTTGTCCAAAGCCTCAGAACAATTCGAGTTATTTCAGTATGATCACAGATCTCCCGTTAGCTCCCACCGGTCCAATAGATTCCGGGGTGTTTCGCTATTGCCATACATGCTTTAAATGTGCAACCGTATGTCCGAGCGGCGCGATTTCGAACCATTCTGAAGCGAGTTGGGAACCGCCTACGTTCGAGGGGATGTCAAACGAATATACAGTGCCAGGTAAAAAATTGTTTTTTAATAAGACGCATTTGTGTAAGAAACACAGCCTCGAACAATCGAGTGAATGCAATTTATGTTTGGCCACATGCCCATTTTGCTCAAGCCTCCTCAATATTCCTCGATCATTTTAGGACAGAGAAAACTGGTTTCAAACGAATAAAACTTTCCCGATCAAACCAACCATACCGTTACCTATTTTTACCATTTTGTTACCATGAGGCATGCTATAATACTTCCTGGTTAATAAAAGGAATTCTTACATGCCAGCGACCAGCGTTAACCGTATACAGTTCTATAACGACCTTCTTGAAAAAGACTTCAATGCTGAAAGAATATATTCGAGTGAGGAACTGCTCGCCACTGTTTGCGACTTAACCACTCAATGGGAAGCAGGAAATGTGAATGCGGCGGAATTAAATGCCGCATTGAAATTTGTTAATCATGGATTATCGCTTATCGCGTCTCACCATTTATCTGAAACAGTTATCCCAATCTGTTATTTTTCTGAGTTCATACCTAAATCCGTTGAACTAATTTATCTACTGTTGACATTATCAGGGTTTCGAGCTCGACCCACGTCAATACTAAACCCTGAAAGACAAAAAACCGAATTCATAAACGGTAGGTTCATCGTAGTCACCTTGCCACAATATAACCACATTATTCTATTAGACAGATTTCTTAAATTGTTACGTGGTAAGGATATACGTGTTCTCTTGGGGGGGAATATATTTATTCTAAAACCGGAGTTAATGGATAATTACCTATCATCATGCAATTTCCCTCCCAGCATATTGGCCCTTCCTACTATACTTAAAGATTCGTTGCTGGAGAAAATGGAATGAGAATCGGCCTTTTAACCTGCGCTTCGATGCTTGACCAAGTAAGATTGGTAACAAAAACGTTACCTGATAACGCCTATTCTATATATCCGGTGTTACCCTGTTGCCTTTTTCCAGTTGGTAGTCAAACGTTAAGAACACAGATTGACAAGTCAGTAATAGCAAATGAATCAACTATTATTATTTACGGATCTTGCCATCCTGATCTTGAGAAACTCATGAACAAATACCGTGATTACTCGATATCTATGCTGGGAGGGAAGAATTGTTGGGAAATGTCACTTCCCCCTTCGTTGTTACGAAAATGCTTAAGGAATAATGAATGGATGTTGAGTAAACCCTTTTTGACTAAATGGAGGAAGGAAGTTATTGATGGTTTTGGGTTAAACACAAAAAATGGGAGAGTTGTCCTTGATTCCAACGTGACAAAAATGGTTGCGCTTAGGTTTAAAGGAATCAAGTTTGAAGAACAAATAATAAGCGAATTTGCCGACAAGGTTGGGATACCGTATTCGATACAAGAGGTAAGTAATTCACATCTTAAAATAATGTTGACCAAAGCGGTAGCTAAATTTGACCTGCCCCCGATAGCGATACCACTTCTTAAGTAGTTATTGCAGCTATCTTGGCCTCTGGCGCCGGTGGACGGTAGCCGAGTGAGCTGTGGGGCCGGATCTGATTGTAGTCCCTCCTCCACTGCTCAATCAATACCTTCGCCTCAGTTAACGTACTGAATATTTCCCGGTCCAGGAGTTCATCACTGAGCTTGCCATTGAAGGACTCAATGTAGCCGTTTTCCCATGGGCTCCCTGGCTCGATGAATAGCGTTTTAACTCCAATCCTGGCCAGCCATTTGCGTATCTGCCTGGCGGTGAATTCGGTTCCATTGTCGGAGCGGATGTACTCAGGTATTCCCCGGAGCACAAAGAGTTGGAAAAGCTGGTCTATGACATCATGAGAAGGGATACTGCGGGCCACCAGCAGCGCCGGGCACTCCCTAGTGAACTCATCGATAATGGTCAGTATCCTGAAAGCCTTGCCGTTCTCTGTCCTACGTTTAACAAAGTCGTAGCTCCAAACGTGGTCCTTGTGTTCCGGCCTCAAACGGATGCACGAGTTGTCGTTAAGCCATAGTCTTTTACGCCTTGGTTGCTTCTGGGGCACCTTTAAACCTTCCTGCCGCCATATTCTTTCCACCCTCTTGTGATTTACCATCCAGCCTTCCGATTTGAGCATAGCCGTAATACGCCGGTAGCCATACCGGCCAAACTTGGTGGCCAGGGAAATGATATCGTCCGTCAGACTCTCCTCTTCGGCACTTGAGTTGTGACTCCGCCGTTGAGTAGATCTCGTCTGACCTAATACCATACATGCCCGCCTCTGGGAGATATGAAGTGCATCCGATATTCGGATAATCACCTTCCTTCTCCTGGACGGGCTTAGGAGTTTCCCCGGGCGGCTTCGGCCAGGATGGCCTTATCGAGAGATAGATCAGCCACCAGGCGCTTCAGGCGTGCGTTCTCTTGTTCGAGTTCCTTAAGTCGTTTTGCCTGCTCGATGCGCATGCCACCGAACTCCTGGCGCCAGCGATAATAGGTGCAGTCGCTGACTCCGATCTTCTTGAGCATTACGGAGAGGGTAGTACCTTGGCTGATAAGGACCTCAGCCTCTCGGAGCTTGTTGATGATCTGCTCTGGCGTGAAAGATTTCCTGGGCATCTGCTTCCCCCTTTCTTATTTTCCAGTCTAACATGAAACTGGACTCGTTTTAGGGGGTCAGGTCAATGGATGATGCTTTCGGTTTCGGCCAACTACCTGTTGAACAATATGAAGATTGGTGGAATCTCGGAAAAGAAATGCCTATTTTTGGTATGGATCAGACGTAAATATCGAGAAAGGAAAGTACAATGTGGTATTGGTATTTAGGGATTCTTGGTTTAGGGATCGTTTTAACCTCGATTATTTATTGGGTTCGAACGAATAAAATTGCGGTTCAATGGTACGTGTGGGTTCTATCTGCTATTGGATTGCTTTCAACACTATTCGCTCTTCAAAACATCGTTGGGACATATGAAGAGCACTATCCGAAAGCTGCGGCAATGTCGGCTCTTCTCTTTGGGGTTCCAGGCTTAATACTATTGGGAATCGCGACTCAGCTGATGGTTCGATCTCGAACTCACGAAAAAGTGTAGAACAAAATAGGGACCGGCTGGCTCAGACTGCTAAAACCTGAATCACTTAAATAATTATCGAGTCAGCCGGTCCCTATTTGTCTTGCAGACAATTCTTGCGTCATAAATTACAAGATAATTAATTTGATATTCCAATGAAAAAAATGATTAAGTCAATCGATAGTAAATGTTTATTACGCAGTATCGTTATTACTTCACCCATTGTACTTTGTGCAGTGATAAGCATGACCTATAGTGTTATATCAATTACAGATCATGTAGATGCAAAAACCAGTACGACCCATGTGGTAGTGAATACGACAAGCGGATCAAATACTCCAATTATATTGGACGCATCGAAACTTTTTACCGCTTATGCCACCAATTCTTCAGATGCAAACAAGAACTACCTCGAACGGGATGTGGTTCTTAGCGGGAAGCTTATCTCATGGCAAAAGCAGGTTGATGCTGTCAGTGCTTCTGTCGGTTATTATCTATTTGTCGGGTCTGACAATCCAAGTGATCTATTTAAAATAAAATGCATTGTGCAAATCCAAATACTTTCAGACACTCAATTAAATAATGTGGTCGGGAAAGATGTCACCATTACTGGGGTATGTCTCGGTTTAGTGAACAACGAATTAGTCATAGCAAATTCATTTTTAAAAAACGCTTCCTGAATTTGCAGCTTAAGAATCTGGAGGAATGGATGCAAATATAGGGCAGATTCAAAGTGACCTGAGTCTAGTGATTATTATTAGGTGAAAGGATTTAAATAAAATGGCCAAAATGACAAAAGAAGTGGTTGCTCTGTTCCAAAACCCGAGCGTTCCCAAAATGGTTGCGACGATAAGTAAAAAGGGTGAATTAAATGTCACACCTAAAACTAGTATGACCGCCGTAGATGACGAGACTCTTGCATTCGCAGATCTGTATGGCCGAACGACCAGGACATTTAAAAATCTTGAAGAAACGAAAAAAGTTGCAATCGTTGCCATCAATTTGCCAATAGCCCCTCCATTTACGGCTTATCAAATAAAAGGAAGTTTTCAAAAATATCACACGAGTGGGCCGTTATTTGACAATTTTGCTAAAGCCATCAAGGAAGCCATGGGCGTAAACATTACTGGAGTTGGTACTGTAAAGGTAGAGTCCGTCTATTCCCAGGCTCCTCAAGACAAAGGTAAAGCAGTATAGATCAGTTCTCAATTTGATGCGTTGGGCTGGTAACCCCAGCCCAACGCATGCGACTATTTTATGAGAATACTGTACGAGAATAATTCCGAGAAATTGGTTCAATAGGTCCCTAGGTCTATGTAATGGACATTACTGAAACCCACGAAACGACACTGATATATTTTAAGATGAATGGCCTCCCGAAATGCTTCCTGTTGGATTCCGATACAGTAACTAGTGAACTAGTTCTGGATCGACTTGGTTATGGTAGACAAGGAGAAATCGATGGATGTGTTCGTATCTTGGAGCGGTGGAAAAGACTGTTCGCTATCTCTGTTCAGAGCACTCAATATTGGCCATAACGTTAGATGCGTTGCCAGCATGTTCACGCGTGAAGTGGGGCGGCTTTATCCTCATCACCTTACCCTTAAAGTAGTTGAGCAGCAGGCAGAAGCCATTGATATCCCCCTGACTGCCAATTGGACTGACGGAGCCGGTTATACCACCAATTACATCAAAATGCTTCAGAATTTCAGAAAAGACGGTATCACAGGTGCCGTTTTTGGCGATGTCAGCCTTGGTAATCCCGATGCCCTGGAACACCGGATGTGGATTGAAAGAGTCTGTCGAGCGGCAGACATGGAACCGATCTTACCTCTCTGGGATGAAGATCGTGAATCAATCATAAACGATCTCATAGATTCCGGATTTGTGAGTCTGATCATCGCCGCGGATAATTCGAAATTAGGTAGAAGTTGGCTCGGGAGAACTCTCGACCGAGATTTGCTGGATGAACTTAAATCACTATATGTCACCTCAACCGATGGTAAGGTAGGTTTGTACCATACACTAACTGTTGACGGGCCGATCTTTAAAAAGCGGCTTGCTTTAGGACAACAGAAGGTTGTCTTCAAAGAATGCGGCCTATACGATGGCAAACCAACTGTATCGCCCTTCTGGTATCTCGAAATTGACAATTGTTCACTTATCGATAAACCCGAATATGGCGAAGAAACCGCGTTATTATCCAACTCAATGGTATAAATTTGAAAACCAATATCTACCATATCACTCATACTCCAGCCACCGACAGTGTTTCACTACGTTTCTGGGGCTGCAACATGGCCTGTTTGGGATGTTTGTGCAAGGAAGGTATCTACGATCACCTCCTTAAAGATGATGACCAAAAATACTTTGCAAATGCTCCGAATGCGCCGGAGCGCCTGTTAGACCTGGATCAAGTGCTTGATCGACTTGATGAACTCAATCCCAGACGAATATATCTCACTGGCGAAGAAGCAACTCTCGATCCGAATTACGCGGCGATCACCAAAGCTTTCCATGAGCAGTTCAACTCAGAAAACGTCCTTTACACAAACGGCTTCAAGATGCCATCAATGGACGACACTGATTCGGTTGAAGTGGGTATCAAAGCCATCACGGAGGAACTTCACCAGTGGTATACCGGCAGATCAGCTGAGCCGGTAAAGAATAACTTCATTAGGTACGCCCGTTCCGGGGTTAGACTAACCGCGGCTTCGATTTTGATTCCTGGACTAGTGGAGATCGCCGAAATTGAGCGTATCGCCCAATTTATCGCCGGAATCGACCGGAATATCCCCTACTACGTCTTGCCTTATTTTCCGGCAGGGGAAAACAAGTGGCGGAAAACAAAACCGGAAGAAGTTGCAGAGGCTGTTGAGCGAGTAAGCCGTTACCTGACCAACGTATCGGGCTGCCAGGGTGTGAAAAAGGAAATCCTGCATGAAGTGGAACGGGTTGTCTAAGGCGGCGGGTTGTTGGGACCTGTCTCAACCCAACAAAGTTGGGGTGTCGATAATCGGCACAGGCCCGGGCAATGGTGAGTTCATTACTCCGATATCAGAGAGATCGCTTGATGAAAGCCAAATCGTCATCGGATGGCCGCGGTCGCTTAGAGAACTCGGACTTAATTTGAAGCAAAAAGTCGTTTTGCAGCAGGATGCGTCGACTTATCAGAATGTTCAATACCAAAGTTGGGAACTGGGGCTAATAAGTAATCAAGATGTGGCGGTATTAATCCAGGATGATCCCACTACCTACCCTGCCAGTCATGATTTCGAAAAACTGTTTCCTTGCTACAAAATCGAGCTAGTTCCTGCCATCTCGAGCCTGCAACTCCTCGCTGCGGCAGCTTGCATATCACTCGAGGATTCGCTGCTGGTGGTTTACGCTCCCGATCCCCAAGGCAATATAGACCAAAATGACCTGATGCGGAAAAGGCAGCGGATGATCCGGTCTTTTCGCAACGGTTACAATTTGATTGTTTTAAGTGACATTGAACAGACCTTGTCTCAGACGGCATCTTTCCTTCTGAAGAATCGGATCTCGAAAAACACTGAAACAGTGGTGGGTGAATGCATGGGATGTGCGGATGAACAAGTCCGCACTCTTACTCTATCAGAAGTGGCCGCTGGCAATTTCCATTGGATATCCTGCATGGTAGTAAGGAAGGAAAAGAATTGATGATTCCGCGGCAAGCTTTGTGGTGGGGGAAACCGGGGTGCCTGACTGCGCGACTCAGTCTGGCTTAATAAGCTGTGAAACCCTTCCCGTGGGCTCCTCGGGTGTAATCGGGGTTCACCGCCGGGCTTGCCGAATTTTTTAAATATGAGTCTTAGGACAAACCTGATTTAGAACATAGATCTTTATCGATAAGGAACAACGCATGGCTACCCTGACCGAATTTACACCCAGTTTAAGCGCCCTGAAAAGAAGCCTGACGCACGTCTATCACATCGCCTACGCGCCGGCGATTAAAAAGGCTTATCTGTTTCACTGGGGCTGCAACTTAAAATGTAAAGGGTGTCTATGCCATAAAGAAATCAACTGCATGGCACTGGAGGAAAACCTAGACGTGGTCTTCCGGGATCCCCGGCTCAGGCCGCCGCAGACTCCGGCGGGATCGCTTTCATTTGATGAACTCATAACCATCCTGGAAAAAGTGGAACTTGCCGAGGTAGCCTTTGAAGGCCAGGAAGCATCGCTTGATCCGACGCTACCGGAGATCTGCCGCTATTTAAAGGGCCGGAACGCAAGGGTAGTGCTTCATACTAACGGAGTGGCCAAGGCGGACACGGCCAATATTGACGAGGTGATAGTCAGTCTCAAGGCGGTGACGCCTCGAATCTACCAAGAATATACCGGTCTTTCGAACTCGTTCGTCCTTGAAAATTTCAAGCGGTACCATGATTCTAGTGTCCTTTTGAAAGCCGAGAGCGTCTTTATCCCCGGGTATATTGGGTTTGATGAGACTGAGAAGATTGCCAGGTTCATTAGTTCGGTTGATAAAAGCATTCCATACCGCATAGATGCTTATTTTGAATCCGGGGATAATCCCTGGCGGGCACCTGAGCCGGCAGAGATGAAAGAAGCGGTCGGCATCGCCAAACAACACCTTGCCAATGTCTACAGTACTCAGCAGACCAAAAGAGAACTCACCAAAGCCGACCTGCTATATGAAGTAATCCGGCTGTATTGAAAGGGGTATTTATGCCAGTTTCAGCGATCGAAAGACGCCCTGTAACCGAACTCGAAGGTCTTTCTGCCGAGACCATTTATTATACGGCGCTTGGCGTACCCAACAATGTCTTTGCCATAAAATTTGACGAGGCTAGAAATGTCATCAGCAGTCGTCATGGGTTAGTCAAAGCGAAAATACTTTTTAACTGCCACATCCCCGACGAACTCGGACTATACATGCATGATCAGAGTAAAGATCATTTCTACTACTATGAGCAACTGCTGAAAGACATCCTCACAGAACACAGGGTGGACATCAGGGACACTGCCTTCCTCTCCACCGGTGTGCCGATGGGGAATTTAGCGTGGGCGGTAGAGCGCTACGAGGAGTTGTGGGTCGCCTGTTTCACCACCGCGGGTGTACGCCACAACGCTGTCCGGATTGGCCGCGATAAATCAGTGGGCATGGAGAGGAAAGGACAGTTCATTCCCTTTGGCACGATCTGCCACGTCATGGTGACCAATGGGACGTTAGACCCTGGGGCTTTGGTGTCGTCGGTCATCACCGTTACCGAAGCCAAAAATGTGGCTCTCCAGGAACTCGACATCAGGAGTTCCAAGCACCCGGAGTGGCTGGCTACCGGGACTGGCACCGACCAGGTGATTGTGGCTTCAGGTTTTGGAGAAAAGTGCCAGTACGTCCAGGGCCATACGATTATGGGTGAGATGATGGCGCTTTCTGTAATCCGTTCGACCCAGGAGGCAATAGCGACAAGCATCCGAAATTCCAAAGAAACCTGTTAAGCGTTATGAATGTCTACCACATCACCTATGAACCATCTTTTCGGATTTTAGACCTCCATTTTTGGGGCTGCAATCTCCATTGCCTTGGCTGCTACAAGAATTTTGAGATTCATGACTTGGGACTGAATGAGAATGCGGTTGAACAGTTGTCTCATGCCGCCCCAGCCGAGCCGCCAACCCACTTTTTTACTCTGGCAGAGGTCCTGCATAAAACCCAAGGCCTCGATCCGAAATACACTATTTTTATGGGGCAAGAGGCTATCATGGATCCCGAACTGCCGGCCTTGGCGGCATCCCTCCATGAGAGAGACCATAGTCAACAGATTCTTCTAACCAACGGGCTTAAGGTGGGCGACCTGAAAGATATCGATGAGGTAGTATTCAGCTTCAAAACTTACTTCAAAGCAGCCCACAAAAGATATACCGGGCAAACGAACGAAACGATCATGACCAATTTCAAACACATTTTTGACAACGGTAAGAAGTTACAGGCCGAGATAGCGTACATTCCGGGTATCGTGGAAGAGCCTGATATAAAGCAACTGGCAAAATTTATTGCCGGGATCGATAAGAACATTCTCTTCCGCGTGACATCTTATTTCGCCGTACCCAAGGCGCCGTGGCATTCGGCGACCCGCGAGCAGGTTGAAAACGCCGCCAGAATGGCAAAACTTTATCTCAACAACGTGACAACGGTCACCTCAGAAGAGAAAAGCGGCCAATGGAAACCAGTGGTGGTGTCGTAAAAGATGGAACTTAGCCAAAACGCCCGCATTATTTTAAACAAGCGCTATCTTAAAAAGGATGAGGGTGGAAACATTATCGAGACGCCCGAGGACATGTTCCGCCGGGTAGCCAACGTCATCGCTTCGGTAGAAAGGCGTTATAAGACAGACGAAACGGCATGGGCGGATGAGTTCTATCGGATGATGACCGGACTTGAATTCCTGCCCAATTCGCCGACCCTTTTAAACGCCGGTCGCGAAAGGGGGCTGTTATCGTCGTGTTTCGTGCTGCCTGTTGAGGATTCGATTGAAGGTATAAGTTGTGCCTTGGTTAAAGCGATGACCATCCATAAATTCGGCGGTGGTACCGGGTTTTCCTTCGGGCACATCAGGCCGGAAGGTGACCTGGTGTCCGGAAATCTGAGCTCTGCCGGAGGGCCGGTCAAACTGATCAAGGTGTTTTCCGAAGCGACCAATTACATACGACAGGCGGGGGTGCGCTGTGGCTGTAACTCCGCAAGCCTACCGGTCAACCACCCAGATATCCTCAAGTTCATTCAGGCTAAGCGAGATGGGTCGGCCTCAGCCAATTTTGCCACGAATATCGAGATCACTGATGACTTTGTTGATCGGGTCAGGCATGGAAAATATTGTCAACTGATTAATCCCCGTAACGGTGTGGTAACTGGAGAAATCCCTGCCAGGGTAATTATGGACAGCATTGCAGAAGGCGCCTGGGAGACCGGAGACCCGGGGATCATGTTCATCGATCGGATAAATGACAGCAACCCCACCCCCCAGTTGGGTAATTTCGAGACGACGGATCCCTGCGGTGGCCAGCTCCTGGTGCCTTTCGAATCCGCTACCCTGGGAACGATAAACCTGTCGCTCATGGTTTCAGAGGATAGTGAGAAACCTTCGATCGATTACCTGCGGCTGGGAGATGTTATTCCGAAAGCGGTGAGGTTTTTGGACAACGTTCTCGATGTTAATCTTTATCCGCTTGGCGACGTCGAAAAGGCATCGAGAGCCACTCGGAAAATCGGCTTAGGGCTCATGGGTTTTGCAGAACTCCTGATCAAACTTGGCATCCGTTACGATTCTGACCAAGCGCTGGAAATAGCCGATGAACTAATGTGGTTTGTCCGCACAAAAACCTACGAAGCCAGCGAGAACCTGGCTAGGGAACGGGGGACTTTTCCGGCATTCACTGGGAGCGTTTTTGATCGTCAGGATGGTCACCCGATGCGCCATGCCTCCTGCCTGACCTTCACCAATACCGGTACGACCAGCATCCTGGCCAATACTTCTTGCGGCATTCATCCAATATACGCCATGGTCATGGTACGCAATATTCTCGACGGTGAGCGTCTATTGGATATTAACCAAGCCTTTGAACAAATCGCCAAAAAATTTGGGTTCTTCAACTCCAAACTCGTTGAGGAACTCCTGTCCGGGGTGAGCCCAGTCAACTGCCAAAGAATCCCCGAGCCTTTCCGCCAGCTTTTCGTTACTGCCCGGGACATTGATCCAGAGTGGTGCATTCGGATGCAGGCAGTTTTCCAGAGACACATCGACAATGCCATTTCTCAGACGGTTAATTTTCCAAAAAGTGCTACCGTGGAAGACATCAAGTCCATGTTTTTGAAAGCCTATGATTTAGGTTTAAAAGGAGTCACTGCCTACCGCGACACCAGCCGCGATGCTCAGGTATTGTGCACCGGGCCGGAGTGCGTCGAGGTAGCCCAGAGATATTTCCAAAGCAATGGTATGGTTGAGGCGGTTTGATGCCGAATCCAATGACTACGGTTGGCAAAATACACGTGTTTCATGGGGACGGGCGCGGCAAGACCTCGGCAGCGATGGGCGAGGTGCTTAGAGCCAAGGCTCTGGGGCAAAGAGTAGGCGTCGTTTTCTTCATGAAAGGCAAACGGAAAGGTGCGGAATACAGATCCCTGGAAAACCTGGGGGTCGAATACGCCGTTTTCGGCCGCAGCGGCTTTTTAAGCGGTGCTGATGCCGAGACCCAGGACAAGGTGCTAGCCCGGCAGGCTTTAGAATACTCCGGAGCTATTTTAAAGTCAGGCCGTTTTGACCTGGTGATTCTCGACGAGATTATCAATGCCCAGTATTACGGTCTGATTTTAGCCGACGACATTGTGAAACTGATGGTTTCCAAGCCAAACGGGATGTCAATGATTCTTACCGGTAAAACTGCCGATAAAAGGATTCTAGAACGCGCTGACCAGGTGTGTGTTTTTCACAAAATCAAGCATCCATACGACAAAGGTATTTTTGCCAGGAAAGGCATAGATTTCTGAAGGCAGCTGAAGCAGGGATATATCCGTGAGTTACGACATCTGGATTCTCTTAGGTGCGGTGCTGTTAGACTTGGTGATTGCCGAACCCCCGGCAGCCGTCCACCTCACCGTCTGGATCGGGCGAGCGATCTCTGTCGTAGAAAAGATCGGGCTTGGGATCAAGAACCACACCCTGCAATTCGTTTTTGGCATGTTTGCTTCCCTTATCCTGATCGCCTTTTTTGGTGGCATCACCTATTGGCTCTTGAGCTTGTTGAAAGGTTTAAATATCGTCCTTTATCTCCTAATCGGGGTAATCATCCTGAAGCCGACATTCTGCCTTAAATTCAATGGCCAGATGTCGCTGTTAGTGGAAAAATATCTCAAGGGTAGCGACTTACAGATTGAGAACGCCGACAAGAAGATCCGCTATCTGCTTACCACGGTTGAACGAGGATCGCTTGATGAAACAGTCCCACCAATCGTGTCTTCGACCGTCAGATCCCTGGCCGAGAATGCATCGGATTTTTTGGTTGCTCCCTTATTCTATTTTCTCATCCTTGGAGTGCCCGGCGCCGTGGCCTACCGGGTAGCCAATACCCTTGACGGCATGCTGGGCCACCGGGGGCAGTACGAATACCTTGGAAAATTCGCCGCCATTTTCGATGACGTCGTTAACTTTATCCCGGCCAGGCTGACTGCATTCTTCTTTATCACCGCAGCCTGGCTTACCGGTCTGAACTCGAAAAAGGCCTGGCACATTACGATGCGGGACCACGCTAAAACCGAAAGCCCGAACGGGGGTTGGCCGATGGCGGCTGCTGCCGGTGCCCTTGAGGTCAGACTCGATCGAAACGCCCACTACGCCCTGGGAGATGCCGATCTGCCCCTGGCCCCAGGTGTAATCGGTCATGCGGTGCATCTCTTCTGGTTCATGGCCGCCACCGATATCGCACTCAGTGCAAGTGTCCTCTGGCTGGCATTTTACGTATTTTAAGCGCTTGGAGGTTGGAAATGGCCAAAGAATTAGCCCATTGCTTCGTAAAGATCCCGGTCAAACCCCTTGATGATGCTGCGCTGGATAAAGTCCGGGCGCTCGAACGCAAACTTGGGGTACAGCTCATCGCTTTCTCGGCGATGAATGAAGAATACGCCAAACTGTCCCAGGATCAGTTGAAAGAAGTGGAAGGCCTTGGTAAGGACATCGACGCGGCGGTCGTTGCCTATAACGTTAAAAAATCTCAGGCCCGGCCTCGTGCCTGTTAAAAGGAAAACGATATCCGATTAAATAATCCCGATAGGCACTTAGACGACGTGATCTATCTTGATCATGCCGCCGGAACGGCTGTCGATCCTGAGGCGGTGGCAGCGATGCTACCGTATTTTTACTATGATTACGGCAATCCGTCTTCGATTCATCCCTTGGGCCGCCGGGCCAGGGAAGCGGTCGAGAGGGCGCGGGAACAAGTTGCCCAGCTCATTAACTGCCAACCAAACGAAGTTATTTTCACCAGCGGCGGCACTGAGGCAGATAATCTGGCCATTTTGGGTGTGGCGGGAGCCAACGTATCTAAGGGGCGGCATGTCATCACTTCACAAATCGAGCACCATGCTGTGCTAGAAGCCTGCCGGAATCTTGAGCGAAACGGATTTGAAGTGACCTATCTTGAGGTCGATCCTTTCGGAATAGTGGCTCCCGAAAACGTCAGGGATGCGATCAGGCCAGACACCATCCTTGTCAGTATCATGACTGCCAACAACGTCATCGGCACGATCGAGCCGGTAGCTGAGATTGGCGCCATCTGTCAGAAACTTGGGGTCCTGTTTCACACCGATGCCGTCCAGGCAGTAGGGCATCTTCCTATCGATGTCGAGAGAAGTGATATCGACCTGATGTCGCTGTCCGCCCATAAGTTTTACGGCCCGAAGGGCGTTGGCGCCCTGTATGCCCGGGGAAGCGTGGCGCTGTCGCCGATTATTTTCGGAGGTGGTCAGGAGGAAGGGCTCCGATCGGGTACCGAAAATGTCCCGGCGATCGTAGGCATGGGCGCCGCTGCCGAGATCGCCAGGTATGAATCAGCCGGAGAGGAATTTTGCCTTAGAAAGATGAGCCGGGATCTTATAGCCGGGATCATGACTTCTGTTCCCGGCTCGCGCCTTAACGGCCATCCCGATAAGCGTCTGCCCGGAAATGTGAATGTCAGCATTGAGGGCATGGAGGGAGAGTATCTCTCGGGGGAACTAGCCAAGCGAGGCATCTGCGTGTCCACAGGATCGGCCTGCAGCTCGGCGACACACGAAGCCCCATATGTGCTCCTGGCAACCGGGCTCGACCGTGATTTGGCCAACTGTTCCATAAGATTATCGCTGGGCAAACACACTACGGACGAGGATATCAAAAGGGCAGTGCAGACGCTTTCCGAAATTGTCCAAAAAGTGCGGGCTGAATCAGAGGTTTATTCGCGATGGTAAACCCCAATTTCGGACCTTCAGTGATGGTTACTGGTACCGCCGAGGCAGGTGTTTTTCCTGGTGGCTCAACCGAAATTGTAACCCACCGAGCCTGGAATACCGATGCCAACACTCTGGTGATACGGTTTGATGAACCGCACGCGTCCCTCTCGGGTGATGGGGGATATCGGCGCATTAAACTTGTCTGCAACTCCTATATGCCCAAAGATCTGTGCGATCACCTACATTTTCATGACCTGAGCTACGATAACTACCTGAAGGATCTGGTAAAAGTGATCGCTGATCGTTACGGTGTGCCCACCAGGGAAGTCACGACGCTGGCCACCGGGGTGGACATGAAAGACATGTCACAGGCCTCCGAGAGTTTTCAGAACTTTTGGGTACATTCCTGGGTCACCGCGGGTTTCCGCCACAATGCTATGCGGGCTGGAGTAGACAAAGCCTGCGGTACAGAGGTAGAAGGCAAATATCAGCCGTGCGGTACGATCAATATCGTTCTAACCACCAACGCCAGACTATCCCTGGGAACTATGGCATCGAGTTTTATTACGGCCACCGAAGCCAAAGACGTCGCCTTGCAGGATTTGGGTATCCATAGTTCATTCAATCCCACCCTCCAGGCAACCGGCACCGGCACCGACCAGATAATTGTTGTTTCGGGCAGCGAATTCAAATGCCGGTACGCCGGCGGCCACACCAAACTAGGGGAACTTATGGCCAGCACGGTTACCAAGGCCTGTAAAATAGCCTTTGGAAAACAACTGGCCAAGGACCCCAACTATCATCTGGAAGGCGGTCTGAAAAAATAATGAATACAGTCTTAAATAACCAGCTTGTGATCACCGACCAGGCCGGCCGTCAGATGTGGCTGGAAGTCCCCAAAACCCGGATTGTCTCGCTTGCCCCCAGCAGTACCGAAATCGTCTACGCGCTCGGGGCCGAAAATAACCTGTACGGGGTTACCGATTATTGTGACTATCCGTTGGATGCCAGGTCCAAACCTAAAGTCAGCGGCTTTAGCACGGTTGACCTTGATCTCATCCGAGAAAGCAAACCCGATCTGATCATCGCCGCTGCTATCCATTTAAAAGGTTTGCTGTCTGATCTTGAAAGAATAGGTTGCCCGGTGATTGTTCTTGAGGCAAACACCATTGAAGAGATGATTAAAGCTATTAGAATCATTGGTTGGTGTGTTGGTAAAGACCAAGCCGCTGCCGGACTTGAGATATCGATTAGAAGCCGGCTCTGCTTTGTGAGCTCAAAGGTCGCTCGGGTGAAAGCAAAGGACCGGCCTCGGGTTTTTTATCTGCATGAATCAAGCACTTGGAAAACCTTCGGCGCTAAAACTATCGGAGACACTCTTACCGATATTGCCGGTGGCTACAACGTCGGTCGGGATTTCGGCGATTATTATCCCTACCCGACGTTTACTGACGTTGTTAAAAGCGATCCGGATATTATCATTGCAGAGACGGGATACTTAGCAAATCCCCAAGAACCTTTAGAGATTGCTCGTAAAGAGCCTGCTATTGCCGGGACCAAGGCGAGGCAGACAGGCCGTATTTATGGTGTGAGCAGCGACCTGATCAGTCGCCCCGGCCCCCGGATGGTGGAGGGAATCGAAAAGCTGGCTGAATTATTCTATCCTGAAATATTCAACAAGACGGCGACTTTTAAAGGAATCCCTAGTGGATAAAAGCAAAGTATATATCGTTGGTGTCGGACCGGGCTCACCCGATTGGGTCTCAAGAAGAGTGCGGGAACTGGTGATCTCTGCCGATATCCTCGTCGGCTGGGAACAGGATTTTAGGCCGGTAGCGAGCCTGGTACGAAATCAAAGGATATTCCTCCAGGAATGCCATAATTACTTGGAGATTCCCGACCAGGCAGCAATTCAGGCGACTAAAAACGGTTCGACGGTGGTAGTACTTAAAACCGGAGATCCATTGGTGGCGCCGGCTGGTCTTAACGAGTTGCTTTCGACTTTTGACGGTTTCGACGTTCAAGTCGTTCCCGGGATCAGTTCTGTCCAGTTGGCAGCGGCCAAGGCCAAAATATCCCTGGCTGATTCAGCCATTATCACCTATCATCCGTTGCCCAGGGATGGCGGCAGAGACCTTAGATTGAAACGGAAACGGATGGTGCAGGCGCTGTCCAATGGCTTGAACCTGATCATCCTGTCTGGCGTCCGTCAGATGCCGTCGCTAACGGCTCGCTTTTTGTTGGCCCAAGAAGTCAAGCCGACTTCTAGAGTGACGGTATTCGAAAACCTGACGTTGGAAGATGAGCACGTTACTCAGACTTCACTTGGCACGGTGGCTGGAATGAAGTTCAACTGGCTGTCGGTCATGGTTGTCTATAACGAGGGTAGCATATGGGAATAAACTCCTTGATTGAGATGTGGCGATGACCGAACGGAAAGGCATGATCCAGGTGTTTCTCGGTGAAGGTCATGTTGAGACTTCGGCGGCCATCGGAACCGCGATCAGGGCAGCAGGTTACGGTCTTAAAGTGCATATCGTCTTTTTTGGTAGCGCTTCTGCCGAAGACATTACCAGGTCGGGAACACTGAATCGGTTGCCTGGTGTCGTTGTTGACTTGGTAGATTCAAGCGACAAATTCTCTCTTCTCGACTCCGATAGTACATTCTTGAATGCTGGGGGCGAGAATTTCGATGTGGTGGTTTTCGACCAAGTCTTAAGCAGGGGCGAGCAAAGAATTTCAGGGGAACGAATCTTGGAATTGTTGAAAGTTGATCATGGCAAGACCGAAATCATCCTGACTGGAAACTACGCCAACGAAAAGGTAATTGGGGTTGCCGATCTGGTTACCGGGTGCGAGTGTGAGAAATGTTGACACGTGTGAGTTTGTTGCATATAAGTCCTAAACCGGGCGAAATAACCCATAACCGAAAGCTAATTGAAATGGGAATACTGAGATCGGCCGATTTGGGAGCCACCTGGATCATTACCCCTGAATTAGCCGTTTGCGGTTACTTTTTCTCCGATGTTGTCGGCACCGACTGGATACCTTCCGCATCGGATGAATGGTTAGGAAGGCTGCAAACCCTAGCATCATCAAGGAAGTTGAACCTTATCATTTGCCAACCGGAGCGCGACGCTGCAACTGGGAACTTACATAACACGGCTTATGTCATCGATTCAATGGGAAAGATTGCCGGAAAGCACCGGAAAATTATGGTTCATCCAGGTTTAGAAGAAGGCTGGTCAACTCCAGGAGAGACGATTCAACCGGTCTTAATAGACGGAGTGAATGTTGGTATTCTAATTTGCGCGGATATTTATGAAGGTCAGTTAGCGATGCAACATAAGGACAAAGGCGCCCAGTTGTTAATATGTCCCGCCGCATGGGGTGCGAAATATGGTCCGGGTGACCGCTGGGAGAGGCGAACATTAGAGGCCAGTATCCCGCTCTGGGTATGCAATCGCACCGGCACTGAAAAGAACGTTGATTGGATCGGTGGAGAAAGTGTCGTTTCCAAAGATGGGCGACGACTTCTGAGTCATTCAGGAATGCAAAATAGTTTGCTCATCTTTGATTGGGATATGAGCCTGATGGAATTGGAATCTAAGCACTTCCAAGTATACCAACTAATAGGGTAGCCTACGGTTAGAGTGTGTGAAAACTCGAATCTAACACTCATTGAGGTTTAAAGAATAATGGCAATAAAGTCGCACTCGTGTTCAAAACCCTGGTGCCAACAACTCTCGCCGCATTAGCATCGCTCATTTCGGTTTCAATTTTGGCCGGCTGTAATAGCTCAAGCACAACACCCGAGATACCAACAGCCAACCCATCCTTACGACAAGTGCATCTTCTGGATCGCTCGATTTTCCACCAGGTAAATACCAAAAGACCCAGATTTACAATGATATATTTAACCTTAGTTGGAGCTCTGATACCACCTACGTATATATTGGACTCAAAGCTCGGACAACTGGCTGGGCCGCGTTGTCACTTTCTTCCGATGCACATGCTGGGGATTCTGACACGTTTATTGGGTTTGTTCAAAATGGGCAAGTCGTCTTCAATGAATTTATGCATATCGACTTCACGGGAACTCATTCATTGGATACTAATCCTACCGGTGTCTTGGTGTCAGGAAGTGAAAATGATGGTATTACTACAATTGAAATTCAAACGTAAATCAAATCCTGGAGACTTAACACACCGCATTTTGGTTAAGGGCAACAACGAGGTTATGTGGGCATTTGGTCCGGATGACTCTTTCCTGTCTGAGCACAACACCGTGGGACTGATGGATATTGTGATTTAAACATGCTATTTACTCGTAATAAAGATGTTACGTGGTTTTGTGTTCAACGTGGTACGCGCAGGTTTTTATTCCGATGTTTCATAAAAATTGGCTCGAACAATTGCTAGGCAAGCAAGAGTTTGTTTAATAGCCTCGCAACAATATCTGCGAATGTGCAGCATCCCCCAGCGAGATGCTCAAAAGGAAGTGCCCCACTTAGGCTTTAGCAGGGTCACCATCCTTCCAGAGGTCGTCGTACCAACGCCGATGCTCCTCACCGGCGACTTTACGATACCGTGCCGTAGTGTTGAAGCTCTGGTGACCAAGATGTTCCTGAAGCATTCTCAGACCGTCGCCGGTGTCGTTGTGTTTGACTGCGTGGACGGCGAAGGCGTCCCTAAGCTTGTGCGGTGAAACGTGATGAACCTTGCCTGATTCGTTGTTGATGATCCTCGGCAACTGAGCTTTCTCGGCGAGGGTTTTGATAACTTGCCAGGCTCTGTGCCTGTTGATTCCGAAAAGGAGGTGCTTCCCGTTTCGACATACCAGGCTCCCGTTGGAGATATATTCCCGGAGCAGGGTGACGAGGTCGCAGTCCAGCGGCAGCACCCGTTGCCTGCGATGCTCTCTCAGCTCTTTGACCGCTGCCTCTACCTTGTCCCCGCATTTCGGGCAGAAAACGGTTGCCAGGCCGAGAGCAGAGCCACATTTAGGACATTTCAGCTTGATGCGGGATTTCAAGTGCTTAATCGTGACGGCCCTACCGTCGAGGTCGATGTCATCGACCGTTATTCCCAACGCTTCTGAAATCCGGCAGCCAAGATGGAATAACATGGTGGCCAGCAGCCTGTCGCGTAAATTGTCGGCGGCGCTAATCAAGCAGCCAATATCTTGCGGTTCGAGATAGCTTTTTGTGGTCAATTGTTTTTCAGGTGGTTCGGTCCGATTTCGGGATACAAAGTGAATAGTGGATTCGCCCAAGACCGGTCATCGGCCGAGATTCCTACCCGGGTCAGTCGGTAATATGTCCGCTCCGGGGCATCGGGGTAATTGTCTTGAATTGCCGACGGTTCCATCCTTTCGGTCGCCTCCACCCACCCCAACCTCTTGAGCACGCCGAAATACATCAAGAATGAGTGATACCGCATGTGGGTGAACTTCCGTGAAACCCTCTTGAGCTGCTTCTGGTAGATTTCTTCGGCATATTCCTCGGTGACATCTACGCCCCGGACCACTTGCTTGCTGATGATCCGTTCGGACCTCTCCCTTGCCGTCGCCCTGGCTAGCGCTTCCTTGTATTCGTAGTTGATGTCTGCCTGCGGCGCGCCGCGCTCCCGGTCGATCCGCGGCGAACCCTCCGGCCCGTTTCCCAGGAGGTACTCCCGGATGAACCAACCGCAGCCGAACGGCCGAAGGAAACCGCCCCGACTCGGTCTCAACTCCATCTCCATTGGCGCGGCCTATACCACCCCTGCCGGCTTTTTTGCCAGGGATTCGAGGCCTTCGATGATTCTGGTGGTCACCTGGCGGATCGAGGCCAGATTCCGTTCAAGGACCTTCTTATCCTGCGCCCAGAGAGCGACGTAGGGGAAGGACCTGGTACCGGTATCGAAGCCGAAGTGGGCGCCGATGGCAAAGGCAACGCTTTCGGCGATGGTTTCGGCATCTCGCCTCGGAATGTGGAAGACTCCTTCGGAATAGTAGTGAGCCACCTCGTGGATAAGCGTCTTCAACTGTTGGGCCCGCGATTCCTCAGGCCTGACCCAGATTTCCTTGCCGGAGAAGAAACCCTTTATGGCCGGATCCTGGTACGGCTTAGAGTCAAACCCGACGTGCACGCCTTCACTCCTGACGAGATGCGTAATATCGTCGAATAGCTCCTCATTGGCTTCGCCGGTGAGCACCGGAACATCGAATTCGGGCAGCGGTTTGCCTTCGGTCTGACTGACATCGAAAACATAGACCACCTTGAAATAGATTGGCCGCAGCAGCTCCCGCTTCTCTGTTTCCTCGTCATCTTTCCGGCATTCATCTTCGCCTGATGGCTCGGTTTTCAGACTCGATTTCGATGGCAGGCACGGTGCCAGGATGGCAATTCCCTTCTCACCTTTCATCACCCAGCGGCCGAGATCTTTCCAAGTGTTGAAGCCGGCCACCCGGGTAGCGTTAGGATTCTGAGAGGCGATGAGAATCAGGTTGCCGATGGAGTAGTCGTGGAACTTCGACATGGTAAGCAGGAAGTTCCGGAAATGGCTGCTTGACTGGATGCCGTCGACGCCATCTTTGAGTTGCTTTAAGACCTCATCGATGCGGCGTTCTTTGGCTTCCGGCTCGATGGAAAAGCTGTAGTCCGGCACCGGCGCGCCGACCCAGCTCATCAGGTCGTAGCTCCGAGGTTTCACGATCTCGCATTTGGCTGACTGGTCCCCAGCGGCTGTCGGCAATTCTGATCCTGAAGAGCCGACAACAGTATCGGCGAAATGGCGGGACAAGCCGATCAGAAACACCCCGGCTGCCAGGGAACCGCCGAGTAGAGCAATGGAACTTGCCCAATCTGGCGCCATGGGCGGCGTTTCCTGGAGTGGAAGCCAGCTGACCGAGGCCTTGTCGCCAACCTCGATTCCTTCCAACTCGCCGGCATTCACCTCGATGAAGAACCGTGCCGGTAAAGCCGAAGTCACCAGGTACCCGGGCAAAATGTCGCGGTAGATGTCAATCACTACGAAATCCTCGGAAAGGAAAGCGATATCGAGTGAGAAAAACATCGGTGCCGTGGTCACTTCAACAATCCGAGAGTATCCCAAATCAAAGAACATCCCGGTCGCCGCGGGCAGCCCAGGCAGACCACCCAAGCCCTGAGTAAGTTCCCAGGGGGCGGCCGCCACGGCGGCGATCCATTCTCTGTCTTTGATAGTTATTTTCACCTGGCCGGCCATTACCGCCTCCCGGGGATCCGTTTGATGCCGTTCCGCTTGCTCTCAAGACCCAGCTGCTTGTTCTCAAAGTCGGTGTCCCCGATATCCGATCCGCCGAACATGGCCAGGTCGAAGTTGCGGTGCCACCTGGCCGAGGCCTTGAAATCGGTCTTTTCCTCGAACTTCTCCCCGCGGCTTCTTTTCGGTCGCATGCCGGGAGGCGCGATCGCCGACATGCCTTCAAGGAAAGAATCGCTGGTCGTGTCCTCGCGGTAGTTGATCGGGGCGTTCACCCCGAACTCTTCATGGTTGGTATACCTACCCATTTGCTTTTCCTCCATTCCACAGTCTCCGATACCACTCTTTTTGCTCTTCACCGGAAACCTTGCGGTATTTCATAGTGGTGACAATGCTCCGGTGGCCCAGGTGCTCCTGCAGCAGCCGCAGCCCGTCGCCCGAGTCGTCCGCCTTCACCGCATGGACGGCAAAAGCATCCCGCAGCCGGTGGGGGCTGACATTGTGAGTCTTGCCACTTTCGGCGTTCACCAGGCGCGGAAGGCCTGCGCGCTCGGCACACTCTGTCACGATCTGCCAGGCACGGTTACGACGAAGATCAAAAAGGCACTTTTCGCCATTTCTCTCGACAGCGCCGCCGCGACCGAGGTACTCCTTGAGTAGGGAAAGCGTGGTCTTATCCACCGGCAGCGTCCGGTAACGGTGATGCTCTCTCTCTTGGGCGACTGCCTTCTCGACCGGCTGCCCGCAGCCCGGGCAATACCTGTGTGCCTTGCCCAGGCGCGCGCTGCAGCCGGGGCATGACAACTGGATTCGC